>NZ_BMFT01000001.1:924610-1232814 GCF_014639155.1 Paenibacillus segetis
TATGCGAAGACAGATGAAGAAGCATTGGCGATTCTGGATAAAGCACATGACGATTCCATGAAAGTTGGATATCAGAAATTCCTTGATCACATTACAAAGGTTTGGACAGAAAACAAGAAGAATTTAGGGAAATAATAATTAATAATTTGTAATACGAAGGTTTGCTACTAGGCAAACCTTCGTTTTTACGTTTCAAATCTTGTGACTCTTTGTTTAAAGACTGTTAGGCAAGATAATGAATGGTATACTGGAATAGATTCGGAAGTAGAATTCATATTGATATTTTTACTGCATTTCAAAGGGGGATTACACCTGATGTACAACGTATTATTAGTAGACGATGAGATGCTTGATCTGGAAGGTATGAGACAATTTATTCCTTGGAACGAGCTTGGGATGGAAGTCGTAGAGGCGGCGAATAACGCGTTTACCGCGTGTGATATTTTGGAACAACATGAGATAGATATTATCGTTAGCGATGTGAATATGCCTAATATGTCGGGTCTTGAGTTAGCCCGGATTGCGATAGAGAAAAAATCGGATATTCGTGTGATATTTGTAAGCGGTTACCAAGATTTCAGCTATGTTAAGCAGGCATTATCATTAAAGGCGTACAGCTACGTGCTTAAGCCAATGGATGATAATGAGCTTATTGCTGCACTTCGTAAAGTAAAGCAGGATTTGGATGATGAATATAAACGACGTGACGTTGAAGAAGCTTATCAACATTTGATCCCTATGGCTAAAAATGATTTAATGATTCGCTTGTTTGAAGGGGAGTGGGAGGGAGATGGGGGCCGTCAAGCTGGAATGCAGAAGCTTGTGAAGTCATATGGCTTAGATAAGCTGGAGTGGCCAGTTCGTGTAGCGGTCCTTGAGCTAGACTATTTCAGTTGGTTTCAAGAACAGGACAATTTATCCTTACATCAAATGTCCAAGGACTTTCTATATGAAGTGAATGAAATAGGTCAGAGGCATGGCATGCCTCATTGCTACAAAGTATCGTCTTATCGAATCGCATTGTTGATTCATGAACAGGGGATGGACGCATTTATTGAAGACATATACTCTGCGGTTCGCGCAAAGTTCCTTGTCACAATGACCGTGGGGATAGGTAAGCCAACCCTTGCTTTGGAGCAACTCCACACATCCTACAGGCAAGCAATGGAAGCCGTTGACGGGAAGATGTTTATTGGTAAAGGTAATCTTATTATGTACGAAAACGTTAGCTGCGAGCCCGGAATGATTGATGCCCGTATGCTGGATACTCGCATGGAAACGCTGTTTACAGCGATGAAGGAATACGAGCTAGTTCTTATTTATGATGAGATCGAAAAGTTGTTCCAATCTGTAAGTAGATTAAGATCCAAATTTACGATTCATAATCTAGCCATGTATATTATATGGAAGCTTGATCAGCAATTGAAGGATGTTAGTGAGGATCTATTTGATATTTTAGGTATGGAATTACATAGTTTAGATATTTTACTGCAATTTGATACGATCAAAGATATTCGCTCTTGGCTCGTACTTAAGGCTTTTGAGATATCCGAGTACTTGCGAAGTAAAGCAGATTCAGTGAACAATAAATTAATTCGCGAGATCATTCAAATGATGAAGGATAAGATGAGCGAGAACTTTACGCTTAAGGATATTGCGCAGCAGTTCTCTTTTTCTCCAAACTATTTGGGGTATCTATTCAAAGAAGAAACCGGGAAAACGTTCAGCGAAGTGCTCATTCAGCTTCGAATGGAACAGGCTTGTGAACTGTTGAAGGATCAGACGAGCAAAATCTATGAAGTTGCGAGCAAGGTAGGATACCGTTACCTTCCTTATTTCAGCAGGCAGTTCAAAGAGGCGTATGGTATGACACCAATGGAGTATCGTAAGCGTGATAAGTGATGGGGGATGATGTTCCATGAAACTGCAGCAAAAAAAACATAAGTATATGCCGATTGGTTATAAATTAATGCTGACCTATATGTTTTGCATTATTATCCCTATATCCGTGATTGGTGTTGTCTCTCACTCAATGTACAATGAATCATTACGCGAACACACGAGTACGAATGTTAAAGGTACGTTATTACAACTTCGTGATAATATTGATTATAAAATGGAGGAAATTACGCGTATATCCACGCAATTATATAGTGATTATGATTTCTATCGGAATCTAAGGAGTTACGAAGAAGGTTGGGAAAATTACGATCGGATGTCCAAGAAAGTACTTCCGAAGCTTGATGTAGCGATCCAATCTACAGGTATGAAGATTGGAATGTCGTTATTTTTGAAGAATGAATCCATTCCTGAGATCTATTCGAATTTATCTGGGCTTACGGGCTACCAAGAGAATAGCAGCATCTATCAAATTTATCATATGAAACGGATTGCTAATAAATCATGGTACAAAGAGTTTCCAACCGAAAAATACGGTGAAACGATGAAATGGTGGCAGATTGAGCGCGATGTAGACAATAATCGTATCTCGTTGCTCCGTAGATTTATCGATACATACAACCCCCTTCTACCCAATGAGATTGGGTTCCTAAGAATTAATGTAGGAATTTCAGAAATATTTGATAGTGTCAATTATACGAAGATAGGAAAAGGCAGTATCATACTAGTCAAGAACGAATTTGGTGAGACGTTGTACCAATCTGGAGAATTACCGGAGAACTATGCCAATGAAGCCGAGCTAAATAAAGATTACCTGACGATTAGTGAGGCATTTGGCAACCAATCATGGAAATTGATCGCCCTTGTTCCAACTACAATCCTTGAACAAGATGCTATGAAGATACGTCTATTGATTATTTTGATGTGTCTCATCTGTTGTGTTGTTTTTAGTTTCATTGGAATATTTATATCCAGATATTTCTCGATTCGGATTAATAAATTCGTATATGTACTGAATGCCTATCGGGAAGGTGATTTACATAAACGTATGTCATATCGAGGTAAGGATGAATTCTCTCAGATTGCTACCGCGTTGAATGATATGGGAGAAAATATCGAAGCATTGATTAAAGAGGTATATTTGACACAGCTACAGAAGAAGGAAGCGGAGCTAGAAATATTGCAATCACAAATCAACCCTCATTTCCTATATAATACCCTATCATCTATCAATCGATTAGCGAAGTTTGGGCAGAATGAGAAGTTGCAGCAGATGGTGCTGGAATTAGCAAAGTTTTATCGGCTGACATTAAATGAGGGTCGCACCATGATTCCAGTTCCAACCGAAATTGAACAGGCAAACGCATATTTGGAGATTCAGAAAATTAAATATGGCGACCGCATGGAGGTTTTGTTCGATATCGATCCAGATATCTGGCCTTATGAGACGATCAAGCTGATTTTACAACCGTTTATCGAGAACGTACTGAAGCACGCATGGTGCGGAGATCACATTCATCTTCGAATTGTTGGCCGTAAGGAAATGGATGGTATTCTGTTTCGCATCATTGATGATGGTATTGGTATGAGACAGGAACGTATCGATCAAATTTTCGATCCTAAGGGTCATATGAATACAGGTTATGGCATCCGAAATGTTGATCAACGTATCAAGCTACAATATGGTTCAGAGTATGGCGTAACTATATTTAGCCGAGTGGGAATTGGCACCTCAGTTCAGATCCTGATTCCTGCCAGAAGAAGTAAGCGAGAGCAGCATGGTGAGGGCGTGTAGCTTTGGATTACTGTACGGGGGCGTTATTTTACTTTCAAGCGGATGGTCTAAGTTCATTCCGTTCATTAATGAGAACTTCTCAGAATCTATGTCTGAGAAGTTCTCCATCCGTTAAAGGTATCATATTTGGGAATAAATAGAAAATAGTTTATGTAAATATCAATATGATAGTTATATATGTAGAAAATGAATTAAGATAACAAAATATGTAGAGAATACCCTGATGTTTTTAAGCTATATTTAATATAGAAGTATTGTAAAGGAGGGACGATGTCGAAGATCAAGGGACTGCTATTACACAAAAGTTAAAGCGCTTAAACTTTTGCTGAAAAGGGGAATGAGAGTGCAGATGAACAGCAATTTGAAAAAAAGACTACGCCGAATCGTTTCTTTGTTACTTGTACTTACGATGTTGCCATTCTATGTTGTTGGAGCTGCAGCTGCACCAGAATCTCCCGGTTCGAAAGCTTCATCCAGTGCGGAGTCTATAGCGGAATGGGTGTTCAAAGATACCCCTGAGAATGAGAGTGTATATCTAGCAACAAAAGGCACCTATAAGACAGCATCAACCCTTCGTAATGTGGGTGGTGTATTCGAGGAGTTTAATGATAGTGAGAAGTACATCGGCTACCAGGGATGGGATGACGGTGATGGGAAGAAGTATTGGCTAGCTACCGTATCAACATCCGGCTATAAGAATATTACCTTGTCATCCGAACAAAGCTCTTCTGGATCAGGACCTCGTGACTTCAAGGTACAAAGTAGCCACGATGGGAAGTCATGGATTGATGTGCCAAGAACAGATCTGAAATTGGGCAGGGACAAATTCGTAAATACTAGTAAATTGGTGAATACTCGCCTTCTGCAGGGTGATGATAATCAAGAATTGCTATATATTCGTTGGATCGTAAGCTCCAATGAGAACACAGGTGGCGAAGAAGAGGGCATTGGTTCAGGTGGTTCCAGCAGAATTAGAAATATTATAGTTTCTGGTGATCCTATTCTAGGGAAAACCCACGTTATTCCTACAATAGACCTTTTGGAACAGCCTACCAATGAATCTGATAATGTGCCAGCCGAAGTACCCATTCAAATCAGATTCAATAAGGCGATTGTTCTGAAGCAGGGTCATTCTGTCTCAATTCTAGATGAGAATAACAGAACACTAGATAAAGTTTCTCCTAAAATTGTGGATCACAACATTTTGCAGATTGACCATTCCACTTTGGAATATGGGATGTCTTATAAGGTAACCATCCCGAAGGAACTCCTAAAAGGTACAGATAACGTACCATTGGTTCGAGATGTTTCCTTAAGTTTTCGCGTTCAGGATTCACCCCTTGCACCAAAATCCATCAACATGACATTTAACGGAGATCCTAAAACTAGTATTGCTTTAGCTTGGTATACAGATGTCATGACCGATACCATATTACAGGTGGTGGAGGCCACCAAGGTTACAGGGAATTCATTCCCTGAAGCGGGAAGTTTGAGCTATCACGGGAAGGCAGAGGAAATTGAAACTTATGTAAAAGCAAGTGATAGAGAAACCGATCATACAACGAAATTTATCAGTCATAAAGTTATCGCAGATCAGCTTAAACCTGGAACTGCGTATAAGTTCCGTGTAGGCAACGGTAATGCGGAAGATTGGAGTTCGATCGGTTCGTTTACGACAGATGCAGCCGTTAACCAACCTTACCATTTTATCGCAGGTTCTGATTCACAAGCATCCAGTAAATCTGAGTTTGAACCTTGGGGTGATACATTCCGAAAGGCAATCGATTATATGGATGCTCCAAAATTCTTGATCAGTGCCGGGGATTTAGTGGATAACGGTGATTTAGAGGAGCAATGGCAATGGATGCTTGGTGTTGCCCAAGATGAATTGCTCCAGGTGCCTTATGTACCTGTTCTTGGTGGTCATGAAGTTATGGATTATGACGGAGACGAAACAACGCCAAATGATAATTTCTACAATCATTTTAATTTACCTAAACAGCTTGTAGCTGATACGCATAAAGGTTCAGTATACTCTTTTGAATATGGCGATGCACTCTATCTTGTCTTCAATTCGCAGTACGCAGGAGAGCTTGCGGAGAATGGAAAAGATGTGGAATTTGCGGATCAGCAATTCTGGGATCAGGTGGCCTGGATGAAGAATGCTGTTGCTAAAAGCGATAAAAAGTGGAAGTTCGTTACATTCCATAAGAGTCCTTATGCTGCAGGTGATAACTCAGCACAATGGGAAGGTGATCGCATAGAGTTTTACAAAAAGAATCTGATCCCTGCCTTTGACGAGATGGGCATTGATATGGTGTTTGAGGCTCATGATCATATGTATATGAGATCCTTTCAAATGTACAATGATGAGGTAATTCCGAAAGAAGAATTGCAATTTGATGAAAATGGAAATGCAATTAATCCTAAAGGTACCGTGTATCTCATGTCCAATGCATTTGGTAATAAATTCTATTATAAGAACAATCAATATTATCTAGATGAAGAATGGGAACCACATGAGGTACTAGATAAAGCAGGGAATCCGATTCCATATGACGATTACTTTGCTGATATTGATGAACAGCCAGAGAAGAAGATGTTCACGGATGTTTCTATCACAGATAAAGTACTTTCTTTTACAGCTTATACGGCGGCCGTAGCAGATGAAGGGAAATCAGGCACCGTAGGTAAAGGATTAATAGCTTACGATAATTATGGTATTAAGCGAACGGATACGAAGCCAGATTCGGTAGAAGCTGTGAAGGTTACGGTTAACGATAACAAAGCAGTCCTTTCATGGAAAACTCCTTCCGCAAGTAAAGAACCGGTAAGAGGGTTCCGAATTTATGAGAAGAACGACAAGGTAAAAACGCACTGGAGTACGTATGTACCCGTAGTAAAAGGACAAAGTGAATATACTTTTGCAGTAGACAATCTTAATCCAGCAAAGAATTATGATTTTATTGTCAAAGCTGTTGGCACGAGAATGAATTCAAATCCAGTCGAAGTTAGCACAACGGGGGGGCCTATCAAGTCTGAGCCGCCTTCAGCTCCTACTGATTTAAAAGGCACAGCTGCTTCGGCATTCCAGACTAATCTGACTTGGACAGCTTCCGCGGGAACTAAAAGCTCTGAAGGTTACAATGTGTACCGTAACGGTAGCAAGATTGGGACTACGACGGAACTATCTTACAAAGATACCGGACTAGAATCGAATAAGACATATACCTATGTGATTAAGGCTTACAACACGGTAGAAGTTGAATCTCTGGCTAGTAACTCGATAAGTGTGACGACGAAGTCATCTCCAACTGGAGCAGGGGTTCATAAGGCATTTCCGCAGCACACCGCTTATGCTGCAGGTACGATTAAGCCAAATCACTTAACACAGGCCCAATTGGATGCCACGGTTGCAAGGTTGTATAACGAGTGGAAAAGTAAGTACCTGAAGCAAAATCCATATAACAGTGATCAATACTATGTATGGTACGCTGATGGGGATTGGTTCGAGGAGAATGAAATTACAGTCTCAGAAGCTCATGGGTATGGGATGTTAATTACCTCTCTGATGGCGGGACATGATCCTGATGCTAAGAAATATTTTGATGGGATGTATCGTTATTTCCGAGCACATCCAAGTGAAATCAATCCGGATCTCATGGCTTGGCAGCAAGCAGATACAGGAACAGAAATTAAGGATATTAATGGTGTCGATTCGGCTACGGATGGCGATATGGACATTGCTTATGCCCTTCTGCTAGCTAATAGTCAATGGGGGAGTAATGGAGCTATTAACTATTTGGCGGAGGCCAAAAAAGTTATTCATGCCATCATGGAAAGTGAAGTCAATCATTCCGAATGGACCTTAAAAATGGCGGATTGGGTCACGGATGATGATCCGAAATATGGAAATGCAACACGTCCGTCCGATTTTATGCTTCAGCATCTGAAAGATTTCCGAAATGTGTCGGGGGATAGCAATTGGGATCTTGTAATCGACAAGACGTATAACGTGATTCAAAGCTTATATAAAGATTACAGCTCAAAAGCAGGTCTTCTTCCTGATTTTGTATTTAAGGATACAACCGATGGAAAGTATAAACCAGTAAGTACGCAAGATTGGGAGCCAGACGGAATTTTTCTGGAATCAGAGCAGGATGGAGATTATAACTATAACTCTTCCCGTATTCCTTGGCGCATTGCTACAGATTATCTCTTAACAGGGGATGACCGGGCTAAAGCTCAATTGGGCGCGCTTAACCAATGGATTCGTACCAAGACGAATAACGATCCCGAGAAAATTCTTGCGGGTTATAAATTGGACGGATCCGCAGCACTGAACGATTACACTGATATTACGTTCTCTGCTCCAATGATGGTTAGTGCTATGATCGATTCATCAAATCAGGAATGGTTGAATACATTGTGGGATTATAATGCCGCGGGTTCAACCGAAGATGATTTATATTTTGGCAATAACTTGCGCTTACTCAGTATGATTGTGGTGTCAGGCAACTGGTGGACTCCAACGATAGTTGATACTGATTCGCCTATGGAACCAACAATCGACAAAGCAGAGGCCGTTTCCAGCTCAGCTATCGAGTTGAATTGGACACCTTCCAAAGATAATGTTGGGGTAGCAGGGTACAAGGTATACCGAAATGATCAAGAGATCAAGGTAACAACATCTACAAATTTCAGAGATAGTGGACTTAATTCGAGTACTTCCTATAAATATTATGTAGTGGCTTATGACGCTGCAGGTAATACTTCGAAAATAAGTAATGTGAGACTTGTATCCACATTAGCTGCATCAAATGGCGGTAGTGACTTTAGTGATGTTGGCAGCCAATATTCCTGGGCAAAGGACGCTATTGAACAATTAACGGCCCAAGGAATTATTCAGGGAACATCCAAAACAACCTTTGATCCAGGCCAAAAGGTAACCAGAGGAGATTTTATACTAGGTTTGGTAACAGCACTGGGTTTAAAAGCAGATTCTACTGCTAACTTTGAAGATGTTGATCGGAACAGTGATTATTACGAGGCAATTGGCATAGCCAAGCAATTAGGGATTACCAGCGGAATAGATGGAAAGAAGTTTAATCCGCAAGGTGAGATCTCTAGGCAGGATATGATGGTATTGATTGCTAATGCATTACAGAAGGCAGGAAAAATAAGCGAACCTGGGACCGCTTCTGAGCTTAATAAATTTAAAGATGGTTCCAAAGTAGCTGATTATGCAGTGAAGGCCGTAGCTACGCACATCAAAGAGGGAATTGTTCTTGGCGATGGAAATTACATTCATCCAAAGGGAATGGCAACTCGAGCAGAAATGGCCGTAATGATCTTCAGAATATACAAGCTGAAATAACCAAGTAATTGTGAACTATGAGAGCAAATGTCTGAATTGTTCTAACAAAGGAGGTCTAGAGCCCGTTCATGTTGTGAGCGGAGCTTTAGACCTTTCTTTTGAGATGCCAAAGTACTTTTTAGCACTATATCAAATTCATATTATATTTTGCAGGTAGCTTTCCGAAATAAATAGAGAGGGGGAGAGAAATTGAAGATTAGAAATAACAAAATGATACATTTTCTATTAGTTATGGTACTAGTATTTATGACGGTATTGCCAACTAATGCGATGGCAGATAATGAGAAATTAACAGCCATTGGCTGGGAGAATTCCACATCGATTAAGCTAAATGTATCTGAAAGTAAGCAACTTCGCGTGATGGCTGTATACGATAATCAGACCGATAAACCTGTGGAGATCACAAGCAAAGCAGTATGGACTTCGAGTAACGAGAAGGTTGCATCGATAAAGAACGGAAAAGTTACCGCGAAGAAATCAGGTGACGCAATCATTACAGCCAAGTATGGTGATTTCCAAATAGAGGCACAGATTAAGGTGGACTCTAAGATACTAAATCTTAAGCTCTCAACGAAATCATTCCGTCTTAGCAAAGGTGGCGAGAGCGTTCTACCTACAGTAAAAGCTGTTCGTGAGGATGGTACAGAACAAGATGTAACTGCATTTATTCAATGGACCCTAAGTAGCCCGGTTGCAGAAATAAGTAACGGCAAAATTAAAGGAGTGACAGCGGGGAGAGCTACGCTAAAGGGTACGTATCTGACTAAATCGATTACGATCCCGGTTGCTGTAACTGCGGATATTGTAAAGATAGAGGCTAACCTTAAATCACTCCAACTGAATATAAAGAAGGTAAAATCCCTTCAAGTGACTGGGACCTATGAGGGTGGGAAAACGGTTAATCTTAGCAGTGATATGAAATGGGAATCTTCAAATAGCAGTATTGCAAAAGTAACAGGGTCCAAAGTACAGGCTGTTGCAGAGGGATCTACTACACTGACTGGTACATATCAAGGTCAAACAGTTACGATAGAAGTTAAAGTTGTACCTGTACTCACTAAACTGATTCCAAGCGAGAAGAAACTCATGTTAGCCCCAGGGGGGAATGCATCAGTTAACCTTACTGCATGGTATGATACAGGCAAATCCATATCTGTTACGAATCAAGTCGTGTGGACAAGCTCAAAACCATCCGTTGCTACCGTTGTTAACGGTAAGATACAAGCGGTTAGCAAAGGAACGGCCAGTATTAAAGCTAAATTTGCTACAAAAACAGTTACGATATCCGTCACCGTTAAATAGTAGATATGGCCAACCTGAGTTGATAGGTTGGCTTTTTTTATCGTGTATCTATTCAGCTATAGCTGGAAAGGAAGTCTCGAATTCTGTCTTTTTCCGTGAACTTTTGGCTGTAATACTCCCTTTATGAAGCTCCGTAATGCTCTTGGCAATGGCCAGGCCGAGTCCTGTACCGCCAGTTTCCCGTGAACGTGATGGGTCCACCCGGTAAAAACGTTTGAATAGATGAGGGATGTTTTCAGCCGGTATGGGGGGACCATAGTTTGTGCAAGTGGCAACTACTCTATCGTCTTTCCTATATACGGAAATGTCTAGAATCTTACCTTCCTTGCCGTACCTAACGGCATTGGTGAACAAGTTCTCATATAACCGAACCAGCTCGTCCGCATCCCCTTGTACTAACAAAGACCCCTCGTTAATATGGATTCGATACGACATATCGGCTTGCTCCAGAACGGGGACAAACTCCTCTGCGAGTTGTTCGAGTAGTTTTCCCAGATCAACTGGCTGAAGATCAAGTGGTAATTCGCTACCGGATACCCTTGTATACTCGAATAGATCATCAATTAGTTTTTTTAGTGTCAGCGATTTTTCATAAGCAATATTCACATAATAACGTAGCTCGATCTCGTTATCATAGCGGTCTTGCTCTATATACTCAAGAAATCCAAGCACAGACGTAAGCGGCGTTCGGAGGTCGTGGGAAACTCCGGTGATAAGCTCGTTTTTTGCTTTAGCTGCCGCCCGTTCCTCCTGTAATGCTGACTCTAGCTTGTCGGCCATTGCATTTATATTTACTGCCAATGTCCCCAGTTCATCTGTACGCGAAACGGGGATATGATAGGATAGATTCCCGTCTGATATCGTCTGCACACCAGTAGAGATGCTATGCAGATCACTCATGGTATCACGGGATATGATCAGAGTGAAGAGAATAAATAAAGGCACGCCAACAATGATCATGATTGGAGTCGAGCCGATATTGTTGATGACCCAGCGGATTAACGTCACTCCCCAAAAAGACTGCGAAGGATTGAGCCATAGGAGCATCGATGTGAAATAATAGCCGATCATAAGAACTAGGGCGGTGAACCCTAGGCTTGCGAGACTGAACCATGCCATTTTCCAAGATAGTGTATTGAAACGTCTGTTATTCAACATGGCTTCTCTTTATCCCTCTTTATCAATTTTGTACCCGACTCCCCAGACTGTCTTCAAATACCTCGGTTTTCTTGGGTTAGCTTCGATTTTTTCGCGAATCTTACGTATGTGAACCATAAGTGTGTTGTTACTCTCGAGAAATTGTTCTTTCCAAACCTTGGCATAGATCTGCTCCATACTTATCACTTGACCCGCATTTCGGGCAAGAAACTCCAAAATAGCAAATTCTCTAGGAGTTAATTTAACCTGCTGTCCATCCACGCTAACCTCATGTGTTGCGGAATTGATTAACAGTCCATCAATCAGGATTTCATCCTGTTTTGCAGCTAGATCTCCCATATAATTTCGTGTTCTGCGAAGTTGTGATTTAATTCGCGCTACAAGCTCCAGGGGACTAAAAGGCTTGGTCACATAATCGTCAGCTCCTACACTAAGTCCAGTGATTTTATCAAGTTCTTGTCCTTTGGCTGATAGCATAATAATTGGGAATTTTTGAGTTTCTCTAATCTTGATGCAGGCTTCTATGCCATCCATATTGGGCATCATAATATCAAGTACCATGAGATCGATGGTTTCTTTGCTAACAATTTCAAGCGCTTCAAGTCCATCACGGGCAGTTAACAGTCGATAACCTTCGTTCTCAAGATAGATTTGCATCAGTTTAACAATTTCGGCTTCATCGTCTACTAGGAGCAGCGTACCGTTGTCCATTCATTAAATTTCCTTTCTTGCTATATAAGCTGAGCTGTTATTTGTGATTAGCTTCTTTTTTAGTTTTGGTAAATTTCCGAAAATCATCCATGCATAAGGCAAATAGCGTGCTGCTAACCCGACCACAATCCAGGAACAGCCTAATGCCACGATGAATCCGCCGATATACCATAGGTGCAGAACCCAAGCAGTGCTTATCGCCGGAGATAACTGCCGGTATAGTAGTAGAAAAAAAGGATGAATCAGATATACACCAAACGAGAGTGAGCCGAGTCGATTTAACGGGCGGCATAACAGTGATAACTTGTTCTTACGAAGTAACATACTAGCAGCATGCATGAGGACGGGAAGACTTGTGAACGCAAAAATACTGTAGAGCAGGTCATATGCGAGCGAATTAAAGGAATGTCCATAGAGCCGACTTTGGTACCACAAAATGGAGTGAGAAACTCCTGAACATAGCCACACTGCCCATATTCCTCGTAATAGCATTCCAACGCCTGTTTCTCTCACGCCATTTTTCGAAATCATGTTATTGAACTTCTCTTTGATCATTGGATAGTACATGCCTAACCATGCGCCTAACATGTAATAAGAGAAATAAGTGAAGCACCAGCTACCTCTACTTGTTACATGGAACTGATATTTGTTGCCCAGTATAAATAACCATTGGATGACGATCCCTGCTACAATGGCCCATTTTCTTGATTTTGGGTAACGCTTGAACAATAGCAATAGGAAAGGAAACAGCAGATAGAACTGCACATTGATGAACACAAAATAGAGATGGGTATATGCCTTTCCTGTGAGTAGTTTATTTATAAAGTTTGAGATCATCTCAGCATTAAGCGTAGAACCCGCTATCACTTGAGTGAGCGAAAAATAAAACAATGAGAATAGGAAGTAGGGGAGCAGAATGTACAGCAATCTTTTTTTATAAAATCCTACGATTAGCTCTCTATTTAATGGCCGGTCACTATAGTTGTAGAAGAGAACAAAAGCGCTCATCGCGATAAAAGTTGGGGTCCCGAATTTCATAAAGATATTAAAGAAATTATAAAGAATAAAATAACCAGAGCCTGTTAATTGTACTGTTGCATACGAAGTAGCATGAACTGTAATTACCCCTAGAATACAAATAGCTCTGACGATATTGAGCTCAGGAACTCTTTCCTTTTTGATCGTAGTCATGTTTGCTTTCTTCCTTTCAAATCAGGTATATCTCTATTTAAAAGGAAAATTATTAACAATAATGATCTATATAAGTGAAGGAAAGCTTATCTTTTTCTTAAGAAATATTAAGAATTAAATTCATATCATATAAATTGTCACGGGTAGTATCGATTGAAGACGATAAGTTATATTTTTAGCTGGACTGGTTTGTAGAAAGAGGTTAAAATTACAGTGGACAAAATGGTCTTCATTTTAAGGGCAAGGGGGAGCCGGATTGATAACTATATATGATATTGCTAAAAAAACCGGTTACTCACCTACAACTGTGTCCAAGGCGTTCAATAACTATTCCGATGTACGTGAGAAGACCCGCCAAGAGATATTCAGAACAGCCAGAGAAATGGGATATGTACCCAATGCTCATGCGCGTACGCTAACCACTAAGAAATCGTGGACCATCGGTGTGTTGTTCATTGAGAGTACGGGAGTCGGAATCAGACACCCTTTTTTCAGTGCCGTCATTGAGAGCTTCAAACAGGTTGCTGTTGCCAAAGGTTATGCTTTGATGTTTATCTCCAAGGATGTAGCGGGTAAACAGAGCGGATATTTGGAAAATTGCAAAATCCGTGGTGTTGATGGTGTCGTAGTCTTTTTATCGGATTATGGAGATCCTTACTTCCAGGAACTTCTGGACAGTGATATTCCTACCGTCATTTTGGACTATGAGACAACCCAATCGCATACGGTGTGTTCTGACAACACAGCAGGTGCACTCTTGGCGATAGAATATCTGGAATCCCTCGGTCACAGTAAGATTGCTCACATTTCTGGAGGTATGAACACGTATCCAGGAATGATGCGTCAACTGGGGTATGAGGCAGCAATGAAGCAACGAGGACTTGAAATAAGGGACTCTTATGTCGTTGAAGGTGCATATTACTCTCTTGAGAGTGGCTATGGAGCAATGATGGAGCTGCTTCAATTGCCGGAACGGCCGACAGCAATATTTGCGTCAGGTGACTTGCTAGCATTAGGTGCTATTATGGCAGCTAAAGACAGTGGACTTTCCGTTCCAAATGATATCTCTGTCTTAGGATTTGATGATATCGACCTCGCAAAGTATGTTACACCCGCTTTAACGACAATACGGCAGGACACGGCTTTATTAGGAAGTCGTGCAGCAGACATTCTCTTTGCCACCATCGATAGAGATCGAGATGACATTGAAGCATTGGTGCTCCCTGTAGAAGTAGTTGAAAGGGATTCCTGTGCGCCTCCGGCGAGAGGGATATCATGAATATTCCTCATTTTTTGAACAATGCGCTTAGTTTGTAGTTTTTTTTTGAAACAATCGAAACCGGTTTCGATTGTTTCAACTAGAACGATTCCT
This sequence comes from Paenibacillus segetis, assembly GCF_014639155.1. Classification (NCBI taxonomy): domain Bacteria; kingdom Bacillati; phylum Bacillota; class Bacilli; order Caryophanales; family Paenibacillaceae; genus Paenibacillus; species Paenibacillus segetis. Next base: position 939,416 of record NZ_BMFT01000001.1, read on the forward strand.
TGTGTGAGTGGCTGTGTAGTTTGAGCAAATTGAATGCGCCCCAAAGTGATGTTCCAATCAATCTTAAGGAGATGAATTTGAAATGCCAACAGTACAAACCGTAGTAACTGCTAAGAACACGGACGAACGATTAAGTCCAAAGAACGGAATTGTATTTAAGGTAAGGGATGGGAATAATCCAGCTGATGTAGAACTGAGACCAGAGCGAGGGTATCAGACTATGATTGGTTTTGGAGGCGCATTCACTGAATCTGCGGCGTATACGTTGTCGCGAATGAGCCCAGCGAAACGAGCGGAGGTCATTCATCGTTATTTTCACCCTGTAGAGGGACTCGGTTACAGCATGGGGCGCGTGCATATTCATAGCTGCGATTTTTCCTTAGGAAACTATTCCTATGTTGAAGACAACGATACGGAATTAGCTACATTTGATATTTCTCATGAGTATAAGTGGGTGATGCCACTTATTAAGGACGCCATGAAAGTAAGAGGTGGAGAATTGACGATGCTGGCTTCTCCGTGGAGCCCTCCTGCATGGATGAAGACCAACGGTGAGATGAATAATGGTGGATCACTAAGACCAGAATATGGGGATGTCTGGGCACGTTATTACACCAAGTTCATTGAAGCATACCGTAAGGAAGGAATACCAATCTGGGCAGTTTCGGTTCAGAATGAGCCAGCCGCAGTTCAGACATGGGACTCTTGTATATACAGCGCAGAAGAAGAACGCGATTTTGTGAAGAATCATCTCGGTCCAGTGATGCACCAAGCAGGCCTGGAAGATGTGAACATCATCATCTGGGATCACAACCGCGATATTATGGTGGAACGCGCATCGGTCGTGTTATCTGATCCTGAGGCAGCGAAATATGTTTGGGGGACGGGCATTCACTGGTATGTCAGCGAGGATTTTGAGAATGTAGGTAAGGTTCATGACCTCTTCCCTGATAAGCATTTGTTGTTCACTGAGGGCTGTCAAGAAGGCGGCGTGAAGCTGGGCGAATGGTTTACAGGTGAACGCTACGGACGAAATATGATAGGCGATCTGAATCAATGGACGGAAGGTTATCTGGATTGGAATCTTGTACTCGATGAGACAGGAGGTCCAAATCATGTAGGTAATCTATGCGATGCACCGATTATTGCAGACACGACTACGGATGAGGTTCATTACAATAGCTCTTACTATTATATTGGTCATTTCAGTAAATTTATTGCTCCCGGTGCAGTACGTATCGGCTTAGAATCCGAAAATTCAGGCATTCTGTCCACTGCATTCCGGAATCCAGACGGAAGTATTGCTGTTGTACTGATGAATGAAAGTGAGGAAGATCGCAGTGTCACTCTAGGCTTGGGAGAACAAATTGCTTCCTGCCAGCTGACAGCGCATTCTATCGTAACGCATCTTATTTCTGAATAAAACAACATGAGGAGGAATTGACATGAGTAACTATTATTTTGAATCGGGCAAGTTTGTGATTGAACAATTTGACAAAGGGAAGCCATTCTCAAGCTTTCTTCCAGGGCTCGCTGGTCTAAAAGGCATACCGATGTGGTCCTTTTATGTAAACCGAGGTCAGGGGATTGCTAGTTTCGGTGTTCGCGATAAGAATTCTCCGATCATGGAATTCTCACCGGCTAACATTTCTTATAAAAATGTAGCAGAAACGGGTTTTCGGACTTTTATTAAGATCAAGGGTGAACAGGAAATCTATGAACCTTTTCAATCCGCGCGTCCTGATCAGGCGGCTAAGCGGATCATGACGATTCTACCGAACGGGCTTACGATTGAAGAAAGTCATGCTGTACATGGTTTGAAGACGACAGTTCACTATTTCATTTTGCCGAATGAGGATTATGCAGCTCTCGTTCGTCGGGTGAAGATTGAGAATATCGGTGACAAAGAGATCGATCTGGAACTGCTGGATGGCCTACCAGAGATTCTACCTTACGGGGTAGAGAATAGTGGCTACAAGGATATCGGTAATCTTTTGCGCAGCTGGATGGATGTATACAATGTCGAAAATGGCATTCCGTTCTACAAGTTACGTTCAAGTACAAGTGACGAGGCGGAGGTTAGTGAAATTACTAACGGTCATTTCTATCTATCATTTACAGGCGAGGGTGAAAAAATCTCACCGATCGTCGATTTTGAGGTGGTTTTTGGAGGTAACACATCCCTTGTCTACCCTGATCGATTTGCTGAGACAACGCTTGCTGATCTCGCAGAGCTGCCGCAATATCCAGTGAATAAAGTACCTTGCGGATTTAGCGGTGTAGCAAGAAACCTAGCTCCGGGTAAAGAATTAATCGTGAATACGTTGATCGGGCATGTCAACGACATCGACAAAATCAATAAGAAATCAGAGGCTGTATGCCGTGATGAATATATAACTCTCAAGGCTCAGGAAGCTGCAGACCTGACGGAGGAGTTGACAGCAGACATTGCCACTCACACCTCATCAGAAATATTTGATGCTTACTGTAAGCAGTCCTATCTCGATAATTTCCTCCGTGGAGGATACCCGTTCATTTTTGATAACGGGGGAGACGGATATGTTGTTCACTTGTATTCTCGTAAGCATGGCGACTTGGAGCGAGACTATAACTTCTTCTCACTAGCTCCAGAATACTATTCTCAGGGCAACGGGAATTTCCGTGATATGAATCAGAATCGACGGAATGATGTGTTTTTTAACCCGAAAGTTGGCAGTTTCAATATCAAAATGTTTTATAGCTTGATTCAAGCTGACGGATATAATCCGCTGAGTGTACAAGGAACAAGCTTTGAGGTTATGCCAGAGCATAAGGACAAGTTGAAGAACTGGATTACTGAAGGGGCTGTAGATCATCACGATGAACTTGCGAAGTTATGCAGCAGACGCTTTACGGCTGGTGGGTTGATCAACTACATCGCTGATCATGATGTCACACTTCAAATGAGCGAACAGGAATTTTTGTCTGGCGTATTGTCCTTGTCTAAGCAGAACATTGAAGCGACCTTTGGTGAAGGGTTCTGGTCTGACCACTGGACGTACAATATGGATCTGGTTGAGGGTTATCTGGAAATATTCCCTGACAAGAAGCATGAGCTTCTCTTTGGAGATGAGACATATGCCTTCTATGATAGTCCGGCATATGTTTTGCCTCGCAGTGAGAAATATGTTATTAGCCAAGGCAAGGTACGGCAATATGGTGCGCTCTTGGAAGATGAAGAGAAGCTGCACAAGTTGAACCGGAAAGCAGGAAATACAGAATGGCTTCGTACTGAAGGTGGCTATGGCAGTATTTATTACAGTAATCTGTTCGTGAAAATGGTGTCGTTAGCGTTGAACAAGTTTGCTACCTTGGATCCTTACGGTATGGGTGTTGAGATGGAAGGGAACAAGCCGGGCTGGAACGATGCTATGAACGGCTTGCCAGGATTATTTGGTTCCGGAATGAGCGAGACTTTCGAATTGAAGCGGATGGTTGTCTTCTTGTTAGAAGCTCTAAAAGATTCAGAAACCGAAGATGCGACTGTGAAGCTGCCTGAGGAAATGGTGCAGTTGCTAAATCAAGTATACGACCATGTAACCTCAGCATTAGCAGGTGATCTTGCACAGTTCCGTTACTGGGATATGGTGGCTTCTGCGAGGGAGGGCTATCGCGCAAGTATTCGTTTTGGCATCACAGGGAATCAATCTGAGGTGACACTAGCGTATATCCGCGAGGCATTCTCCCAGTTCCTTGTCAAAATCGATGAAGGAATAAAGAAAGCGGTAGAGCTGGGCAACGGAATTGCTCCTACTTATTTTCGCTTTGAAGCAACACGCTTCCAGCCAGTGACTGATGCAGCTGGTCATCCAGTGATCAGTGGCTATGGTCTGCCGAAAGCTATCGTAGAAGAGTTTGAAGTCTTTGCATTACCTTATTTCCTGGAAGGACCAACTCGTTGGTTGAAGACGTTAAAAGATCCTGTACAGGCGAAGAAGATTTACAACACGATCAAAACGACGGGGCTCTACGATCCCACAACGTCAATGTATCAAACGTCCAGCAGTCTCGAAGGAGAGTCACCTGAAATCGGACGGATGCGCGCTTTCACACCAGGTTGGCTAGAACGGGAATCGAACTTCCTGCATATGTCCTACAAATATTTACTTGAGTTGTTGAAATCAGGGCTCTATGAAGAATTTTACGGAGAGATGAAGACTTCACTCGTTCCATTCCTTGACCCAGCTGTTTATGGACGTAGTACTTTAGAGAATTCTTCGTTTATTGCTACCGGGGGCAATCCGGATCCTGGGACTCACGGAAGAGGTTTTGTCGCTAGACTCAGCGGGTCAACTGCGGAATTCCTCAGTATGTGGAGAACGATGATGGCTGGAAAATCGGTGTTCACTGTAGTGGACGAAGAGTTAACGTTATCCTTGGCGCCGATTCTACCTGGTTGGTTATTTGATGAACAAGGAAAAGTCTCATTTACCTTCCTTGGTGGTACTGAAGTGACGTATCATAACCCGCGGCGAGTCGATACCTTCGGAGCAGAAGGAGCAGTAATTCGGAGCCTGAAGCTTGTATACCGTGATGGAACGGCAGTAGGAAGTTCTGGAGGGCTGCTACGTGGTGAAGCTGCTGAAGCTCTACGTCGTGGAGAGATTGCTTCAATCGAAGCTGAACTGGAGTAAATTGTTAGGGTAAATGGCAGTGAGGAGGAGTTTGGCATTATGGGTCACGGTCGTATGTAGAGCGTGACCCGAAAAATGGTGCCTACCATACGAAATATGAAGCCTTACGGGCGTAGGTGAAAGCTCATACAATAAATGTATAGATGATGTATACGCTTTTATGAGCTGACAGAAAGAGCATGGAGGTCCATACGATGGAAAACAAAAGAAGCCCCGAAGTGGGGACGAGTTTAACACCAATGCTGCCTATGAACGTAAAATCCTCCTCACGTCGTTCACTCTGGAGAAGATTTATTGCCCAACGACATTTGCAAGTGATGGCACTACTAGGTGTAGCTTGGATGATAATTTTCAATTACATTCCGATGTATGGAATTATCATTGCTTTTAAGGAATTCAATATTGTCAAAGCCATTTCGGAAGCACCGTGGGTGGGACTTACTCACTTTAAGGAGTTTCTGCAAGACGACAATCTTCCAAATGTGATTAGAAATACGCTAGGTATCAGTTTGATTAAGCTGTGTATCGGTTTTCCACTGCCGATCATATTCGCACTTTTTCTTAATGAAGTTCGTTCCGTAAGGTACAAAAAGGCGATTCAGACGATTTCGTACTTACCACACTTTCTCTCATGGGTAGTACTTGGTGGGATATTGGCTACATGGCTTGCTGATGTAGGTATTATCAACCACATCCTGCAAGCGCTTCATCTCATCGATGAGCCGATTTCCTATCTAGCCGAACCAAAGTACTTCTGGACCATCATTATATCCTCGGATATTTGGAAGGAACTTGGTTGGTCTGCGATCATCTATCTGGCTGCGATATCTGGGGTATCACCAGATATGTATGAAGCGGCAACGATTGACGGTGCAGGACGGTTTCAGAAAATGTGGTATGTTACCCTACCAGCGATCAAATCTACCATTAGCATTCTCTTTATTCTCGCAGTCAGTGGTGTATTGAGTTCTAATTTCGATCAGATTCTGGTGCTACGTAACTCATTAAATGATAGTGCTAGTAATGTCATTGACTACTATGTCTACCAAACAGGTATTCTATCAGGCCGGTTCTCTTATTCTGCCGCTGTTGGTCTGATCAAATCAGTTATCACCCTTATTTTGCTGCTTATTGCTAACAAAGTATCTCAAAAAATTAATGACACATCGCTGTTTTAGGATAAGGGGGACCTATACATGTTTGCTATAAAGCGCAAAACAAAGGGAGAAGCTATATTTGATATCATCAACAATTTCGGTATGTTATGCATTTGTTTCTTAACTCTATACCCGATCTGGTACGTACTGGTTAACGCCTTTAATAATGGTAACGACGCAATGCTAGGAGGAATCTATTGGTGGCCACGAATGTTTACCTTGGAGAACTTTAAGGCGGTCTTCGCTAGTCCCGGCATTATGCAAGCCATGTGGATTACAGTTGCCAAGACAGCAATCGGTACGGTTGCCCATGTATTATTTACAGCAATGGTAGCCTATGCTTATTCTCGTAAAGGACTAATCGGCGGTAAATTTTACATTTTACTAGGTACAATCACTATGATCTTTAGTGGAGGGCTCATTCCAGGCTTTCTACTCATTAGAAATTTGCATATGCTAGATAATTTCCTGGTATACATTATTCCGTTTATGTTTAGCTTTTTCGACCTCATCATATTCATGACCTTCTTCCGTGAAATCCCTGAGGGTTTGGAGGAGGCGGCTCGGATCGATGGCGCAAATGATTGGTCTATCTTTCTAAGAGTCGTGCTACCCGTGTCAATGCCTGTTATAGCTACCATTGCGTTGTTCCACGGCGTATTTCAATGGAATGATTATTTTACAGGTATGATTTACATCAACAATGAGAATCTGCAACCAATTCAAACCTATCTGTTCCGTGTTGTGGCGCAGTCTAGTTCCAATCAGATGATGGTTGCTGTTCAGGGTAGTGCCATTAACAGAACAGTAACATCACAGTCGATCAAGCTGGCCACTATGGTGGTCACAACGCTCCCAATTGTATTCGTATATCCGTTCCTGCAACGATATTTTGTCAAAGGAATGATGATTGGATCGATCAAGGGTTGATTTGGAAAATAGGTTGTTATGCAGATCAAGGTAGCTCCTCCAGCCGTATAAGGCGGTCCTGGAGTTATAACTTATATATTAATCATTCTAAGAAGAGGGGTAAGAAGAATGGGTAGAAACAGCAAGCCGATGAAGACATTGATGATGTTATTGGCAGTAATCATGGTATTGTCATTAGCTGCATGCGGCGGGAATAGCAAGACTAACGAAGGAAAGGCAAACGATGGAAAGTCATCAAATACGGCAGCTAATGCAGAGCCAACTGCAGCAGCACCGTCGGCTGATGAGCCAGGTTGGAAATCTGACACTTCGCCGATCACATTTGATTGGTACCTGAATTTCGCTTGGTTTCCAAATAAATGGGGCGTTGATCCGACCTCCCAATATATTACCAAAAAAACCGGCGTTGATATTAACTTCATCGTTCCTGCAGGTAACGAAAATGAGAAGTTGAACACCCTGATCGCTTCAGGTAAGTTGCCTGACTTCATTACACTTGGATTTTGGGAAGATGCCGTCAAGAAAATGATCGAAGGAGATCTTGTACTTCCGCTCAATAAGTTGGCTGAAGAATATGATCCATACTTCTTCAAAGTATCTGATGCCGACAAATTGGGTTGGAATACACAAGATGACGGCAATGTTTACGCTTATCCTAACTCTTCCTCTTCTCCAGCCGATTATAAGAAATATGGAGAAAATTATGTCTCGAACCAAACCTTCGTTGTCCGCAAGGATATCTACGAAGCTATCGGTAGCCCTGATATGCGTACTCCGGAAGGATTCCTGAATGCGCTGAAGGCAGCAAAAGAGAAGTTCCCTGAAATCAATGGTCAGCCAATGATTCCACTTGGTCTGCATGAATTTACCGCAACCGGTAACGATTCATTAGAAGGATATATTCAAAACTTCCTAGCGATCCCGCGTGAAAAAGATGGTAAACTATATAACCGTGAGACGGATCCAGAATATATTCGCTGGATGAAGACACTTCGTCAGGCTAACCAGGATGGATTACTTGCTAAGGATATCTTTATCGATAAACGTCCGCAAATGGAAGAAAAGATTACTCAAGGTCGCTATTTCGCTATGTTGTACCAACGTACTGACTTTGCGGCACAACTTGGCACACTATATCAGCAAGATCCGAATAAAATTTATATCGCTGTGGACGGACCAGCTAACGCAAACCTTGATGCACCACGCTTGAACGGCCCTGGTATTTCTGGCTGGACAGTAACCCTCATTTCTAAAGATGTAAAAGACAAAGCACGTGCTATCAAGTTCCTTAGTTACTTGAACAGTGAAGAAGGCAATAAAGACCTGTTCCTAGGTGAAAAAGGCGTTAGCTATGACACTATAGATGGAAAAGATCAATTTAAGCCGGAAGTGTTTGAGTTGATGAATAAGGACCGTTCGGCGTTCGACAAGCAGTATGGCTCTTCCTTTACCTTCTGGATGCTGCAAAACACAAATATCACGGATCAATGGGCACCTAAATCAGTAGAGCCTTTCAAACAGCTTGAAGACTGGACGAGAGGAAAAGCGCACAGTAACTCGGAGTTCGATCAAATTGATCCTTTAGGCAACTCTCCTGAAGGAATTATCGGTTCAAAAATTAAAGAACTACGCGGCAAAACCTTCCCTAAGCTGTTGATGGCGTCTTCTGATGCGGAATTTGATAAACTTTGGAACGAGTATATTAACAAACAAAATGATCTAGGTCTCGATAAGTTCCAAGCTTACCAACAAGCTGAATATGAGAAGAACAAGAAGAAGCTTGGTATGGAATAAAATATGCTTTCTCAAAACGCCCGCCACCCGCGGGCTTTTGGGCTATCTATCAAATAGAATTACAGCGAGGTGGACATTACAGCGTGGAACCGAGCAAGCGTACAGTAGCTATATGGGATTCGTTCACCTATTGGTGGGGGCGCCGCTCACTGCAGAGCCGTCTAATCGCCGCATATATTTTTATTATTCTGGGACCCTGTTTGGCGGTGTCCTTTTATTCGTACAAAGCTATTAATAACACCTATATTCGAAATGCTATCGACAAGAACGACTATTTGCTTCAAATGGAGAAGTTGCATATTAATACCCAGATTGAAGCAATGGAGCGGGCAGCGCAAATGGCTTATTCGAACAAGGAAGTTAAGAATTATTTGATGAATGAAAGCGAACCTCAGCTCGGAGAGTTAGTTGATTTCAATACGAATGCTTATATTAATATGATGCAGATTCAGTTTAATAATCCTAATATTGAACATTTACAGGTGTATTCTAATAATAAGTATGTACATGAAATTTGGCCGATCTTTTACAGTGAAGAGCGGGTGATCAATGAACCTTGGTATCAAGAGGCGATGAATCTGATGGGGCCGGAACTATGGTCATTCCAAATGAGTGATCCCGATCTTATGCAGCGTTATGTGGACCAAAGCACAGTAAATAAACCAAAGGTCTCTTTGCTTCGTGAGATCAATATTCCTGCAGGTAATCATATCGGGATGATTCAGGTGGATATGATGTTGGATCGGTTTACGCCGAAGACATATACGAAAATACGAGATGGTCAGTCGCAAATGTTCCTGATTGATGACAAGTTCCAGTTGTTTACACGATCAGATTATTCATTCCTGCACGAGAACGGGGAAATGGCTCAAGCGATCACGGACCGCCTTCAGTTATATCGAAAGACAGGGGAATGGAATATTAACTACAAAGAAAATGGTAAATCTTTTCTCCTCATCAATACGCCTCTAGATGGGATGGATGCTAATCTGCTCAATGTAGTGTCCATGGAAAATGTAATGAAGGATATCTCACGTACACGCAATTTAATTATCGGGCTTAATATAGGTTTTATTGTGTTAGTAACCCTGATTGCTTATGTAATGAATGCATTTATACTTCAAAATTTACGGCGTTTGACCGATGCTATGAAGAAGGTACGGAGAGGCGAGTCGTACAAAGTGATAACCATCCGTGGTGGGGGGGAGGTCGGTGAGCTGGCGCATCATTTCTCTAAGCTGATGAACACGATAAATAAACTAGTAGCGCAAGCAGTTCAAAAAGAGGTGCTCTCAAAGGAAGCCGAGTTACATACCCTGCATAATCAAATAGATACACATTTTCTATACAACACGTTAGAGAACATAAAAATGCTGGCGGAAATGGAGAATCAACAGACAATCTCCGATGCGTTAACCTCACTCGGTGGGATGATGCGTTACAATTTCAAATGGTCCAGCGAGTATGTGAAGCTACGAGACGAAATTCGCCATATTGAGAACTACATCGAAGTCATGAATATACGTTTTGAATATCCTGTGGAGCTCGCGATCCAGATAGAATCGACATATTTGGAAGTAGAAGTATTGAAAATGTCACTGCAACCCATTGTAGAGAATAGTGTCAAACATGCATGGACCGAAGGAGAAGAGGAGCTTACGAATCGGATCATCCAGATTGAAATCTCGGAAGCTGAAGGAGACATCTATATTGAGATTACTGATAACGGTGCGGGAATTGACCCGCTGAAGCTATCCACTTTAAATGAGTCCATCTATTCCGAGGTACCGCCACCATCTGACTTTTCTGGTTCGCGCGGTGGTGTCGTTAGAGCTGGTGGAATCGGGCTGCGAAATGTAAATCAACGCCTGAAACTATTCTATGGGGAAGCATATGGCCTAAGAATACGAAGTGAGGTTGGGAGAGGGACAACCGTATCTATGACCTTGCCAAGAGTACTTTTGACAGGAGAACAACAACGATGACCAAACTGCTAATTGTAGATGATGAGAAGAATATCCGTAACGGTCTCAAAATTATGATCGAGCGGGAGTACCCTTCGAAATATACCATTTTCATGGCTGGAAATGGTGCTGAAGCGTTGAACCTGTTCCGATCGGATCCGGTTGATATTATTATTACAGATATCCGAATGCCAGTAATGGATGGAATGGAGTTTCTAGAGCAATTGTCTTCCGAAACGGGCAGTGGTATTGGACCAGAAATTGTAATATTAAGTGGTTTTGATGATTTCCACTATGCCCAAAGTGCAATCCGCTATCGTGTTAAGGATTATCTACTCAAACCGATTCGTCGGGATGAATTGTTTAAGATTCTAGAGGAAATTAACAAGGAAAGATTAGAGAAAGAATCTAACATCCACAAGACGGAACAGGAAACAGAAGCCCTGCTCAGAATGATTCGTACGAGTCGTTTGAAGGACCTATTGATACAGGATGAGATACATCTGGAGCCTGAACATAGGGATGAATTGAAGGGATTTGAGGTACCATTCACTATAGGTGTATTGAATTATCATTGTAGTGATGGAACGCGAGTTAAGTCGGGGGAACTACAATCTATTGTTGAATGTATTACCGGGCCACTTGAGAAGAAATTTACAGAAGTGATAATAGATTGGGATGGGAAATTAGTATTGTTCGGAAGTAGTAGGAAGTGTTTCATAGAACTTTCACAATGTGCTGAACAAAAGGGTTTAACTGGGCTAACCCTAGGGGTTAGCAGTGAAGGTCAGAGTATGTATGATATACGTGATTGTTATAAGGAAGCCTGTCGGGCGCTACAATATACCCTTCTGTATTCTCGGGCTAACTGTATTGAATATAATGATGTTAAGCAGGGGCGTCTTAACTTCCCTTCACCTGATGAGGAGCTTCGTAAGTTGCTTAATATGCTGGGAACAGAACGAGACAAGGAAATGAAGCTTTTACTAGCTGTTATATTTCAAATCGAGCACTTAAAAGAACTAGATCTATCTTATCTTGAGGCAGTAAGTCGAAGCATGAATGAGAAAGTACTAGATGAGGTGTTTCGAGTTCATGGAGAAGCCTCTATAGAAGTACTTAAGCTATATCGTCAAGTAGGTAGTATTTATAATTTTCTTAATTTCCACGATTATTATCGAGCGCTTGAGCATTTATTAATAAGTGTTAATGATTTTATTCTAGGGATACGATCAGCCCATACTGAGCATGCAGATTTAAAAGATGCCGTGGAATATATTGAAGCTAACTACCAACGTCCTATTAATATGGCAATGGTTAGCAACCATGTGTCTTTGAATTATTCTTATTTCAGTGAGGCATTTAAGGCATATATAGGCGAGAGCTTTGTTTTATATTTGAAAAAAGTACGCATCCGTCATGCGAAAGAGCTGTTGACTGAAAATCGCTGTAAAGTTGCTGAGGTTTCAGAGGCGGTTGGATTCGAGAACAGCAAACAGTTTGCACGAGTTTTTAAAGAGTTGGAAGGGATCTCTCCCGGTGAGTTCAGAGCGAAGAAGTTACAACAGTTCCAGCGAGAATAATGGCTAATCTCATATGCACTCATATAAAAGGAAAGCTGGCGCTACTAGGCGTCAGCTTTCTTTTTATATGAGTGTGTGTCGTCTGGAACCAAATTAGCTTATAATCCCAACTTATTTCGATATTCTTGTGGAGTTACGCCATAATACTTCTTGAATAGTTGGATAAAGTAACTTGGTTTTTGATAGCCTAGCATAACAGATATTTCATAGATTTTCTCCGGCGACTGCGATAGTAAAGTGGAAGCCTTCTCCATACGGACGCTTAGGATATATTCACTGATCCCTTCTCCGGTCTCTAGCTTGTAAATCTTAGAGAGGTAGGAGGGGTTAAGATAGATATTGGATGATATGGTTTGTAAAGAGGCCGTGTCAATATTGGCTACGATGTACTCTTGCACCTTGCGGATAATGTTTGAACGGGAATCAGTTTTGACATCACTGACCGATCGACGGTAACTGGCAATAACACGTTCTGTCCAGCTGCGTAGATCTTCAACCGTTTGTAATGGTTGTCCATTTGCTACTGCGTAGAAATCGTCTCCGATCGTGTCAGCCAGCCATTTCTTTGAACGGTGAATTAGCGAAGCAATGGAGGAGGCTATCACAAAATAGGTTTCAAGTATATGTTCCTGGGAGCCAGACCATTCCTCCTCCAATTCATGAAAGATTGCTGCAAGTTTCAAGTCGACTGCTTCCCATTGTCCGATCTCAAGCATGGAAGCGAGAGTTGGCATACGGTAGAGCTCGCCTAACTGTTGCATCTCACCACGATCTCGTTTCTTGGCAAGAGAAACGAATAATTCGGTATCATTCCCTATGAAATGTCGAAAGTCACCCAAAGATGATTGGTACATAGAGCCAATGTCTTGGGGAAATTGTCCGCTTTTGCTCGTCAGTACGGAGATACCTATTTTTAGATATGTTTTGGCAGCATGTTGAAGCTGGATTGCTTGTTTCTCGATCCAGTCGTCAAGTTCTTCCTCGTGTTCTTGGGGAATGTTAAGAGTCTCTTGTAAAGGAGAATAAAGTGATAGTATGCAGACGATGATGCCATGAGAGTCCTTGCAATGCCAAAGAGTCATTCGATCACCGAACAATTCAGCAGCCATGTTAGTTAGAGCATATTCAATGAGCGCTTCTCCAGCAGTATCGTACGAGCCATCGAAATTATCGATTCGTAATAGCATCATTCGGAATGAATCAGCGTTGTTGATTTGCACCTCATACATGTCAAGTTTCTTTACAAGTGAATTGGAATCAGGGGCCTGTTTCCCTGAAATTAGATCGAGTAGTAAGTACTCTCTAAGCTTTGGTAGTTGTTCACGCAAGGCATACATTGCTTTTTGCGTGGAAGAGATTTCTTGCCACTCCTTCTCAAGATCACTTAAAGCACGGCTTACGGAGTCCATCAATTCCTGATCCTCAACAGGCTTAAGTAAATAATCATACGATTTTAACTGCAATGCCTGTTTGGTATATTCGAAATCATCATAACCGGTCAGCAGAATGCACTTAATATGTCTCCAATTGCGTTTTATCTCCGAGATTAATTCCAAACCTGACATGCCAGGCATCCGGATATCCGTAACAACAATGGAGATAGAATGCTCATACAGCAGCTCAAGCGCTTCACGTCCAGAGTAGGCTTTATGAACGATGTCGATTCCAATTTCATGCCATGGCAGCATTTCAGCTAAATCGTCTGCTAGTACGGTTTGATCGTCAATAATTAGAAGTTGATGCATGATGATGTCCCTCCTAGATAGATAAGACCTGTCTACAAATCATTGTCAGAGTCCTTAAATTTTGGCCAGTAGAGCTGAGCCTCAACCCCACCTTCCTTTCGCCTTAAAATGCGGAGTCCCGCATTCGTCCCAAATTGCAGTTGCATTCTTTGTCTTGTATTCCATAAGGCACAACCCTTGTCATCCGTTGGAGGCATCACAATCTCTCTCTGCAAGGCAACGAGTTGTTCTTCTGTTAAACCAATGCCATCGTCTTCGACGGAAATAATATTATATTCATCATCACTACTAGCGATGATACGAATCGTTCCACCCCCAACGGGTTCAATACCGTGAAGGGCAGCGTTTTCTACCAGCGGCTGGAGAATAAGACGCGGCAGTTCAAGCTGAGCAAATTGCTCTGGGACATCGATTTCATATGTAAGGTCCTGTATCTGTATCGCTTGAATTGCTAGATAGCTATTGACTAAATCAAGCTCTTCCCGAAGTTCAGCTAGCTGGCGCTCGGAGCGGGTTGTATATCGATAATATTTACTTAGATGCATCGACAATTGCATGACGGTTTCTTTCTCACCGAGCCTAGTCAGACTGCGGATGAGCGAAAAGCAGTTATATAAAAAGTGCGGGTTGATTTGGGATTGTAGCTGTTTAAGCTTGGCATCCCGAGAGGTAATCTGCTCCATGTAGACGTTCTGAATAAGTTGCTCGATTTGCTTTGCCATGTCATTAAAGCTGACAAGTAAAAAGTGGAATTCGTTATTTGGATGTAAGACATTGACATTCGAGTAGTCACCTCGCTTCATCCTGTGGACGCCGCGAATGAGTTCACGAATCGGTACCTGAACATTGATGTATAAGAAGTAAGCAGCAATCGTACTGCCGATGAGCAGGAAAACAATCAAACTGTAGAATAGGTAGCTATTCGCCGTAATCGGCCGCACTACGTTCTGGATCGGTAAGTAATCAACGAGATATAGTCCTAGCCTTGGCATCCATACGCAGCTTACAGCATATTCGCTACCAGAGAGTGAAAAACGTGAAAATGTCATTTGTGTTAACGCTTGCATGTCTAGTTTGTTGACTAGTTCGGTTTGTAGTTTATTATCGGCGTTTATAGCGTTGATGACATGATGGTCAGGAGTGATAAAGAAAGGATCACCTTTGCCACCTTCTTTGAAGCGATCGAGCGCTTTGATCAAATCCGTGGCAGGAAAGCTTACTTCCACTATTAGTGTAGCTTTGTCCAGCGAGGAGTTAAATGGTTCTGTGATGTAACGGACAAAACGCGGTTGGTTGCGAAAACTGGAATGCACATCTTCTGTATATCGCCAAGCTCGTGAAAAATTGCGACGGATAAGCTCTTTATCATATTGCACTGAGATGTTGGAGGTTACAAAGGTATTGGTACCTGGTGCATAAATGCTAAGCGTCGTATCCCAAGTTGAGGAGGCAATCATTAGCCTGAGCTTGTCCTCAATGCGCATTTTCTCGGTAGTTTGCTCGTACAGTGTCGCGATATCAATGAACTCGAGCACCCTTACATCGAGATCCTCACTAAGAATGAGACCACTGTTGGATAACTGTGCGGCTGTATTATCTGTCTGGGCCGCAAAGTAAGTAAGATCCTTATACATCGACTTCTCAACTTCATCTGAAACCACACTTAGACTGGTCTGATTGGAGAACCAGTAGAGTACGATGATCGGAATCAGCAATATTAGAATTAGCCCGACAATCTTAGTAAAGGTATTTAGACGTATGTTCATGAACACGTGACTCCTTCATAACAAAAATGCAGGAAACAAAAAATGAGGCATCGTTCCAAAATAATCGGCGCAGACGGCCAAAAAAGGTCATTGGTATACTTACTATTGCAGGATGATGTCGTGGATGTCAATCCGTAAAAATGAACTTAGAGAGGATTATGGGCATGGAAACAACAAAAAAGATGAGTGTAAAAAGCACTCTGGCTACGCGGCCCGGACTTAAAGGTTTTCTAAAACGGACATGGCCATTGCATGTGATGCTGCTGCCCGCCGTCGTATTACAGTTTATTTTTGGTTATATGCCGCTTAGTGGGCTTGTAATCGCATTCAAAAATTTCAAACCATATGATGGGATTTGGGGTTCCAAATGGGCAGGATTAGAGCATTTTCGGTATATGTTCGAATACCCGGATAGCAAGCAGGTTATTCTGAATACCGCGCTGATCGCTGGATTAAAGATCCTATTTAATATCATAGTGCCATTTACATTTGCGCTACTGTTAAATGAAGTCAGACGTAATTCGGTCAAAAGAACGGTACAAACGCTCGTATATTTGCCTTATTTCATTTCTTGGGTGTTCCTTGGGGGAATATTGAGCGACATGCTCTCATCTGACGGCATTATTAACATGATGCTACAAAATTGGTTCGGCCTTGAACCGATCATGTTTCTGGCTAGTGGCAATTGGTTCCGCTTTATCGTCGTCGTCAGTGATGTTTGGCAGCAATTTGGTTTTGGAACGATCGTTTATCTTGCGGCCCTTGCCGGGGTTAATCCATCACTGTATGAAGCGGCAGAGGTTGATGGTGCAAATCGCTGGAGGCAAACACTAAGCGTGACGATTCCATCTCTTACACCTATCGTTATTGTGGTAGCCACACTTGCTATCGGTAATATTCTCAACGCGGGCTTCGACCAAATATTCAATTTATATAATCCACTTGTTTACGATAAAGGTGATATCATCGATACTTTCGTGTATCGCACGGGTATTCTGAATGGTCAGTATAGCTTTGCAACAGCAGTTGGCGTCTTTAAATCGTTAGTTGGATTTGTACTCATTGTGATTGGTTACAGGTTGGCATACAAGCTGGCGGACTACAAAATATTCTAAGGGGGTGCGGACATGTATTATAAAACACCGGGATACAGGGTATTCACCATATTCAATTACATCTTACTTATCATGGCCGGATTGTTATGCCTCTTGCCAATCATTCACATCTTAGCAATCAGCTTCAGTGCGAGTGCACCTGCCAATGCGCATCTGGTTGGGTTGTTACCCATTGATTTTAGTATTGAATCGTACTCAAAGACCTTAAACAATCCGAATTTCTTGCGGGCGTTCTTCATTTCAATAGGACGAACTATACTGGGCACTTTTATGACCATGAGTGTTATTACGCTTGCCGGATATTCTTTGTCCAAGGATTCGACGGTTCTCAAAAGCCGCAATATCTATGCTTGGTATTTCGTATTCACCATGTTATTCACTGGTGGAATGATTCCTTTGTATATGGTTGTACGCAATTTGCATCTCATGGATACCATATGGGCACTCGTATTACCAGGTGCGGTGCAAGTGTTTAATATGATTCTTCTCATGAATTTCTTCAGGGCAACGCCGAAGGAATTGGAGGAGGCGGCACTGATTGATGGAGCTGGACACTTTACCGTTCTGTTTCGGATCTACTTACCGCTTGCGATGGCATCCATAGCTACATTATCATTGTTCTCTATCGTCGGAAGTTGGAATGCTTGGTTCGACGGATTGTTATATATTAACAATTACCGCAACTATCCACTTGCAACATTTCTGCAGACCGTTATTGTGCAGCAGGATTTCAGTAAGTTGATTGCAGATCCAAGAGAGCTGATTAACATTTCAACGCGGACAGTGAAGGCCGCTCAGATATTTATCGGAATGTTACCAGTACTGGTTGTGTATCCGTTTATGCAGCGGTATTTCGTAAAGGGAATCGTGCTCGGGGCAATAAAAGAATAACAAAGCAAGAAGATAATAAATTAGTATCTGCCCCAAATCTCGGGTATATCCTAATTCCAAAACGAGATTTATAGTTTAAAATGTAGAGTGTTGGTAAGCGCTCACAATATTGCATAGGGGGAAATGAATAAGATGCGATTCAAACGAATGTTCAGTGTATTGCTGATTACAGCTTTGGCGCTCAGTGTGACTGCTTGCTCGGGAGGCAACAACAATAAGCCTTCAGCCAGCAATTCTGGCACGAATAACCAGAGTAAAACTAGCAATACCGATGGAAAGAACTCAAATAGTGCCGTTGACGAAACCGGTTGGGATGGTAGCAAATATGTTGATCCAATTACAATTACGACTGTAAAAGCCGTCGGTAACAATTACTACTACAAGACTGGCGAAACTATGGAGAATAACGTTCTTAATACTTATATGAAAGATAAGTTAGGCATCGATGTGAAATACGATTGGGTTGTAACTGATACAAATGAGGCTTATAAAACGAAGATACGACTTATGCTTTCCTCTGGGGATAAAATGCCGGATGTCATCACCTACCGGGGCGACATGGAAACAGTCAATATGTTGATCGATTCTGGTCAGTTCATGGACGTTAGTGACCTGTTCGACAAGTATGCAGGTGAGGCTTACAAAAAAGGTGTGGCACTGAACCCGGATACTTTGCTACCAGTAACCCGCGATGGCAAAATGATGGCATTGCCGGTGTTGGACTATGCTTACAACGATGATATGTTGCTATGGTTACGTCAAGATTGGATGGATAAGCTTGGATTACAAGCACCGAAGACAATTGCTGATTTCGAGAATATTATGGACGCATTTGTTAACCAAGATCCCGATGGCAATGGTAAGAAGGATACACTTGGTCTTGCAGCTGGATTCAAGAATACTTATCTGAGCTGGATTGCTGATATCAGCTGGGTGTTCGGTGCATATGGTACAATGCCTGAGTTATGGAACAAAGCAGCAGATGGTAGTTTGACCTACGGTTCAGTTGATCCTGGTGCTAAGCAAGCGCTTGAAACATTGAAATCATGGATGGATAAAGGATATATTTCCAAAGATTCAGGTATGATCGACGAAACAGGTGGATATGAGCTATTCACCAAAGGGCAAGCAGGTGCGATCGTTGGCCGTAACTGGTTACCGGATTGGCCGTTTGGTGATTTGTTAAACAATGTTCCAACAGCAAAATACAAAGGTTATCCGATTCCGGCTGGTCCTGATGGAAAAATTGGGTCGCAAAGTGGTAATCCGTCAGTTAACGGTTGGATGTTGATCAATAAGGACGCAAAGAATCCAGAAGCGCTTCTACGTTATTATAACTTCTTCTTCGATAACTGGGCTAATCCGCAAGCAGGTAGTGAGTTCGAGAACGGATTCGCGGAAGGTTATGACTATGCGAAGCTACCAGACGGTACAATTACGAAGGATCCTGCTAAATATCCTGACCTATTCCCAGGGTATGGAGACCGTACACATTTGGTTGAACCGATCTACTACTCGCTTACTTATGAGGGTGCACGTGATCCTGCATTATATGCAGAGACTATGAGTAAGCTGGCGGACGGTGGCAAGCCAGAAACACCTTATGAAATTGCAACAGCTAACAGCCGTAAGAAAGAGAATGTTGATGCGATGAAGATCGTGTTGGATCAGAAGGATATTCGTATGAAGAATTACTTCCAAGGACCACTAACTGAAACGATGACTTCGAAGAATGAACTGCTGTTGAAACTGATCCGTCAAACATATTCAAAAATTGTATACGGCCAATCCCCAATCGATGAGTTTGATACGATGGTAGCTAACTGGAAGAAAACTGGCGGGGATCAAATTACAACGGAAGTAAATGATTGGTATAAATCTGCCAGTGGCAAATAAATAGACATTAAAGACAATAAAGGAACGCTACTATTATTAATAGCGTTCCTTTTTTTATGGTTTGATTATCATTTATATTCCAGTTTTGTATATACAACAAGTCTTTTTTCGTGTTCTTGTTTCTTTCTGCTGTATTTTCCAGTGCATGTAATCAAATTTAAACGGGAGTCATCAGTTTCTCCAAAGATCCGGTCTTCAGGAGCCTCGAAAGTATTATATATTTCAACGGATTCAACTGTATAAGTTAGTTGACGTCCAGTTTTATTATTACGAACAATAACAGCGTCTCCACGTTTTAGTTTTTTTAAATTAAAAAAAATAGCTGGACCGGTGTAACTATCTACATGTCCGTCCAAAATAATATTACCTTTCCCACCAGCCAATATACCGGGTTGTAGAATGCCAACGAGTGTTGTATCTTTTGGAACAGCCATTTGACCGTCTTTAAGCAGACCTATCGGAACAATTTTCGCAGAAACATGAATGGCAGGAATTACTAGCTGAGTTGGCATAAATGGTTTGATTTCAGGTTGTTTGGCTTTAATTTCTTGAGTCTCCTGCAGCATTTTTGGCCCTGTGGGGACCTTGTTTATCACTGGAGGTTGAGATGAACTAGATGGATTATTCTGCTGCTTATTCTTTTGGATATTAGGGCTTGAACAACTAACAAGGCTGCAAGTAAACATGATTATTATGCATACGGATATCCACTTTTTCATATTTAAGAAAAGAAAGAGGGAGCTATTTGTCCCTCTTTCATCCTCCTACTCGGTTTGTTCGCTCGCGCCACCGAACCCGGTTTTTGGCATTTTTGTAGCTTTTGCTTTGATGCTTTTTGCTTTTATGCTTTTGGTTTTGATGCTTTTTGCTTTATGGCTCTTCATATGCATTTTTTTCTCATGAGCTTTTACTTCATGATGTTTATGTGTTGCAGGAGCGGCACTTGCACTTACTGCAGAGACTGTTGAGAGTAGTAAACAAGCTGACAAAATGGCCACAGATATTTTTTTCATGTGTGTGATCGCCTCCAATGAAGTTGTTATCCCCACAAGTTATAATCTCCAAAAGCCAAAAATTTAGGCTGGTAAATTATCCATTCATCTTTTTGTATCTTCAAAAATTATTTATAGCCATTTTATTTCAAGTTTTCTGATATAATAAGACAATATATTTTTTAGGTTTGAATATAATGGGACAAGGAGAATTATCTTTATGAGTGTGCGAAAAACGTTAACGGTTGCTGGTAGTGATTCTAGTGGTGGTGCAGGTATTCAAGCTGATTTGAAGACCTTTCAGGAATATGGAACTTATGGATTCAGCGCGCTAACAACGATCGTGACTATGGATCCGGATAATGGTTGGCATCATAAGGTCTATCCAATGGATGCAACGCTTGTTGCTGAACAATTGAAGACGATTTTAGCTGGCGGGCCAGTGGACGCTATGAAGACTGGGATGTTAGGCAGCGTAGACATCATTAAAGTGGTGGAGTCTACGATTTTAGCCAATCAACAAAAAAATGTTGTCATTGACCCTGTTATGGTATGTAAAGGGGAGGACGAAGTTTTGAATCCCGATAGTGCGGATGCGATTCGTGATTTGCTTCTACCGCTTGCTACGGTTACGACACCAAATCTTTTTGAAGCTGGAGTATTATCCGGTTTAGGTAAGCTTTCTACAATTGACGATATGAAGGAAGCTGCCAAGAAAATCCACGAGCTAGGTGCAGAGAATGTGGTCATTAAAGGCGGAAAAGCTTTGGATGGCGAAAAGGCTATTGATCTTTTTTATGATGGATCGGAGTTTACTGTGTATGAAACTGCTAAAATTGAGCCAGCTCATAATCATGGAGCGGGTTGTACATTTGCGGCTGCCATAACTGGTGGTTTAGCCAATGGGCTTACTGTGCAAGAGGCTGTAGCGAAGGCGAAAGACTTTGTAACAGAAGCAATCCGTGCAGGATATCAATTTAATGAATATGTTGGACCCGTTTTCCACGGTGGTTACCGGTTGAATGGAGCTGACAAAGCTTAAGATTCGAAGGTTATAGGTCAAATTGAAAAACAAGCAGAAACCCATTCGGGATTCTGCTTGTTTTTTTGTTTTTGTTGTTTTGTCGTTATACAATTGTGATACTGCCACCAGCATATCCAGTTACTGTAGAAGCTAAAGCAGAAGAAGAGAGTCTTGTTTACGCCGTTACTGGTATTGAAAGTCCAGTAGCAACATTACATGCCGTAATTGAATAAAATAACAAACAGCTAGTTTCCAATAACCCGGATACTTGCTGTTTTTTATCACCATTTACCAAAACTCCAAGATAACACAATTATTGTATTAGAAAGCCTCATCATACAATTGAATCAACTCATCGAAGGATGTGATCAAAACGTCAGCACCATCCAATTCAATACCTGCACCAAAACCGGCATATGCACACCCAATTACAGTCTGACCATTCTTCTGACCTGCTTCCACATCAGAGGAACGGTCACCAACCATCCATGCATTGTTTACTCCGTGGTTATCTAGCAAAAGTCTGACCAATTCCACTTTGGATTTGGTTTTATGTTCTCCAGCGCTATAAACCCCTTCAAATAATGATATTATCTTATGAGTTTCCGCTACGTCCTTCACATATAACTCCAGTCCATTACTAGCCACAAAAAGACGTACTCCATGCTCTCTTAACTTCATCAATGTTTCTGCTACTCTCGGGTATAATTCAGTAGCATACTCTTGTAATCCCTCATGTTCAAGTTGTAACAATAATTCATCTGCCCGAAGATGAACAACTTCATCATGGTTTGGAAGGACCTTCTTCCAAATTTGATCTAGCAACATACCAAGACAGCTTAAAATAATCTCCTCAGGTGGTGTTTCTCCGGAGTATAAACCTTCTAATCGCAGCTGATCAAATACTTGATGATATACAGGAATAAGCAACGTCTCCGTCTTAAACAATGTTCCATCCATGTCAAAAATAATAGCTTCTGGTCTCTTCAATGTCCTTCTCTCCATCTCTACATCCCTTCAGTATGTATAGTTATAGCCCCATATTAGGCTAAAATTTATTGCTTGTACACCCTGTATTCTGTTGAAAATCTGTAGTCAAATACAAAACATGATACCTCCGTTACTATCGTATTCATACATTTCTTAGCATGCTTAATAACATAAACGCCACCCTTAAGGGGCGGCGCTTTGTTTGTACATCCACATTGCATATTCAAGTGGTTTTATAATAGCCTGCCTATAGGCTTCTAAATCTCCCGACTGCTTGAATACCTCGCGTGCTGGTTTGGGGTTGACCTCGAGCAAGTATACATGGCCGCTCTTGTCGATCGCTAGATCAAGAGCGAGTTCGCATAGCGCTCCATAAGACTCCTCCAAATAATCCGCAACTTCAAGGCTGAATTTCTCCGCCGTATTACGAATCTCAACTCGATTCTCTTCGTTTGGGATCGATTCCTTGAGCAACGTATTCATCGTGACTGCATGCCCACCTCCGTGTAAATTGGAAGTGACGCTACGAGGGGGGCCTATACGCCCTGCACAGCCGGTAACCTCCCATTTTCCATTTCCGTTCTTCTGTACCAGCATCCGATAGTCATGGACTCTACCACTTGGGAGTTTAATCTGAATCCCTTGCTGGACAATAAAAGGAGTTTTTCCTTTCCAATGAAGTAAATATGAACTCAGACGAGCTCCATTGAATTTCTGGGCAGGAATGATCTGGCGGGTTTGTTTTCTACCTTGAACTAAATAATTATCGTTTCCTAGTTTGTCGATCCGCAGAATACCCCTTCCCCCCGTTCCGTTAATGGGTTTGATATATACGGATGAATGGTTCCTCAGAGTTGAAGTCACATTGTTGAAACTTTGAAATAGAGCCGTTTCAGGTAAATACGGACGAAATTTCGATTTCTGGTAAAGTGTTTGATGAACGGTCCACTTGTTGCGTAGAGGTCGATTGAGGAATTTCAAATTTCGATATCGAACCCTGAATTTTTTTAATTGCTCGAATCGTTTACTGTGTTGAATCCTGCAGCGGTCGAAAATGAGGTTAGGGAAATTACTCCATTTACGTGACCAAGTTTTTGTTTTGGGATCATAAAATAGGGCGAAGATTTTTCCCTTGCTATCGTATACATCCATTGGCGTAAATACAAATACATCCAATCCGATTCTTTGTCCTTCTGATATCATTTGCTGATAAATATGCCGCTCTTCAAGTTGCTTCTTATCATTAAGATATAAAGTTAATATACCTAGAACGGGTTGAGACAACAAAATCACCTTCTTTGAACGACGTTGGCGGCACGACTTTATTATGTTAGAGGGAGACCGAGCTTCTATTCTAACAGCAGGAGTGTCTTGCCATTAAGACCTTTGACTATACCTCTTGCAC
Organism: Paenibacillus segetis; assembly: GCF_014639155.1. NCBI lineage: Bacteria > Bacillati > Bacillota > Bacilli > Caryophanales > Paenibacillaceae > Paenibacillus > Paenibacillus segetis. The sequence goes on from NZ_BMFT01000001.1 coordinate 963,341, forward strand.
TTAGACCTGCGTGAAAACACATTTGGAGACTGGAAATGTTGCTTAAGGTAACGCGGCAGGACAATCGTCCAAGAGTGGATAATTGGTTCATTAGAAGCTTTGAACCTAATCCTGTTCCACGATACAGGGAATGAACGACGACTAAGCAGATCCCCTTGCCGTAAGAGGTCACACAGGAAACTCCAGCTATTCTTTCGCCATCCTCAGTTTTGATGGTGGCTACTAGTAGAGAAGTTCCCGGAGTATCCAAATCTCTGGGAGATAGCTTTCGGAGAATGCGATAATTCTCTGTGCTGATGACTTTTCTGCCAAAACGTTGGATGAATGACAGGATCTCACTGAATTGTAGCTCCCAAGCAACCCCCTTATCGGCAAGCAAGGATCTGATTTCCATGACGATGTACCTCCCTTGTTAACTTAACTTTTTAGACTGTTGATATAAATAATGACTATATTGAAAAATACGTTCCAGTGATTTTTTGCGAATATGTGGTTCATCAAACTTCATGGGTTTGGCGTTCGCTTCAAAAAACCACATTTTCCCATTAGTATCTATGCCGAGGTCCATGGACATTTCACCTAAATTATATCCCGCTCCCTTCTCAAGTTGTTTGGCTATGAGTAGAGAGTTGGATTTCAAACGATTAAGCAAATTCGTCGTCATTTCCTGGCCAAATAACGGCATTAGTAGCTTTTCTGGATCTTCAACACTTCCCCCCTGTGGTACATGAGTTGTAATTCGCTTGAGTCCTGCCAGACGAGCTCCGACCCCTGTGACCATCCAGACACCTTTGCCCGTTTTTTGCACGAGCACCCGTAGATCAAAGTGTCGGTTATGGTACGATGCCAAAGTGATTCCTTCCTGCATGATATAAGGTGTTTTCCCTGTCTCCCTTTTGATTCTTTTCCATAGTGAGGATAGTATGGCGGTCTTATATACTACATTTTTCTTAACTTTTCCTTGAATTGTCAGACGATATGGCATAGGACTGTGTTCGTCCATTTGCAGCAGCATGATTCCTTTGCCCGCTTTTCCACTTTCAGGTTTCAAATATAGACTTCCATAAGTCTTTAACATGGCAGATAACGATCTAGGGGTCAGCAACCTTTTGGTATCTGGAACTAGTGCTTTAGTAGAAGAGCCTTTTTTTAGCCAATCGAATAGACGCCATTTGTTGAAGAAGTAAGGGTTATAAATATGAATTGAATGGTGGTTGAGGCATTCATTGATTTTTCGTAAGACAACTTTTTTTTGTTCATCTTCACGAAGTGGAATTCGATTATAAATGATGTCTGGAAGAGGACACCATTGTTTATTCCATTCTTTCTCATCTGGATTGAACAGGTATCCTTGAACCCGTGAAGAGGAGAGCTTTAAATCTTTAGTAGTAACAATATATACTGGGTAGTTGAGTTCCCGACCTGTTTTCATAATATCTTTGAAGTTGGAGCGGTTTCCCCTAAAATGTTTCCATTCGTCTTCTACAGTTAAAACGGCAATGACAGGTTTTTTATCGTCTGAGAGGTGGCTTTGGATCATTAGCCTTCCCTCCTCCGGAATTTACTTAAATATAGGCAATGTTCTAAAATATGCTCAACTGATGCTTTCCCCTCATTACGTAAGGAAGGATGCTTGAATATAGAACGTCCTGGTTTGGCGTTGGCTTCGAACATCCATACTTTTTCGTCTTTGTCGATCCCGATGTCGAAGCCAAGTTCCCCGACTAGGTGGTTTTGATGAGTTTCGATTGATTCTGCTAATGAGATAGCGACGGATTTGGCATAGCGGAGGACTTCATCTCCCCTTGAGCCAAAGGCTCGATCAAGTGCTTGTTCCGGAGTCAATAACGATCCACCATTTTTAAGATGGGTAGTTACACTACCTTTACCAGCCTTTTTGGCTCCAATTCCTACGACAACCCACTGGTTCTTTCCGTTCTTATGCATGTGGAACCTGAAATCAATTGGGCAACCATCGATTTCGATTAGTCTGATACCTTGCTGTGCAACGTAACCTCTGAGGGCACTTCCATGCCGCGATTGAAATGTTCGCATTAGGCTTCCGAAAGAATTAAAACGAAGTAGTGCATTTTTGTTTCCTTTACGATAGCGAGCATAATATCCATTCTTAGCAACATAAGATAAACGATAAATCCCATGCCCAAGACTACCGTTATTGGGTTTGTAGTATATAAGAGAATGACGTTGTAGCAAATCCTTGATTTGCTCTGGTGATGGATTCATGATGGATTCAGGCACATGTCGGTTTGCTACAGGATCTTTTTCAAGCAGACGGTATATGTCTGATTTATTGAAGAAGCTCCAGTTAAAGAAAGGTATTTTCCGGCGGATAAACCGCTCGCGAAGTTGATTTATCGATAAGGAAGTTTCCGCACGACGGCTAGGCAGTCGGTTATATACAACATCGGGAAGAGGTACTGTCTTCCGGACAAACCGCCCAGCTTCATTTAGAAAATAGCCATGTACCTTTTCGTCTTCCCAATGGATATTTTTTGGTGTAAAGGCGAATATATAGGCCTGTTTGCTACCCTGTCTCAGAAGTTGTTTAATAAATCCTGTCCGAGATCCAAAAGGATTAACAGCGGAAGATGTTGGACCGTCAGATAAAATGCCAATGAGCGGGCCAATTTGAACATCGCCGTCTTGTAGGGTCCTCAGATGAATACCACCGGCTTGGGGGATTTTCAATTTTTTATGCACACCGGAGGAAAGATATAGATGGTTTCCACTTTTCTTAATCGGCTTGAGGGTGGCGGGAAAGAGTTCTCCACCCAATCTGAGACGAACAGACTTTTTTCCGGACAGCTTCAGGTTTTTCATTAAGGCCCCAGACACGTAGACGACCCTTTGGGGTTGCCCCGTGAGATGGACGTTGCAAAAAGTCAAACTCATGTATTTTTCCTCCTATAATTTTGCTACTCGCGGGGTCTGCTTAGCAGCAAGTAACGGGCGTAATGAATCGGATTCTCAATCGACCTTCTTGCGCTCTTCATATCACCGATCTGTGAGAAGGAGGACCGTCCTGGCTTGGAATTAACTTCCAGAATCCAGACTTTTCCTTCTTTGTCGACACCGAAATCAATACCGAGTTCTGCGAGGCGACCAAAGTAAGATTCAAGATAACTTGGGATCCTCTCTGATAATTGAGTGATAAGATGAATGAGTTCATTGCTGACAGTTGTACCTAATTCTCGACCCAGAAAAGGTAGCACCTCATAGGCAGTCCCCCCGCCATGAAGATTAGAGGTCAAAGAATTCCTCCGTCCTGCTCGCACCGCCATTCCTGTTAAGCTCCATAGTCCATTTTGATTTTTTTGCATTAATACTCTGATATCAAAAGGTTCTTCCTGTGAGCTGTTGAGCTGTAAATATTGCTGTAGCAGATAGTTTCGCTTGCCGGTGATTTTATTTATCCATTCGAAACCGTCTGCTTTATTGCGGAAAATTCTTCGAAATATAGTATTATTACCGCTCCGGCCCCTTACGCGAAGTCTGTCATCCATATTTGTGATTTTGACATGCAATGTCCGTTTTCCGTGTGTTCCATGCTGGGGTTTTAGAAAAGCTTCTCCTCCGTGAGAAGAAAGCCAGTCGGCCAATTGAATGGCCCCTGTATACTGTATAGTTTCGGGTAGGTATGGAGCGATCTCCTTGGATTTACATAGTGCCTGATAGACGGCCCACTTTCCAGCAAGTCCGCGAGTTAAATAGACAAAGGGATGATTATCAGTTAATAGAGATAAACAGCGTTGTTTGAGTCTTTGATGTTTGTTGTCACGTGAGAAGAAACGGTCGTAAATAATATCTGGGAAAGGGAACATTTTCTTAATCCAGCTCCCATTCTCATAGGTAAACCCCGGAATTAGATTTTTTCCAGAATGAACCCATGTAGGACAAAAGATATAAATCGCCATGTTATATCTTCGACCGATCATGCAAAGCTTGCGGCAGAAATCTGGTTCGGTGAAGGGGAGAGGGCCACTGCTCTCGTCAACCAAGATCCCAACTGTGCCTGGAATAGGTTTGTTCATCTTCTTCTCCCCCCAGTGAAGCCAGACAAATAACAAGCATATTCAATTACTTGTTTAACCGAGGGACGAATTTTATTTCCTCCAAGGGGAGTGTTATCGTTTTTAGATGGTTTGGAGTTGACTTCGAGTAACCAAATGCGCCCCGTCGTATCCACGGCTAAATCGATTCCGAGTTCTCCAAAGTGTGCAGGAATCTGGGTATCCACTCCGTTTGCAATATCGAGTGCTGCTTTTCGCAGACGGGTACCGATTTTAGTCTTGATGCCTCCTGGTAGAGCACTAAGAGCAATCGCTTCCTTCACGGTACTGAGTGAACCTCCACGAGCCAAATTAGATACAAAATGTTGGTTTCCAGCAGTTCGAGCAACGATGGAGGTAATATTCCATTTCCCAGCTAGATTTTTTTGCACGAGTGCCCGGAAGTCGACTGGACGCTTGGATACATCGATAAGGTTAAGACCTTGTTGAATTTGATAACGTGTTGTTTTCATTTTCTCTGATAAGGTTGAGAAGAGTTTGGCGAGTCCTGGATAAGTTTGACGCTTGGTTCCTCCTACTTGTGCTGTTAAAGTCTGATAACCCCCGCCCTCAATCCTGGAAATTCGGATGATTCCTTTCCCGAGACTTCCCCTTATAGGTTTTAGAAAAACGATGGGGTGTTTGCTACACATCGTTTTCAGCATGGCGAAATTTCGGAATAAATGAGATTCAGGCATGTACCTTGCTAATGAGGCATCATGAGCTAACGCATCAAACACTTCCGTCTTGTCAAGGAACTTTTCATTAAAGACATGGCTACCATAGCTAGATTTTACATCTTTCATAAATTGCTGTACGCTAGGTTTGTTCTCTAATTTGCGAGAAGTAAGGCGATTGTAGAATACGTCTGCGGCCGGTACCGTGGTCCGCTTCCAGCCGTCACCATAAACCCAGCCCGATATCACGCTGGAGTTTGTGTTGATTTGCTCAGGAGTGAAAAAATAAACAAAAGCCCCTTGCCGCTGACATGCATTTACAAGCTCCCTACAGAACATGGTGATTGGACCAAATGGTCTCTCCGGATTATCCGGATAATCCCTACTAAGCAGTACACCAATCAGTGGTCCAAAATGGATTGTGGAGGAATGTGGGCGGTATACCATCCGTAATGAGGATCTGTGGAAGATACCCATTTTTTTGGCAGTTCCTTGGCTGATACGCACCCCGTCAACTTTGGATAATGGAATCACCTTGATGCTCTGCCGAAATGATCCGAATGATAGTTGCAGTGAATGATTTGTGGGGATTTTCCACTGTTTGATTAGATTTTCTCCGAGCACGAGACAGTCGTCTTCCAGCAATCCCGGACTCATGATCTGTACCGTTATTTTTTTGGAGGACATGTAGCGGATCTCCTTCCAAGCTTAGGCTTGATGTTTTGGGGGCAATTGTATACTCTGCGTAAGTGCATGTAATGCATCATATGAGGACATATAATCCTTGGTGATTAACCTAATTTTGTATTTAAATATTGAGGAGGCGTAAATTGATGAACATTTATGATAAGGCGCATGAACTGGCACAATCTTTGAAAGAGAGCCCTGAGGTAAGTGAAATTAATGCAGCTATGAAAATAATCGATGCTGATCCGGAGAGCAGACGTATGCTGGATGACTTCCGTAATCGCCAAAATGAGGTACAGCAGCGGATGATGACGGGTGAAATGCCATCTCCTGAAGAGATGGAGAAGATGGAGAAGTTGTTTGAAGTATTAAGTCAAAACTTAAGTATACGGCGTTTATTTGAAGCAGAACGTCGTTTGAGCGTGATAATTCAGGATGTGAATAAGATCATTACAGACAGCCTAGTGCATTTGTATGGTTCTTCCCCTGAGTTGGAACAATAGTTTGTGAATCTCTCCTTGATTTCTTGTAATTTGTCTCATATTCTTCTGATTTACTTCATAGAATAGAGATATAGATTCAAGAAACAAAGGAGTTGCGGCAAATGAAGATTGTGAAGAAGAAAAGTAAGTTTACACATGCAATCTATTTGATTCTAGCTTTGGGCATGCTGGTATATGCTCTGCCTCTCATTTCATTCCAGCCTGGGACAGGATGGGTCTCTATATTTGGAGCGGTATGGGCTGGGTTTGCATTTCTAGTGATCGGCGCCCATCTGCATTTCATATTAGGTGTGAATGAGGAGAAACAGCGGGCGCTTGATTCTGTTCGTAAGCAAAAGCTGGAAGAATGGCAACTCAAATGGCAAGAGGAAAGCAAACAAGGTCAAAGCTTATAGTAACGATGAGGAGCCACCCATTTGGGTGGCTCCTTTATTATGGCAAGTGTGATAATTCAGCTAATCTAATTCTGTTCATCTATAATCATCCTATTATTACTTTCTCCTGGAGGAACCATAGGGTAGACATTTTGTTCTTCCTTTACGATAAATTCCATGAGAACGGGACCGGGAATTTGCAGAGCCTCTTGTATGATAGAGTCCGCTTCTATCACGGTTTCTGCACGTAAGCCGGGCACGCCGTAAGCCTTAGCAAATGTCACATAATCTGGGGAAGTTATTTGTACTGACGAATAGCGACGTTGATAAAATAACTGTTGCCATTGTCGTACCATCCCAAGATACCCGTTATTTAATATGGCAATTTTGATAGGTAAACCGTAGTCGACTGCTGTCATCATTTCCTGTAAGTTCATCTGAAAACTACCGTCACCTGTAATACAGAGGATGGGTCTAGAAATATCAGCTACGGCTGCTCCGATTGCGGCAGGAAAACCATAACCCATCGTACCAAGACCTCCTGATGTCAGGAAGGAACGTGGGTGAGTAAATCGGTAATGGTGGGCAGTCCAAATCTGATGTTGGCCTACATCCGTAGCTACAATAGCATCTCCTTTTGTATATTTGTTCAATAGTTGGATGACTTCTTGTGGATTAAGTATCCCTGGTTCGGCTCCGAAATGGGGAACCTTCTTCTGCCAGGTGGCAGTTTCTTGAGACCATAAGGTTGTAGCGGTCCGAAGGGATAGACGATTCAAATTAAGAAGTAAATTTCTAATATCTCCTTGGATGGCGAGATCCACGGGGATATTTTTGTTTAGCTCTGCATTATCGATATCGATATGAATTTTCCAGGAATCCGGTGAGAAGGATTTAACTTTACCGGACAGACGATCATTGAATCTTGCACCAAGACATAGTAATAGGTCCGCTTGATGAACCGCACGATTAGCAGCAAAGGTTCCGTGCATGCCTAACATCCCAAGATAAAGAGGGTGACTCGTAGGGAAAGAACCAATGCCCATCAAAGTACTTACAACGGGGATATTAGCTTTATCTGCTAAAACTAGCAGTTCATCTGTTGCACCTGAAGAGATGACCCCTCCACCTGCGATTAGGATAGGTCGCTTAGCGTAGTTGATTTTGTCCCAAATGGTGTTAATCGTTTCATCAGCAATTTGTGGAGTCTCGGAATACCCTCGAATTGAAATCTTGTGTTCAGGGCCAAGATCAGATTTAGCATTCATGATGTTCTTCGGTAGATCGATCACCACAGGACCTGGTCTTCCCGTAGATGCGATATGAAACGCTTCTTTAATAATCCTTGGCAATTGTTCAAGATCCATGACGACATAGTTATGTTTGGTTACATCCATCGTCATACCGAAAATATTCACTTCCTGAAAGCTGTCGCGTCCAATCAGATCAGTGGGGACCTGCCCCGTCAGAACGATGAGTGGTACAGAATCCATGAATGCATTGGCAATGCCGGTAATCGCATTTGTCGCACCGGGTCCAGAAGTCACAAGCGTTACTCCTGGTCTCCCCGTGACCCGTGCATAACCATCTGCTGCATGAACGGCTGCTTGCTCGTGCCTGGTTAAGATATGCTTGATCTCCTTACAGTCGTAAAGAGCATCATATATCGGAATGACAGCTCCTCCTGGATAGCCAAAAATCGTATCCACTTTTTCTTCAAGCAGACATTCAATGAGTAATTCTGCACCCGTTATGTGTTTTTGGTGTTGAGAAGCTGAAATCTGATATGTACTCAATTTGATATCCCCCTGATTATTTATTTTGACAATTTTAACGGATAGAATATCAATCGAGAGTGATTCTGGTCATAGGTACGGGGTTTTGATAAGCTGTCATTATTGAAGTGATGTCAATCACTAAACCGGTTTCTTGTTTGTCCATATAATAAATGTGCAAATTGGAAAACAGCCAAGAAGGGAGAAGACTTTGTTGAAGTTGAAGTATTATATTCCAAATCAGCATGGTGCTTGGGCTATGCTTATCGTTCCATTTTTGTTCGGTATGATCATTGCTGAGCCTAATCCACAGCATTTATTACTCTTTGTTTGTTGGTTACTTGTATATTTAATGATGTTCCCAATACTCCAGTGGATTCGTACGAAGAAGACAATTCAGTATCTGAGTCCGATTCTTTTTTTCGGTACGCTCTTGGTTCCTTTCGCCATTTGGCTCATTGTTCTTCGTCCTAAGATGATTCTTATAGCGCTGATGTTCATACCTTTATTCCTCGTAAATGCTTATTTTGCTAAAACAAAAAACGAACGAGCACTAATCAATGATATCGCTGCTATTGTGCAATTTAGCTTGATGGTCTTTATCTCTTTTGAGATAGGTGAAGGCACAAACTATTCCGCTGCAATGGAATTGTTCTTTGTTAGCATTCTATATTTTGTCGGAACAGCGTTCTATGTAAAAACAATTATTCGTGAGAAGAATAATAGATCATTCTATTACTTCTCCGTGGGATATCATGTTTGTTTGGTGTTGCTGTCGATGTGTTTTCTTCCATGGATGATGGTTTTGTCTGCGTGTGTACTACTAATAAGAGCTCTTTGGTTTCCACGAATGAAGATTAGTGTGAAGCAATCGGGGATAAGTGAGATTGTATTTTCTATTGTTGTATTATTGTCGGTTTGGCTTTCGTACGGGATATAAAACGAGTAGTTAAGGCCTATGAGATGATACTCATAGGTCTATTTTGTTTATTGTAACAATTCGTACAACGAGTAAGAGTTAGAACACTTTTTTTAGAATTCTAAAATGTGTATAATAGATACAGAATAGTACAGATTTGAACGGGAGGTATAACAGTTGGAGGGGCATGAAGAAAGTGTCACCAAACATGAGCAACTGCTTCAGCACATCGAAGGGCTTAAGATCGGAACGAAGATATCGGTGCGTAAGCTTGCTAAAAGTTTGGGTGTAAGTGAAGGGACGGCATATCGAGCTGTCAAAGAAGCCGAGAATCTTGGGATTGTAATTACGAAGGAACGGATCGGCACGGTACGTGTTGAGAAGAAGCCACGTAATATTTCCGACCAATTATCTTTCGGTGATGTAGTTGAGATCGTCGAAGGTCACGTGTTAGGTGGTGCAGAAGGATTGGACAAGACACTGCACAAATATGTTATTGGAGCAATGAAGATCGATGCGATGGCTCGATATATTGACGCAGGCAGCTTACTTATTGTGGGAAATCGGGAGAACACGCATTCTCTCGCTCTTGAACAGGGTGCTGGTGTATTGATTACTGGCGGTTTCGGTACGAGCCGGGAAGTTAAAGCGCTGGCAGATCGATTGTCCTTACCTATTATATCTTCACGCCATGATACATTCACAGTCGCTTCGATGATTAACCGGGCGCTATTTGACCGTCTGATTAAGAAGAAAATTATTTTGGTTGAAGACATCGTTGCTACTAAACCACGTGTGAATATGCTCAAAGTGACGAGCAATATTTCGGATTATGATCAGTTATCGCTGGAAACGGGGCAACAGCATTTCCCTGTTGTCGATGAGTGGAATCGAGTGATAGGGATCATTAGCCGTAAAGACGTGGAGGAGTTAAGTGGGGATCAAAGTATTGAGAAATGCTTGACCCGTCATCCCATTACGGTAGGACTGCAAACCTCACTTGCTTCTGCTGCGCAAATCATGGTGTGGGAAGGGATCGACTTCTTACCTGTTGTCGATCGCAACCGTAAGCTTGTTTCCTCTGTAACACGTAGAGAAGTGCTGCAGGCAATGCGTGATGCAAGGAATCAACCACAGCTCGGTGAAACGTTCGAACATTTGATGTGGAACGGTTTTGCAGAGGAACGGGATGAGCAGGGGAAACTGTTCTTCCACGGGATGGTTACACCACAAATGTCTAGCGATCTGGGTACGATATCTCATGGAGTACTGACCTCGTTGATGACACAGGCAGGTCTCAGAGCTGCAAAAGACATAGGTGGGGGAGATTATGTCGTAGATAATTTGACTAATTTCTTCATACGCCCTGTTCAAATCGAGAACCCGATCGTTATCACTCCGTTTATGCTCGAGATCAGTCGCAGGGCGTGCAAGCTAGAGATTGTTATGACTCACCAGGATCATATTGTCACAAAGGCCGTAATGACACTCCAATCCATCGATCACGCATAGAAGAGTATGTTTTAAATGTAAGAGGCTATCCCGCTTTGCGTCTTGAGAAGTTGCTATGATTACGAATACCGGCAAAAATGTTAAATGCACCAAGTACCATAAACAGAGCACCGATTACGACGCGAAGCGATGAACCCGTGAACAAAAACATTTGAATCAACGCTAGAATAATGAGCATGGCTCCCATGCTAATGTTCATTTTAGCATTGTAGAGTCCACGTAGTGTGCCATCGCTCGATCTCCGGGATCGAAAGCTAAAAACTAGTGAACAGACGCTAGAAATGATCAGCCCGACGTATAATACGTATTGAATGCCCTGGATCATGAAATAAGATGCTCCTTTTCAATTTTAATTAATTCTATTTTAATATATCATGAATAATCAGCTTCGGACATAAGGGCGCATATCAACCCAAACTTGTAGAACTCCATCACTTACTAGCATCGTCTTGACTTGAATACTATATTCTTTGTCGCGGACGTTGTATATTTTCTTATTCAACAGCGTACGAGCCATTTTGGCATCTGAATCAATCTCAAATATGCTTCTGCCACGAAGCACCTCAAGCTCTCCATGCAGTTGCTGAACTACTTCCTTAATAGCGAGTGAATCAAGTGGGGGGTCCTGCTCTTCTACCGTCACCTTGATTTCCTTGATCACAGTAGATCTTTTACTGTACTTCTTCAATGTTTTGTTGTCTTCTTCTGCTTGATACAATTGAATTTGTAGATCCTTGTTTTGGATCCAAAGCGTATTGAAGCTAGTTTGATAGACTACATTGTAAGCGACACTTCCTACAACCATCCCTAACACGAAAATGGCTGTAAACTGCATGAACTTCCTGAACCCTTTTAGTGTTGGTCGGTTGATCCCGTTCATCCCCGACTTCCTCCGCACATCCATCTCACCAGCTCCGAGCCCATATGAGCACCTAAAAAGGCGAACAGCAGATATAAAATCTGTTTGATTGCCGGAGATAAATTACCATCAAAGAAATTACTCTCAATGACCCGCATGGGGTCTATCGTTCCTCCAACTGCAGCTGCCAGAGCCCATATTTTGATGCGATCAGCAACATCCAGCATGCTCTGAGTAGGTGGTTGCAGGGATACAACTGCTCCGATGCCGCCAACCAAGGCTCCTCCAAGCACGATACCGAAGGCGATGAAAAAGTCCATAACTGCTTTGGTTAGAAACGTACTCATGTTTGCTAACTCCCCTTTTTAGGATTGTCATAACCGGTCTAAGATTTCGCTTGTCCGGTCCTATTACCTATTCTATGGGCGTATTAAAGCTATGTATGATAAAATATTTTTGAGTAGTTTAAAGTGAGTTCAAAAAGCTCTGCTGAATTCAAGATTCGATGTCGAATCCGCTTCTTGATATGCTTCGTGATCAATAATGGATTTTTGAACAACCTCTAAAAGAGTTTATTTTATTGAAGGGAAGGGGACACATGGACAGCTTCGTTCATCTTCACGTGCATAGTGAGTACAGCCTGCTGGACGGTGCCGCCCGGCTTGAAGATCTCGTACAAAAAGCAGCTGGCTTAGGTATGAAGGCGCTAGCGTTGACTGATCACGGCGTCATGTACGGTGCAGTTCCTTTTTATAAATTATGTATAGCAAACGGCATTAAGCCGATTATTGGATGTGAAATGTATTTTACGTCTGGTTCTCGTAAGGAACGAGGCAGTCGTAAAGATCAGCCGATCCATCATTTGATTCTTCTTGCCAAAGACGAAGTCGGATACCGGAATCTCATGCGACTTTGCTCCATTGGACATTTAGAAGGTTTCCATTACAAACCTAGAATTGATTGGGATGTGCTAGAGCGACATAGTGAAGGATTAATTTGTCTGAGTGCCTGTCTTGGTGGAGAAGTGCCGCAGCATTTACTTCATGGTCGATATGAGGAAGCAAAGAAAGCGGCTGGACGCTACCAAAAGGTTTTCGGTGATGATTTCTATTTGGAGTTGCAAGATCATAGCATTCCGGAGCAAAAAAGAGTGAATCCCGGGCTCATCGATCTAGCTCGTGAGTTAGGTATTTCCCTAGTTGCCACAAATGACGTTCATTATCTTGGCAGAGAAGACGCAGAGGTACAGGATGTGCTGATTTGTATCGGGACGGGGAAAACGGTAGACGATGAGGAACGTTTCAAAATGACAACGAATCAGTTGTATTTGAAAACAGGAGCAGAAATAGCTGCTTTATTTCCGCATGTACCCGAAGCGATTACGAATAGTGCACTCATTGCGGATAAATGTAATTTAGAGCTAGAATTCGGTCGTCACATTCTCCCTGCGTATTCACCAATTCCTGCGGAAATGACCGCTGAAACTTATTTGGCTTCACTCTGTGAGAAGGGACTATACAATCGATATGGTCATTTGGATTCATGGACAGACCCTGAAGAGCAAAGCCGACTGAAGCAGCGGTTGCATTATGAATTAGAAGTTATCCGTAATATGGGATTCTCTGATTATTTCCTGATCGTCTGGGATTTCATTGCTTATGCTCACCGAAATGGGATTACTACAGGACCAGGGCGGGGTTCATCAGCGGGCAGCATCGTCGCTTATGTTCTGAACATTACAGATGTTGATCCGATGAAGTACGCGCTATTGTTCGAACGATTCTTGAATCCTGAGCGGATTACGATGCCCGATATCGATATTGATTTTAACGACGAGCGAAGGGATGAGGTTATCTCTTATGTAGCCGATAAATATGGGGCAGAGCATGTGGCTCAAATCATTACATTTGGTACAATGGCGGCTCGCGCTGCAGTTCGAGATGTAGGCCGGGCGCTTAATGTTCCGTTTGGCGAAGTGGATAAGGTAGCGAAACTAATCCCAGGTAATCTGGGGATGACGATTGAGCGTGCATTGAAGGAAAGTCCTGATTTGAAGGCATTATATGATGGGCAGACTCGAATTACAGCATTGCTTGATATGGCGATGAAAGTAGAAGGCATGCCACGACACGCCTCCACGCATGCCGCAGGTGTTGTCATTTCCCGTGATCCGTTAACAGATGCTGTACCTTTGCAAGCTGGAAGTGAAGGGGCGGCACTTACTCAGTATTCGATGGAGAATCTCGAATCGATAGGTCTGCTGAAGATGGATTTTCTTGGTCTTCGAACCCTCTCGATTATTGAACGCTGTATGGCTTGGATTAGTGAAGAACAAGGCGTGACACCTGACTTTCAGCTAACCCTTGATAACGACGAGCTTACCTACGATATGTTAGGACGCGGGGAGACCACTGGAGTGTTCCAATTGGAGTCGGCGGGGTGTAGGCGTGTATTGCGTGATTTGAAGCCATCGAAATTCGAGGATATTATATCCGTTGTAGCACTGTATCGTCCTGGTCCAATGGAGTTTATTCCGAAATTCATTGCCGGTAAACATGGCGAAGTTACTGTGGAGTACCCACATCCGGATTTGCAACCGATTCTCAAAGATACGTATGGAATTATCGTGTATCAAGAGCAAATTATGCAGATTGCTTCTAGAATGGCAGGTTTCTCACTTGGAGAAGCGGATTTACTTAGACGAGCTGTTTCGAAGAAGAAGCGGGAAGTGCTGGACGAACAACGCAGTCATTTTGTAGCTGGTAGTAAGCTTCAGGGCTATACCGAGGACGAAGCAAACGTTGTGTACGATATGATTGTTAAATTTGCTAATTATGGATTTCCACGTGCTCATGCTGCAGCTTACGGTGTACTTGCGTTCCAGACTGCATATTTAAAGGCACATTTCCCTGTACATTTTATGGCCTCAATGTTAACAGCTGTCATGGGCAGCCATCGTAAGGTTGCAGAATATATTCTCGAATGCCGTCGAATGGGAATTAAGGTCATGCCACCCGATGTTAATGAAAGTGGCGTGTTATTTACACCTCAAGTACAGCTCACTGAAGCACCTGCAGCGGCAATAGATGCAGTACAGAAGTCCCTTGTGACTGATGTTGATTCAACAGGGATTACAAACGGTGTTATTCGCTTTGGTCTAGCTGCAATCAAAAATGTCGGAACACAAGCGATGGATAGTATTCTACGCGAACGTAAAGAGCGACCTTTTGACAGTTTGCTCGATTTCTGTCGTCGTGTCGATTTGCGCACGTGTAATAAGCGGGTTATTGAATCGCTCATTCAAGCTGGGGCGTTTGATTCTTTGCCGGGACACCGAGCTCAGCTGTTAGCCATGCTTGATGAAACTGTTGATGCAGCTATGAAATGGCGCAAGGAACGGGATGATTTACAAATTCAATTGTTTGATTTTGTGGAAACCCCCAACTGGGAAATTCAGTATCCCAATATCCCTGTATTTTCTATTTCACAGCAATTGGATCTGGAGCGAGAGCTCCTCGGCTTATACTTGTCTGGTCATCCGCTAGATGATTATGATGATTTGCTTGAGAAGGAAGGAATTGACCGATTGATGGAACTCACAGAAGCTCCAGATGAGAGTCGGAAAATTGTTGCTGGGATGGTCGTTTCAATAAAGACGATCATGACGAAGCAAGGTAAAGCGATGGCGTTTATGGAGTTGGAAGACCAAGTCGAACGCTGCGAGGTAGTCCTATTTCCAGAGGTATGGCGCCGTTGCTCAGGATTAATTATCAAAGGAGCGTTACTCGCTCTCAGGGCTACGGTCCAGCAGCAGGACGAAGGTTTTAAGTTGCTGGCAGACGATGTGGCACTGTTAGATGCACAGAACCTTGAGGCCTTACAGCGCGCGGCAGCGGCACGTGGCTCATCTAGAGGCAGGGAGTCTGCGAAACCTAAGAAGGTTGGTAGCTCAGCCTCAACAGATAATAACGCCGTTACACCGGTCTCTGCGGCTCCAGGGGGGCACTCCCCTTCCAAGACTATAGATAGTGATAGGGGAGACGCTGAGGACATGGTGAGGAACGCTGAGCGACCTGCTAAGGAAGGGCATGTCCGTAAATCGCAGCCGCAAGCACAACGTGTCTTTATCAAGATAGCGACCGTTAAGGAGAACGCTATTCTTTTAGAACAGCTGAAGGAGTTGCTGGAACTGCACCACGGTCCAGTGGAAACCGTACTTTTTTACGAAAGCACTGGGAAGCTGCTCGCATTGAACGAACGCTATAGCATCAAGCCCTCCCCCGACTTATTCCACCAAATGGAGGAAATGTTGGGACCGGACACTGTGAAGGTAAAGTAAGGAACATAAATCCTAGTCCGTTCTTCGATAGAAATATCGAGGTACGGGCTTTTTTAACGAACATTTTACCCTGCTCGCGCATACACTTAGAATCACGTTAGGACAAATACTGAAGTCAAAAAAGTCCTCAAAGAGCACAGACAGAATTCTGATCTTGATGGTATGCGGGAGGGATAATGATGTCATTTGAAATTGCGGAGGCACAGTTACTTCGCCGAGGTGTCAAGTTAGAGGATATTGCAGACATTGTATATTCACTACAAATTGTTTACAACTCAGAGCTAACGATGGAGCAATGTCTGGACAGCGTCAAGGCTGTACTACAAAAACGTGAGGTACAGTACACATTATTTACGGGGATTGCTTTGGACGAATTAGCAGAGAAGAAGCTGTTACCAGAGCCACTCCAGGCCATCATGGAGGCTGACGAACCGCTCTACGGCGTAGATGAAACTATGGCACTCGGGATTACGAGTGTATTTGGAATGATAGGATTGACCAGTTTTGGTTATTTGGACAAGGTGAAGCCTGAAATTATTGGTAAATTAAATGAAAAAGGAGCGCAGATTCATGTGTTCCTGGACGATTTGGTTGCAGGTCTTGCTGCTGCGTCTTCCGCTCGGATTGCTCATAAGAGTCCAAAGGCTAATCACTATCAATCGCCAAAGCTCCCTTAAACCAAACTCTTGTGATCGAAATAAGGCCGGGAATCCCGGCCTTTGCTATTTGTTGCGGGAAATTTGAAAATTATGTTATCATTATTCTATTAAACGGGCTCAGAAGTATATGGTTAGGGGGCTTAAGAAGGCATGTGGACCGTTATTTATATTGCGCCTACCGCGAAAATTACGGATATGATCAAAATGAAACTCTCGGAAGAAGGCTTTCTTGTCCAAACGCGTCCCGTCAATTTATCAAAACAGCAGTTTGAAATCTTAGTTCCTTCAGGAGAACTAGAGGAAGTTCAAGAAGTGTTAAATTCGATCCTTCATCCTTGAGGGTAAGAATAGGGCAAATCATCGAACAATAGATCCTTATCTGCAGATGTGGCCAATAAATTTACGGCTGAAGAGGTGTAGTTGTGTTTAAAGATTTGTTTCAGAAGAAAAGAAAATATGCGACCATTCCTTCTGAACGTTTGGGTAGCGATGACAGTTCGCAGTCGCTAGATCGACCTAAGCGTGAAGTTCCAGAAGGTTTGATGAATAAATGCAGCAGCTGTGGAAGCATTCAATATAGCAAAGAGCTTGAGAAAAATTTGAAAGTCTGCCCTTCCTGCGGCTATCATATGCGTCTGAACGCTATGGACCGAATTCGATTTACTATCGATGAAGGTACTTTTATCGAATATGACGAAGATATGGTCTCCGTTGATCCGCTAACATTTCCGGGATATGCTAACAAACTGGAACAACAGACCTTGAAATCGGGTCTACGTGAAGCGGTAATTACTGGACAAGGAAGTATTGGCGGGTTTCAAGCCGTTGTAGCTATAATGAGCTTTGATTTCTTCACAGGTAGTATGGGGTCCGTTGTTGGTGAGAAAATAACGCGGGCGATTGAAGCTGCCATAGAGAAATCTCTTCCTTTAATCATTTTCTCTACTTCAGGTGGAGCACGAATGCAGGAGAGTATTCTCAGCCTAATGCAAATGGCAAAGACAAGTGCGGCACTGGCACGATTGAATGAAGCTGGTGGATTATATATTTCGGTCATTACGGACCCAACAACAGGGGGCGTATCGGCCAGCTTTGCTATGCTTGGAGACATCATTATTGCTGAGCCGGGAGCTGTATTCGGTTTTGCGGGTAGAATAGTAATTGAACAAACCATCCGACAGAAGCTTCCTGACGACTTCCAAACAGCAGAATTCAATTTGGAGCATGGCCAGCTTGATCTGGTCGTTCATCGTAAAGAGATGAAAGCAATGTTAACTAAATTGCTTGATCTGCACGGTGGGAAGGGAGGGGTGTAAGTGGCAGGAGAATTACCTTTTGAAAGCCCATTAGTTAAACTGCGCGAGAAGATTCAAGAACTTGAACAGTTCGGAAGCGAAAAGGGCATAGATTTTGGCGAAGAAATTGCACGGTTGGAGGAACGTTATCTTCAACTTGAAGATGAGATATATAGCAACATTTCACCTTCACAAAAAATGCACTTGGCCAGACAACATCAACGGCCTACTTCGCTCGATTTGATCAATTTAATTTTTGGTGATTTCATTGAATTACACGGTGACCGTGTATTTGGTGATGACAAGGCCATTGTCGGTGGATTGGCTAAGTTAGATGATATGCCCGTTACCGTGATTGGACAGCAGCGTGGTAAGGACACGAAGGATAATATTGCGCGTTTCTTTGGAAGCGCACATCCAGAGGGCTTCCGAAAAGCGCTGCGCCTCATGCAGCAGGCTGATAAGTTTGGACGTCCGATTATTACCTTTATTGACACGAAAGGAGCTTATCCAGGGATTACGGCCGAAGAGAGAGGCCAATCCGAGGCAATTGCCCGTAACCTGAGGGATATGGCAATGCTAAGAGTTCCTGTTATTTGTGTGGTCATTGGCGAAGGTGGAAGTGGCGGTGCTCTTGCACTTGCTGTGGGAAACCGCGTACTGATGCTAGAAAATGCCATTTACTCAGCAATTTCACCAAATGGTGCGGCTTCCATTCTATGGAAGGATGCTTCTAAGGCAGATCAGGCAGCCGAGGCGATGAAGATCACCGCTCAGGATCTTCTGGAAATGGAAGTTATTGAGGGGATTATTCCAGAACCACGTGGTGGAGCTCATAAAGATTATGAGACCACTGCTTCTGAAATTAAAAATTCACTTGTGCAGCATTTAGCGGATTTGGTCAATATGAATCCGGACGAGCTTGTTGAAGATCGATATCGTAAGTTCCGCAAGATTGGACAATTTGCTGAATCGGGTAAGGTTGTCGGCCATAAAAAGGAAGATAACGAAGAACTAACCATTATTGATTCTCCATTAGTGGGTAAAGAATAAGAAGAATAATAAAAGTATGACGAATATCCTATACAAAACGAGTAAACTATAGTAAATTTAGTTGTTGGTAAAGATGATATAGAGAGAACTAATTAAACGGAGGAAACCCAAAATGCGCAAAACAAAAATCGTATGTACAATCGGTCCTTCTAGCGAGTCGTTAGAGAACATCAAGAAACTAATTACGGCCGGAATGAATGTCGCTCGTCTCAACTTCTCACATGGTGATTTTGAGGAGCACGGTGCTCGTATCACTACGATCCGTGAAGCGAGTGCAGAACTGGGGAAATCAATCGCCATACTGTTGGACACGAAAGGTCCTGAAATCCGCACAGGCAAACTTAAAGAAGAGCCGATTGAGCTAGTGCAGGATGAGTTAATCACTCTGACGACCGAGGAAATTCTCGGTGACAAAGATCGCATCTCCATCACATACAGTGATCTTCCTGGAGATGTTGAAGTCGGCTCGACTATTTTGATTGATGACGGATTAATTGGTCTTACTGTTGTTGATATCCAAGGTACGGAGATTAAATGCCGTATTGTCAACGGTGGTACGATCAAGAGTAAAAAGGGCGTTAACGTTCCAGGTGTGAATATCTCCCTTCCGGGTATTACAGAGAAAGATGCTAACGATATCGTATTTGGAATCGAGCAAGGCGTCGATTTTATTGCTGCTTCCTTCGTGCGTAAAGCTAGTGATGTTCTTGAAATCCGTCAATTGTTGGAAAGCCACAATGCATCTCATATCCAAATCATCTCCAAAATTGAAAACCAACAAGGTGTTGACAATTTGGATGAAATCTTGGAAGTGTCTGATGGTTTGATGGTTGCCCGTGGTGACCTAGGCGTAGAAATCCCTGCCGAAGATGTTCCATTGGCACAAAAACGTATGATTGAAAAATGTAATCGCGTTGGTAAACCGGTTATTACAGCTACTCAAATGTTGGATTCCATGCAACGCAACCCTAGACCTACTCGCGCAGAAGCAAGTGACGTAGCGAACGCTATTTTCGACGGTACAGATGCAATTATGTTGTCTGGCGAAACAGCTGCCGGTAAATATCCGGTTGATTCCGTTCTGACCATGTCCCGTATTGCTGAAAAGGCAGAATCGGCATTGGAATATCGCGAAATTTTCATTAAACAAAGTAATGCACAACAAACAACAGTTACAGAAGCAATCAGCCAATCGGTAGCCAACTCCGCTCTGGAATTGAATGCTAAGGCAATCATTACTTCTACAGAAACTGGTTATACAGCTCGTATGGTATCTAAATATCGTCCGAAAGCTCCAATTATTGCTGTAACAACTGAAGATCAAACCATGCGTCGTCTTGCTTTGAATTGGGGCGTTACTCCTGTGAAGGGCAATGTTGCTACTTCTACAGATGAAATGTTCGACAAAGCAATGAAGGGCGGTCTTGATTCCGGTATCGTTAAAGAAGGAGATCTTGTTGTAATTACAGCGGGAATTCCATTGGGACGTTCTGGATCAACTAACTTGATCAAAATTGGCCAAGTACGCAAATAATTAATTCGAGCTTGAAATAAATAATAGTCGGCAACGACAATTCAGAAAAAGCAATGGGGCATCCGGTAACGGGATCCATTGCTTTTTTTGCAAAATAAATATACATACCGCTGGAAAGGAGCTGGTATCTTCATGTTTGTTAGTGAGTTGACGATTCTGCCCAAATATTCTGAATTTGATATGATGGGAATTATTTATCATGCGCATTATCTAGGTTGGTTCGAGATGGGGCGCACGAAATTGTGTCAGGACCTTGGTTTTAATTATTTTGATATGGAGCAATCGGGTTATATTTCCCCTGTTCATGAAATGAAGGTAGAGTACAAACGGGGAATTACCTATGGAGATCAGGTGCTGCTCAGAACGTGGATCAAGGAGAACGGCGGCGTCAAAACGGTTTATGGTTATCAAGTGTTGGATGGAGAAGGGGTACTTCGAGTAGAAGGTTCGTCATCACACTATGTGGTGCGAAGAGAGGATTTCAAACCAGTTCAATTCAAAAAGGTATTCCCTGAATGGTATGCTGCTTTCGAAAAGGCTAGTAAATTTTGATTATACGGCTTTGAAGCGTTAAAATACTCCTATAAGTGTAGAATAGCAGCAACTATAAAGGAGTTATCATATGCGTAGATGGATGTTTTTACTTGTTATTATAATCACTACCTGTGAGTTCTGGGTTTATGTAGAGGTAGGAGAACGGTTTGGAGTTGGAAAGACAATATTCCTCTCATTAGCCACCTCGGTCATTGGTGGATTAATGATGCAATTTGAAGGACGTAAAGTGCTTGGAGATGCTAGAGCCCAAGTAAATGGAGGACAAATTCCAGGCAGAACCATGCTGGATGGGATATGTATCTTTATTGGTGGTATCTTACTGCTTATTCCAGGATTCGTTACCGATATCATTGGATTTACGTTGGTATTTCCGTTAACTCGACCGTTATATCGGAAGCCGCTTTTGAAATGGATCAGTAAAAAAATGAAGGATGGATCCATTACGTACTTCCGTCGTTAAATACGTTGATAACTTTTGTGAGCCCCGCTAGCTTTCTAAGTATGTGGGGCTTTTTTTACACTACACGTTTATCGTAACCGGCCATTAATAATATAATTCCGTAGATCACGAAGCACTCCTGCACGGATAAAAGCACCGATGACAACTAAGGACACGGGGCCGATGATGAGTCCGAGTACGCCGAATAACTTCATTCCGACGAACATGCTAATCAAGGTAGGTAGAGGGTCGAGTCCAACGCTACTTGCAAGAATCTTTGGTTCAATCAACTGTCTGGCAACAAGAATGATGCCATATAGAATGGACAGTCCGATACCTAGATGTAAATCTCCCGTTATATATGCGTAGAGTAACCAAGGAATCATTATCGTACCTACACCAAGGTAAGGCAGTAAATCAACCACTCCGATCAGAAGGGCGTAAGTGAAAGCTGACTCGACGTTAAGTATTATTAGAGTAATGAATACGATCAAGGCTGTAATGGAGATCATAATAAACTGTGCGCGAATATATCCGAAGAAGGCCTTTTGTAGATCTCGCCATACTTCCCCTGAGGCTTTGCGGAACGGACCAGGAATAAGGTTTCTTAACCGTGTCATGTTTCTATCCCAATTGTTACTGATAAGAAATGTAGCGAGAAGAATGACACTTAGAATGATCCCCAAGCCTGGCAATGAAGTGATCAAATTAATTATTCCGCTTAACAAAGCGGAAATGATATGTGAGACGACAGAACTTATGGAGGCGGCTGTGTTGTCAATATTTTTATTGATGGTATTGCTGTAACCTGGATTATTAGCAACGAAAGTGTTGATCTCACGAATGAGACTTTGAATCCCATCGCTGCGACTCCAGGCAATGAACCAATCCTTCCACTCTGCGATATGAACATCTAAAGATTCGGCTAAATGAATTAACTCTCTAAGGAGTCGTGTCACAGCAGCTGAGAGAACGATGGCTGCGCTACCCCAATACACTAACAGTCCTATGATAACGGAGATCCACCTTGGTAACTTGACCGCGGTCCGCATCCAGTGAATAAATGGATTCATTGCATATGCGATGACCCAGGCGATTAGAAAAGGGTATAAGAGTGGGATCAGCCAATAGATAGATAGTAATACGATGATCAGGACAGTACATATCCAAGTACCGCGCATTATGCGTTTGGTAATTACGTTATCCATGCGACATTCTCCTTTACGGTACAGGCCTTTCTTTTACCTTATTATTAATTCTAAAATAGTATTCCGAGAATCCGTTATAGATCCGTAGAAAAGCTAGGTTAATAGCTGATAGTCAATCATTTTCCATAATTTTCTTAGTCGAAAGTGATATTTATCATTGCGATATGGAATCGTTTACAAAATTAATTTATGGTTGTGATAAAACAATTTGATATACATAGGAGGGCTCAAAGCGGTTCCTTTGCTTCTTAAAATCCAGTATGATGATTTAGAAGGTGTAAAAAGCGTTCATACAAAGGTTTTTTCGACTGTTTAGGTCTTACTACCAAAATTTTAAACTTTCAAATTGAAAATGTTTACATGAACCTGTTGCTCAAATTCACATTACAAAGGAGAGATGTATCATGACAGCTACTAAAGGCCTGGAAGGTATTGTGGCAGCGACTTCCTCGATTAGTTCTATTAATGATGGCGTGCTCGCTTATCGTGGAATTAATATCGATGAGTTAGCTGAATGTGCTAGCTATGAGGAAACCGCCTATTTGCTTTGGTATGGTAAATTGCCTACTAAATCACAGTTGTTGACTTTGCAGGAACAACTCAGCGAATATGCAGCTGTACCACAAGAAATACTTGAACAAATGAAGTTATTTCCTACAGATGCTAACACAATGGCTGTTCTTCGTACGACCGTTTCTGCACTTGCTTTGTATGATGAGACTGCCAATGATATTTCTCGGGAGAGCAACCAGAAGAAATCGATCAAGTTACAATCGCAAATCCCAACGCTAATTGCGGCGTTCGCCCGTATTAGAGAGGGCAAAGAACCAGTAGCACCATTAAAGGGAGTCTCTATCGCACATAATTTCCTCTACATGCTAACGGGAGAAGAACCTGATGAAGTCGCTATTCGCGCTCTGGATCAGGCGTTGGTGCTGCATGCCGATCACGAACTTAATGCTTCTACATTCTCGGCACGTGTCACGATCGCAACTCTTTCGGATATATACTCCGGTGTTACTTCTGCCCTCGGCACATTAAAAGGACCTCTTCATGGAGGTGCTAACGAAGCAGTTATGCAAATGTTAAGTGAGATTGGTACTTTGGAACAAGTGGAGCCTTACATTCAAAATAAGTTGAATAATAGAGACAAGATTATGGGCTTTGGGCACCGTGTGTATAAGAATGGTGATCCGCGTGCGAAACACTTGCAAAAGATGTCCTATCAACTTAGTCAATTGAAGAACGACTCAACGTTATATGATATTTCTGTCAAAGTAGAAGAACTAGTAACAGGACAAAAGGGTCTTAGACCAAATGTGGATTTTTATTCTGCTTCCGTCTATACGCTACTCGAAATTCCGCGTGATTTGTTCACACCGATCTTTGCAATCAGTCGTCTTTCTGGGTGGACTGCTCACATTCTGGAACAATTAGATGATAACCGCATTATTCGTCCACGTGCAGAATATACAGGGGCGAACAATCAACAATACATTCCAATTGAATTAAGATAATCAAGAACGAAGAAACCTTGATGTAATCTGTGTTAGAATGGAGAACGTAAAAGTTTTAACTATTCATACGAGGAGGAAAAAATAGCTATGCTGAAATTGGAAAAGTTTGACCTTCCTACCGAGGGCGAAAAGATTGAAATTCAGGACGGTAAGCTTTTGGTCCCGAATAACCCTGTCATTCCTTTTATTGAAGGTGACGGTACAGGACGCGATATTTGGAAAGCATCCAAACGTGTTCTTGATGCAGCGGTAGAAAAAGCCTATGGAGGCACTAAAAAAATTGCCTGGTATGAAGTGTTTGCAGGAGAAAAGGCCTTCAATACATACGGGGAATGGCTGCCTGGCGATACGCTAACAGCTATCCGTGAATTTATTGTAGGTATTAAAGGACCACTTACGACACCGATTGGCGGAGGAATTCGTTCTTTGAACGTTGCATTACGTCAGGAACTTGATTTGTATGTGTGTCTTCGTCCGGTGCGTTATTTCGATGGGGTTCCTTCTCCGGTTAAACGTCCGGAACTTGTAGATATGGTTATTTTCCGTGAGAATACCGAAGACATCTATGCGGGAATTGAATACAAAGAAGGCTCTGAAGAAGTCAAAAAAGTGCTTTCGTTCTTGCAGAATGAAATGGGCGTAAGCAAAATTCGTTTCCCTGAAACTTCGGGTATCGGTATCAAGCCAGTTTCCGAAGAGGGTTCCAAACGTTTGGTTCGCGCAGCGGTTCAGTATGCGATCGATCATGGTCGTAAGACTGTGACGCTTGTTCATAAAGGGAATATCATGAAGTTTACTGAAGGTGCGTTCAAGAACTGGGGCTACGAAGTCGCTGAAGATGAATTTGGCGATAAAGTATTCACTTGGGCTCAATATGATCGGATTAAGGAAGAGTCTGGAACAGATGCAGCAAATGAAGCGCAAAAAGCTGCATTGGATGCGGGCAAAATTCTGATCAAGGATGCGATTGCTGACATCGCGCTGCAACAAGTGTTAACACGTCCAACTGATTTCGATGTCATTGCGACGTTGAACTTGAATGGTGACTACCTGTCTGATGCTTTGGCTGCGCAGGTTGGAGGCATTGGTATCGCACCAGGAGCTAACATTAACTATGTAACTGGACATGCGATATTTGAAGCGACACACGGTACGGCTCCTAAATACGCTGACCTTGATGTGGTGAACCCTGGATCGGTTATTCTATCCGGTGTCATGTTGCTAGAACATCTGGGCTGGCAGGAAGCGGCTGATCTGATCTATAAAGGCTTGGAGACATCGATTAATAACAAGACGGTTACGTATGACTTTGCACGTCTAATGGATGGCGCTACAGAAGTGAAGTGTTCTGAGTTCGCTAATCAAGTTATTAATAATATGTAGGAGGCCCTGACCGACGTGGCAATTGCTCGTAAAAAAATAACGGTTGTTGGCGCAGGGTTTACAGGAGCTACTACGGCTCTGATGCTTGCGCAGAAAGAGCTTGGGGATATCGTTCTTCTTGATATTCCACAGTTGGAGAATCCGACAAAGGGTAAAGCTCTGGATATGCTAGAAGCGAGTCCGGTTCAAGGCTTCGATAGCAACATCATAGGGTCGTCTTCATATGAAGATGCTGCTGACTCTGATATCGTCATTATTACAGCGGGTATTGCACGTAAACCAGGTATGAGTCGTGATGATCTCGTTCATACGAATGCAGGGATTATTACGTCCGTTTGCGAGAATGTGAAGAAATACTGTCCGAACTCTACTGTGATCATTCTGAGTAATCCAGTGGATGCTATGACATATGCGGCATATAAGAGCCTTGGTTTTCCGAAGAATAGGGTAATTGGTCAATCGGGTGTGCTTGACACGGCTCGTTACTGCACGTTTATTGCTCAGGAGCTTAACGTTTCTGTAGAGGATGTACGTGGATTTGTTCTTGGGGGACATGGTGATGATATGGTGCCGCTTATTCGGTACTCCAGTGTTGGTGGGATTCCAATAGAAACGCTGCTTTCTGCGGAACGCATTGATTCGATCGTGCAGCGCACACGCGTTGGCGGCGGCGAAATTGTTGATCTGCTAGGAAATGGTAGTGCCTATTATGCGCCGGCAGCTTCGCTAGTGCAGATGACGGAATCGATTCTAAAGGATAAAAAACGGATTATTCCGGTTATTGCACTACTAGAAGGCGAATACGGGTATGATGGTCTGTTCTTGGGTGTGCCTACAGTACTTGGAGGTAACGGTATTGAGAAGATCTTCGAACTAGAATTGACAGCGTATGAGAAGCAGGCGCTTGATAAATCAGCGGATTCTGTTCGTCAGGTTATTTCCGTTGTAAGAGGCTGGTAAGTAGGCTGCTCTCTTGCACTTTTGCTAGTGAATGAATATTTATATATTTTAAACCTCCCAGATTGGGAGGTTTTCTTTTCTTTATTCCGGTTAATAGTTATAATAGAGTGTGATACATCTAATTGACTTTGAGGAGTGGAGCGTTTTATGTACAAGGTTATGCTATTTCTTCATATCGTTGGAACCTTAGGACTCGGATTCTATTTGGTCCTACCATTTGTGCTTGGATCTGTAAGCAAATTATCTCTTGCAGCACAAGAAGGTACTGTGTCGGCAGTGAAAACGCTGAATCGTTACGCACAAATCGCATTGGTAATCCAATTACTTACGGGTGGATATATGATAAGTAAAGGGGATTATTCTGTTGCCTGGATGGTCGTCGTTGTGGTTCTGTTCCTAGCGATTGGCGCATTCAGCGGCATTTTAGCCAAGCCACTTCGGCTTGCATTGGAAGCTATCCGTCAGAATAAGAAGATTACTGCTCAAGCTAGTAAGCTCACTACTTTAAGTGCTGCGCTGTCAGTATGTGTTCTGCTTATTGCTTTCTTTATGGTTTATGATTCAATTATTTAATATTGAATAGAATGAAATCGCTCATTTGGGATCGTTGCTAGGATGTCCGGCAACCTTCCAAAGAGCGATTTTTTTTGTTTTAATGTAAATTCTGTGGCATAAGCTCAACTTCTTGGGTAATTCTAATTGGGATTAGGTAGTGAATTCTGCCAACAGATAGACCCATTACTTCAAGGTGAGAAAGGAGCATGTAACATGTCAGGGAATAAACAAACCAAACAAACGATGCCTCCCCAGCACCAGAATCAACAGCCAGGTGTTGAGGCGGAGATGAATCCAAAACCGGACTATGAGCGTTCTGCTCGTACGGCTGGTAAACTCCTCAATAAGGTAGCTCTGATTACAGGCGGGGATAGTGGGATTGGACGAGCGATTGCAGTAGCTTACGCCAAAGAGGGGGCAGACGTATCTATTGTGTATTTGAACGAACATGAGGATGCGAAGAAGACGAAGCAGGAGGTCGAGCAGGAAGGACGGAAGTGTCTACTGATTCCTGGAGACATAGGTGATGAAGCTTTTGCTGGACAAGCCGTGAGTCAAACGGTGGAGAAGCTTGGAGGTTTGGACATTCTTATTAATAATGCGGCAGAGCAGCATCCGCAGCAGGATATTACCAATATTACGGCCCAGCAGTTAGAAAGAACATTTCGAACGAATATATTTTCAATGTTTTATCTGACTAAGGCAGCTATACCGCATTTGAAAAAAGGTAGTTCCATTATTAATACTGCCTCGGTAACTGCTTACAGAGGAAACCCTATGTTAATTGATTACTCTTCCACCAAGGGAGCGATTGTTAGTTTTACACGTGCGCTATCCATGAATATTGTAGGTAAAAAAGGAATTCGTGTGAATGCCGTTGCACCAGGCCCAATTTGGACGCCTCTAATTCCTTCTACATTTGATGAGCAACAGGTTGCGACATTTGGTGGAGATACTCCAATGCAACGTCCTGGTCAGCCAGAAGAAGTTGCTCCAGCTTTTGTATTCCTCGGTTCGGACGATTCTTCTTATATTAGTGGCCAGGTTATTCATGTTAATGGTGGAGAGATTGTAGGGGGTTGATCCTATATAATCACTGCCGAGCCTGTACAAATCAGACACCCTGTATCCAGTTCAGATGGAGACAGGGTGTTTGTTATGTGAATAATACGGTTAATGTTAACGTATACATGCCAGAAAATAAGGCCGTTGTCTCAGTACTCGGTCTAGAATAATATAGATTTCCTGAACATAATGTGAACTATGCACAAAGCAAATATAGAAAGCGAAAGGATGTTTATCCTCTATGAGTCAAAAAAAACGTTACAGATGGCTTGGAATAAGCTTACTTGCACTCATCTTCTTACTCGCGCTACCTATGGCCTCATTTGCAGCAAATGCACAGAATGTAACTGAATCGGATCTTGTTATTAAATATGATTGTTCTTCGACGGCTACTCATCAGGTTTGGAAAATCAAAAACCCAACCTCCTATGATTACAGCAGTAGTTGGCCTAATGGAGGATACTGGATTGCCCGTAATAGTGATGGTGGGGTAGTCAAGGATCACTGGTTGCCTAACCTAACTGCGGGCGAAGAAGTTACTATAGAGTTCGATATCACGAAATGGGGAGAGTTTTCCGGTAAAAATGTCCCTGATCGTTTAGCTATAGCGGACAAAGACTATAAGACACTTCAATACAAATTTGCCGTATGCGAAATAGAGAAAAAGATAGTTATTGAATTCGATAAAACAGAAGGTAGTAAAACGTATTTTAATGTAACCAATACGACGGATAACGAATATGCGGGACAATGGTATTCTTTTGTTGGCAATGAAATTTACGCTAATGATGGATATATTAAAATTCCTAATGATGGTCAGCCTCATCAGCTCGTTGTGAATTATTGGGATACGAAAAATAATCCTCTCACCAAACTGACTCTATCTGCTCCGGATTCCGGTTGGTTAGGCGCAGGTAAACCGCTAGTTGCCGTTTGGACACCATAAAGCAACAATAGGGATAGGGTACAAAAACACCCCACCTCCATGATGTTGGAGGTGGGGTGTTAACTGTGTTGCGGGTCATTCACTGTTATGATAACTCATCAAGTGTCATCTCGAAACTGGGAGCGAAATGCTCTAAGAAGTAACTGACTTCTGGAAGCGTTAGACGTTGAAGCTTCTCTTGTAACTGGTCTTTAGCCACTGCAAATTCGCGGTTTCCACAGGTTAATTCCCAAGCACATTTGAGATAAGCATCTAGACTATCTGCTGCTTTAACATAGATCATGAGCTCCTTATCTTTCAGGTTACCCTCTTCTTTACCGGGAGACAGTAACTGGTCATAGGTAGCCTGTAGCTCTGAGGGAACCATCGAAAGCAGACGTTCCGCAGCAATATTTTCCATTTCCCTAAAGTTAGATAGTAAACGAGGATTGTGATGTTTCACGGGCGTTGGAATATCACCGGTGAACACTTCAGTTGCATCATGAAACAGAGCTAGTGTTGCAGCGCGATCGGAATTCAACTCGCGATTGAACAAACTGTTGCCTATCTCGCAGAGTAAATGAGCCAGCAAGGCCACGTGAAATGAATGTTCTGCAACATTCTCAGTCGAAGTACTCCGCATAAGACTCCAACGTTTAATGGAGCGAAGTCGGTACATATAAGCGGGAAAATGGTAGCTCATCAATGACAAACCTCTCTTTAATATGAGTGAATTTTGTATAAAAATTGTCAACCTCTTAAATTGTATTATGTTATTATAAAGCTAATAAGTAGCATAACACCATTGTTGAAATTACGGCAATTTAAAACTTTTACTACAATTAATCTATTTGTAGACAAGAGAGGGGACCCTATGATTATGCACCAGTTTGAAGAGAGCGTATACCAATTAATTGTGGAAGCTTCAACGAAATTACCTGGAGATGTGCGTAGGGCTGTGAATCGAGGAATGGCTGAGGAGAACAGAGCAACACGTGCGGGACTCGCATTAGCTACGATTTCCCGTAACATAGGGATGGCCGAGGAACAAATTTCACCGATATGCCAAGATACAGGGATGTTGACCTTTATTGTGCACACGCCTATCATGGTTAATCAGATTGAGATGAAACGAAGTATTCGTGCTGCAATCCAAAGAGCAACCAAAGAAGGAAAGCTGCGTCCCAATTCAGTAGATTCACTCACAGGCGAGAATAGTGGTGATAATCTAGGGCCGGGCACACCTGTAATTCATTTTGAACAATGGGAGAATGATTATATAGATTTGCGGCTTATTCTAAAAGGTGGAGGCTGCGAGAATAAGAACATCCAATACAGCTTACCAGCAGAATTGGAGCATCTGGGTCGTGCGGGACGGGATTTGGATGGGATTCGTAAATGTATTTTACATGCAGTGTACCAAGCGCAGGGTCAAGGTTGTAGTGCCGGATTCATCGGCGTTGGTATCGGTGGTGATCGGACAACAGGGTATGAACTGGCGAAGCAGCAGTTATTTCGTGCAGTGGACGATGTCAATCCGATCGCTGAATTAGATCAGTTGGAACAATACATTATGCAAAATGCCAACAAACTTGGTATTGGTACGATGGGATTTGGCGGGGAAGTAACGTTGCTTGGTTGTAAGATCGGTACTGCAAATCGTCTTCCGGCAAGTTTTTTTGTGTCCGTAGCCTATAATTGCTGGGCGTTTCGCCGTCAGGGTGTAGAGATAGATGCGGTAACCGGAGAAATTAATACATGGATATATGAAAAGGGTTCAGAGGTATCTATGGATCAACAAGCAAATGACGAATCCGAAACGGACGGGGAATCAGCCAGTCGTGAGATCGTTCTTCAAACACCAATAAGTGAAGAACAAATTCGTGCATTGCGTGTAGGTGATGTAGTTGTAATTAAAGGCGAAATGCACACGGGTCGAGATGCACTTCATAAATATTTGATGGATCATGATTCTCCTGTGGATTTGAACGGAGCCGTAATCTATCACTGTGGACCTGTAATGCTTAAGGATGAAGAAGGTTGGCATGTTAAGGCAGCGGGACCAACGACCAGTATTCGTGAGGAGCCCTACCAAGGCGATATTATCAAAAAATTCGGCATCCGCGCCGTGATCGGTAAAGGTGGCATGGGACCGAAGACATTAGCTGCGCTTAATGAACATGGCGGAGTCTATTTGAATGCTATTGGTGGAGCTGCTCAATATTATGCAGAATGCATCAAGCATGTAAATGGCGTTGATTTTATGGAATTTGGTATTCCTGAGGCGATGTGGCATCTGAATGTGGACGGTTTTGCAGCGATAGTAACCATGGACTCTCATGGGGATAGTTTGCATGAAGGTGTAGAGAAGAATTCTGCAGAGAAATTAGCTTCATTTAAGGAGAAGGTGTTTTAATCAGTTATGAAGACATTTCGCAAGAGACTTACGCTAATCATGATGGGGTTGGTGGGCATTTCCATGCTTGCTGCAGGGATTTCCATGGCGCTGGTATTTAAAGACTCGCATATCCATGCCTTGGAAGAGAACATGGGGCGTGAGATCAATTTACTTGAGAACACATTCCCTTTTGAACCCCTCGATGGAAACCCAGGCGCTTCGGAGTATTATACGGCGAAAGCCAAAGAACTGGAGGAATTAATCAATTCTCGTGTTACATTCATCAGTCTTGATGGGAAAGTCATTGGTGATTCCGAGGCCATTACGAGTGAGATGGACAATCACTTGAATCGTGAAGAAATCATCTCTGCGACTGAGGATAAGGTGGGTAGCGCTATACGATATAGCGAAACCATGCGCGAGGATATGCTCTATGTAGCGAGGAAAGTTTCGGTGTCTGACCAAGGCTATGATGGATATATAAGATTATCTATGAGTCTTGCAATTGCTAGTGAGGGGTTAAATCGAGGTTGGTTGTTGATGATCGGCGGGCTGGTGGTTTTATTTCTGGCAGCCACCTTACTTAGCTACCGGATGGCAAAAGGACTTACTAAACCACTGGAGCATATTACTAGGGTTGCGAATAAGATTTCCAAATTCGATTATGATGCGAGAGTAGGATTTAGTCGTAAGGATGAAATCGGCCAGCTTGGAGAAGCCATTAATGGCATGGCTGATAGTTTACAGCAGCAATTGAAACGAATCCGCGATAACGAGAGTCTGATGCAAAGTGTATTAACCAATATTACAGGCGGTATTGTAATGGTTGATTCTGATGGACAAATCGCACTGATCAATCGGGAAGCTGAACGTATTTTACGAATGAAAGAGAATTTGTTATTAGGCAAACCTTATCATGTGCTGAAAAGAAATTTCGAATTTACAAAGTTTATGGAAGAAGGCATGGAACACAAAGTTCGTGTTCATGAAGAGCGTAATGTGTATGACCCTGAGAATAAAATTTTACATTTTGACGGTGTGCCTATGTTTGAGAACGATGGAAGCTACCGAGGGATGCTCTTCCTGCTTCACGATGTTACAAGTATCCGTCGCTTAGAAGTGATGCGTAGTGAATTTGTAGCGAATGTATCTCATGAGTTGAAGACTCCAATTGCTGCGGTGAAAGGTTTCGCGGAGACCCTTCTGGCCGGTGGAGTAAAAGATGAAGAAACGGCAAGGTCTTTCCTGCAGATCATCTATGACGAGGGAGATCGTTTGAATCGTCTGATCGGGGATATCTTGGAGTTATCCAAGATCGAATCGAAACGGGCACCACTGGAGTATGCTCCGATCCAACTTAAGGAATTGTTCGATAGTATATTTGAAGTGCTGCAATCTGCCGCGGATAAGAAATCGATTGTATTACACCATGGTATTCCTGAACATATGTTTATTGAGGGTGATGAAGATAGGCTCAGACAAATCTTTATGAATCTGTTATCCAATGCAATCAATTATACGCCAGATGGTGGTAGAGTGAAGGTAGAAACCCAGATTAAGCATGAGGGTAGTGAAGAGGAAAAAATCAAATTTATTATTAGTGATACGGGGATTGGTATTCCGAAAAAAGATCTTCCGCGAATTTTTGAACGTTTCTATCGAGTAGACAAAGCAAGGTCAAGAAACTCGGGAGGTACCGGGCTCGGCTTATCCATTGTCAAGCATCTAGTGGAACTGCACCATGGGACAATTACAGTAGAAAGTAAGGTCGGTGAAGGATCATCCTTTATTTTGGAGCTTCCATTTATGCATAATTTGGAGTGAGTTAGGGTATTTCTCTATTTATGTTTGATATATTTTACACCGCGTTAACAATGTGGTGATATGCTGAGCATGTATACTCGAGTCAAGATTCGTCAACATCCATTCTGCATATAGAAAACAATGGGGGTTTATATGACGCAGCGACTATTAGTAATTGAAGATGAACCAACGCTATCCAGACTATTATCTTACAATCTTTCAAGAGAAGGATATGAGGTGACCGTGGAAGATCACGGACAAACTGGCTATGATACGGCTTTAAATCAAGAATTTGATTTAATTCTGCTGGATTTAATGCTTCCGGGGATGAATGGATTTGAAATTATGACCAAGCTCCGGCAAGAAGGCGTAAAGACACCAGTGATCATTTTAACGGCAAAGAATGCTGAAGAAGAAGTGGTAGAGGGCTTGAAATCTGGTGCAGATGATTACATTACGAAGCCATTTGGAGTGGCAGAGTTACTGGCGCGAGTTGCTGCTGTATTAAGAAGGTCGACAGGTGTAGAAGAACGGGAGAAGCTGCCGGATCGTGAAGATGCGCATATTTCGCATGGTGCACTTGTCATTTACCCTGAGAAGTATGAAGTAACGCTTAATGGCGAATCGATTACACTTCGGCCCAAAGAATTTGAAGTATTATTGTACCTAGCTCGTAAGCCTGGTGTAGTTATGACGCGGGACGATTTGATGAACGCGGTTTGGGGATTTGACTACATTGGAGGTCAGCGGACAGTGGACGTGCACGTTAGTTCACTACGGAAGAAGTTGGAACTCGATCCAGAGTCAGTGCATATTGATTCCATCCGCGGAGTTGGTTATAAGCTAGTTGTTAGTAAGAAAAAAAGCGTCCATCATTAATAAAATGATGGATGTTTTTTTGTAAATGAAGTGATTGAGGAGTTTAGTTATTTATGGAGCACTACAATCATAAACATTATAACGTTATATTTACTTAATGAACTATTCATGCTATCTTAAACATTATAATGTTATATTGAAAGAGGTGAGAACTTTGAAGAATAGTTTCGTCCTTCGCAATGTAAAACGTGTAAACGGTGAAGAAATTGATATCGTTATTGAGAGCGGTAAAATAGCCGAGATAGCTATTGCCGGAGAGGGGCACGGGGAACAAGTTTGGGATGGAGCAGGCACCTATGTATCAAGTGGTTGGATCGACATGCATGTCCATGCTTTTCCTGAATTCTCTCCGTATGGTGACGAGATCGATGAGATTGGAGTCAAACAAGGAGTAACGACCATTGTTGATGCTGGAAGTTGCGGAGCTGATCGGATTCCTGATCTAGTTGCTGATAGCAAACAGGCTAAGACGAATTTATTTGCGTTTCTAAATATTTCTCGGATAGGTCTAAAGAGAATCGATGAACTGTCCAATATGGAATGGATAAATCGCGAGAAGGTTAAGCTGGCGGTCAAAGCATACGGGGACGTTATCGTTGGTTTAAAAGCACGAATTAGCAGTAGTGTTGTTGGAGATAGCGGAATTGAACCACTACGCATTGCGCGGGAACTTTCCGATGAAACAGCACTGCCGGTAATGGTTCACATAGGTTCAGCACCGCCGAATATTGAGGAGGTTATTCCACTTTTAGAGCGAAAAGATATAATTACTCACTATCTTAATGGAAAGAGAAATAATCTGTTCGATATGGAGGGAAAACCACTTCAAGTGTTAATCGATGCGATTAACAGAGGAGTTCATTTAGATGTGGGGCATGGTACGGCAAGCTTTTCTTTTAAGGTGGCTGAAGCGGCCAAACAGCAGGGAATAGGGTTTCATACGATTAGCACCGATATTTACCGGGGAAATCGGCTTAACGGTCCGGTATACAGCTTGGCGAATGTTCTTACCAAATTTCTGTACCTAGGATATTCACTTGAAGAGATTATTGCGGCAGTCACGACACATGCAGCAGCTTGGCTAGGAAAACCAGAGCTTGGTCGAATCCAAGTAGGTGATCAAGCGAACTTGACGTTATTTACTCTACGAAATGAACAGACGGTACTCATCGATTCTGAAGGGGAGCAAAGAGTATCGGATCAAGTGATCGAAACGAGAGGAGTGGTTATAGGTGGGGAATACATTGAATGCTAAATATGGACTAAAACGTGTCATTAATGCTAGCGGACGAATGAGTATTCTTGGGGTTTCGGCTCCGACAGATACCGTAATGGAGGCGATGAAGCAAGGCGGGCAAAGCTATGTGGAAATTGCCGATTTGGTTGATAAAGCAGGGGATTACATAGCGAAGATTGTAGACTCTGAGGCAGCCGTCGTAGTGAACTCAGCCTCAAGCGGCATAGCCCTTTCTGTAGCGGCTATCGTGACGCAAGGAAATCGCCGCCGTAGTGAGCGTCTACACCAGGAGGAAATCCAGAAGAATGAAATCATCATTCTGAAGGGTCATAATGTGCAGTATGGTGCACCTGTTGAGACGATGGTATTCTTAGGTGGTGGTAAGCTGCTGGAAGTTGGATACGCCAATGAAGGCAAAGCTGAGCACATTGAAGAAGCTATATCGGACAAAACAGCTGCTATCCTGTACGTGAAATCGCATCATGCTGTTCAGAAAAATATGATTTCCGTAGAAGAGGCATGGGAGGTTGCTCAGCGTAGAGGTATTCCATTAATCGTGGATGCTGCTGCGGAAGAGGATATCCAAAAGTATGTTAAGGTTTCGGACCTGGCGATTTACAGTGGGTCTAAGGCCATTGAAGGACCTACATCAGGGATCGTTGCAGGGAAACGCACTTATGTGGAATGGCTTAAAGTGCAATTATACGGCATTGGACGAAGCATGAAAGTGGGGAAAGAAGTTACCTACGGACTGCTTCAGGCATTGGATGAATACATCGTGAAGCAAGATCGAAGTGAGCAAGAAAAAGAAACACTTCAAACTTTAATGCCGCTAAATGAAATCGCAGGAGTGCGGGTATCCATTGTTCAGGATGAAGCAGGGCGAGCGATCTACCGTGGGCGCATTCACATTGATCCGGAGCAGGCAGGTACTAACGCTAAGCAAGTTGCATCGGGACTGCAGAATGGGGAAATTGCGATCTATACCCGGGATTATGGGGTGCGACAGGGGTATTTCGATATCGATCCACGCCCATTACAGGGTGATGATATTACAGTTATTGAATCAAAAATACGTGAATTAGTTGGGGGACAATAAATATGTCTAATATCGCTAAGCGTTTTTATAAAGGTCGTGTTGCATTAAATGTATTAGCCAAGGATGTTGCCAATGCTAAAGAGGTCTTTGAAGCAGCGGAAGGGTATGTGCTAGTCGGTGTTTTGTCTAAAGACTATGCAACCGTAGAAGAAGCGGTAGTGGCTATGAAACAATACGGTCAAGAAATAGACGAAGCCGTATCCATTGGACTTGGAGCAGGGGATAGCCGCCAAGCGGCTGTTGTAGCTGAGATTGCAAAATATTATCCAGGTAGTCACATTAATCAAGCATTTCCTGCTGTTGGGGCGACACGTGCTAATCTTGGGGAGAAGGATAGCTGGATTAACAGTATGATAGCTCCTACCGGTCGTCCTGGATACGTGAATATCTCAACAGGTGCGATTAGCTCTACGCAGGATGAGTTAGCTATTGTTCCTATTAGATCTGCAATCGCGTTGGTCAAGGACATGGGAGGGAATGCACTCAAGTATTTCCCAATGCAAGGACTGAGTCGTGAAGATGAGTTCCGAGCTGTAGCCGAGGCTTGTGCCGAGACAGGATTCGCTTTAGAGCCAACTGGTGGAATCGATATGGACAATTTCGAAGCGATCCTGCGTATTGCGTTAGAAGCTGGAGTTCCGCAAGTTATTCCTCATGTATATTCTTCGATTATCGATAAAGAAACAGGAAAAACGAATGTTCAAGATGTGCGTGATTTACTAGTAATCATGAAGAAGTTGGCGGATTTATATGCCTAAGAACATAGCGGCCTTCGGAGAGGTCATGATGCGTTTACAAGTACCTGGATTCGAATTGCTATCGCAGGCAAGTACATTGAACTATTCTTTTTCCGGTACCGGAGTGAATGTAGCTTCGGCCTTAGGACGCTTTGGACATAACGGTTACCTCGTAACCCGATTACCCGTCAATCCCCTCGGAGATGCAGCAGCAGCATATCTTCGTAAACTGGGTGTTGCTTCATCGCTTATAATCCGGGGTGGAAGTTATCTTGGTATGTATTTTTTAGAAAATGGATTTGGTGTCCGGCCGAGTCGTGTAACCTATAGTAATCGAATGGATAGCAGCTTTAACACATCACCAGAAGGTACGTATGATTATGAAGGCATTGCCATGGAAATCGATGCGATTCATTTTTGCGGAATCACTTTATCTATGAATGATGGTGTTCGTAATCATATGAAAGCTTTGGCTAGGGCGGTTAAACAACACGGGGGGACCGTTATTTTTGATTGTAATTATCGTCCCTCTCTTTGGGGTGAGGATGGATATACAAGGGCGAAGCCACATTATGAAGAAATGCTAGAACTGGCCGATATCGTCATGATGAATGAAAAAGATGCTATCTTTACCTTAGGGATGGAAACTACAAAAGAGCAACGAGAAGACCAGCTTGTGGAGTTGATTCCAGTAGTTGCTAAGCGGTATGGTATCCGTACTATAGCAGGAACTCACCGATCCATTCATAGTGATAATTCACATTCATTGCGCGGGTTTATATTTAAGGATCAAAGCTTCACGTTTTCAAGTACATTAACCTTTTCCGTCTATGATAGAATAGGTGCAGGCGATGCCTACACTAGTGGAATCATACATGGTGAGATGGAGGGCTTCCCTGCTGTGAAGACGGTCCAATTTGCTGCAACGGCTGGAATGTTGGCCCATACGGTCGTAGGGGATACTCCCATGGCATCTGCGGAGGAAGTTCTCCGGGCGATGACAGAATCCATAGGCGATGTAGAAAGGTAGTGACAACCAACGTGAGCTTGTCCCGCAAAGACAAACCGTTATATTTACAAATCAAAAACATCCTGAAGGATCGGATTTTATATGGTACCTATTCCTTAGGAACAAATATCCCTTCGGAACCCCAGTTGGAGAAAGAGTTCGCAGTTAGCAAAATTACAGTGCGTAATGCAATTCAAGAATTAGCCCAAGAAGGTTATGTTGAGAAAGGCAGCGGTAAAGGAACGAAGGTGATCCGGAATACGTCTGCTTCTAAGCTGTCCAAGTGGAAACGGTTCACGGAGATTTTAGTGGATGAAGGGTATCAACTCCAAAAACAATGGTTACGAGCGGGAGTTACCCATAATGAAGCTGAAACTGAACTCTATCGGTTGTTTGGTGAACGCTGTTTAAGCTTACAACGCGTATATAGTCTGGATGCTGTGCCCTATATCCATTACACACATTATCTTTCCATAGCTATCGATGAGGTAGACTTGTCAGATTTAAATGCTGCTCAATCCCTATATGAATTACTTGAAGAACAAGAGATCTCTTTGGATAAGCTTCGAGATGAATTTGCAGTGGCTCTTCCACCAGAAGAAGTGGGGGAAATACTAGGGATAAAGAAGGGAACAGCCGTACTGAAGAGATCCAGGTATTCTTATGATGTACAAGGTAATTTGATCGAATTCAGTGTAGGTTATTACAATACGGAATTGCAAAGTTATGTTGTGAATTATGATGTGTAACTAGGCCGAGTGCTATATAAAGGTTATCCCTAAAAGCGACTTTTCGCTATGCGGATAGCCTTTTTTCTTCGGTATGGTGGTGCAGATTTTACACTGCGTTTACATTCAGGGCTAATATCGTTTACATAGAGAATGTAAAATTGTGATATTCGTGAGAAAATGGACTAGAAATGAAATGAAACAGAGAAACTGAAGAAGATGGCTTACAGGTCTGATCCCATCTTCTACCTGAAA
The DNA here is from genome assembly GCF_014639155.1 of Paenibacillus segetis. Taxonomy (NCBI): domain Bacteria; kingdom Bacillati; phylum Bacillota; class Bacilli; order Caryophanales; family Paenibacillaceae; genus Paenibacillus; species Paenibacillus segetis. The sequence goes on from NZ_BMFT01000001.1 coordinate 1,002,349, forward strand.
CGTTGGCATGGGTTTTCCGAGTTTACGTTTTGGTGCTGGTAGAGATGTTTAATTAGAGAAGGAGCAGTGACATGGAACCAATCATTCGTATTGATAAATTGAATTTGTATTACGATCAATTTCATGCGCTTAAGAATGTATCAATGGAAATTCCAGAAAAAGCAATTACTGCGTTTATTGGACCGTCTGGCTGTGGTAAGTCGACGCTTCTACGGACGCTGAATCGGATGAATGACATGGTTGTCGGCACCCGAATTGAAGGCTCTGTACAAATAGCCGGTACAGAAATTTATGGTGACGATGTACAGGTGGAATCACTCCGCAAACAAGTGGGAATGGTATTCCAACAACCAAATCCATTTCCTAAATCAATTTATGATAATGTTGCTTACGGTCCTAGACTCCATGGGGTAAAAAATAAAGCCGAGTTGGATGAGATTGTTGAGCAAAGTTTGCGGCAAGCAGTTCTATGGGACGAGGTTAAAGATTTCCTGAAGAGATCCGCTCTTAGTTTGTCCGGTGGGCAACAGCAACGTTTATGCATTGCGCGTGCGATAGCTGTTCGTCCTGATATTCTGCTTATGGATGAAGCAACCTCGGCGCTCGATCCTATTTCAACTTTAAAAATTGAAGAACTAGTTGGACAACTCCAAGATAGGTATACTATTGTTATGGTAACGCATAACATGCATCAAGCGGCTCGTATTTCAGGTCGGACTGTGTTCTTCCTGAACGGTGAGATCGTAGAGGCCGGGGATACTAAGGAGCTATTCTCTACTCCACAGGATTCACGCACTGAAGACTATATTTCCGGACGTTTCGGTTAAGAGAAGGGAGCATATGATCTATGATTCAAAGAAAGGAATTTGATCGAAATCTAGAAGAACTTCGTCAGTTACTGGGGCAAATGGGAGAGCATGTGGAACATGCCCTACAGGAATCCATTCAGGCATTACACAGTTTGGATGTAAGCAAAGCTAAAGAAGTTATAGAGCGTGATCTTAAGCTTAATAGGATGGAAGAACAAATCATGGACATTGGTGCACGATTAATAGTGACCCAACAGCCAGTAGCCAAAGACCTTCGCCGAATTATCGTAGCATTCAAGATTTCTAGTGACTTGGAACGAATGGGTGATTTAGCGGTTGATATTGCTAAAGTAACATTGCGTCTGGAAGGTCAGACCTTGATCAAACCTTTGATTGACATTCCTAAGATGTCCGAGATGGTTGTTCTCATGATAAGTGAATCCTTAGAATCTTACTTGGAAGAAAATACGGATTTAGCGTATAAGATGGCTAAAGATGATGACGAAGTAGATCATTTATATAGTCAAATGATTCGTGACCTTTATTCTTATATGGTCGAGCATCCAGAACAAGCGATGTTGCTAACTTTGGTTGGACGCTATATTGAAAGAATTGCTGATCATGCGACAAATATTGGTGAGAGTGCTGTTTATCTGGTTACAGGACATCGCCCTGATTTGAATCAATAAAATAAGTTTCATATAAAAGGTAGTTCAAAAACTCATCTTTTGATCACGAAGTAAATCATGAAGCGAAATCGACATCGAATCTTGAAATTAGCCGGGCCAAGCATATGCTTACGGGGTATGTTTCCTACAGAAACATTTCAGGTGCTCACGTAGGTTTAGCCTACGCTCCGCTCCTCAGTCCCTAGCTTCATTCAACCTTCTGAAGCGTTTTGAAAAAACGCAGCATCGTAAGCATAGGCTCTGGTGCTGAAAAGCTGATTTTTTGAACATCCATTATAATCAAGAGGTTACCTTACAGGTTAAAGAAATCAACTTGTAGGGTAGCCTTTTTTGTTTTTTTATTAAAGGGAGGCTTGTGTTAGAATATAGGGAGGAGTATAGCTGAAGGAGTAGGTGCTGTATGGAAAAATTGATTCTTATTGATGGTAACAGTATTATTTACCGGGCATTCTTCGCTATGCCACCGCTAACAAATTCTAAAGGATTGCATACGAACGCGGTGTATGGATTCACGAACATGCTGCTACGTTTGATTCAAGAAGAGAAGCCAAGTCATATTCTTGTGGCGTTTGATGCGGGGAAAGAAACGTTTCGTCACGAAGGATATAAGGATTATAAAGGTGGTCGTGAGAAGACCCCCCATGAGTTATCGGAACAGTTCCCATTGATGCGAGAATTGCTCGAAAGCTTTGGGATTGCCTGGTTTGAGTTGTCCGGTTATGAGGCGGATGACATTATTGGTACGATCAGTAAAAAAGGAGAAGAGTCTGGTCGTCAAGTACTTATTGTTACAGGCGATAAGGATATGCTCCAAGTCGTTTCGGATAATGTAAAAGTAGCGTTGACCCGTAAGGGGATTAGTGAAGTAGAACCCTATGGACCGAAGGAGATTGAAGAAAGATACGGTCTTCGTCCAGAACAGATCATTGATCTGAAAGGATTGATGGGTGACACTTCGGATAATATTCCAGGTGTTCCAGGTATCGGAGAGAAAACGGCATTGAAGTTGTTGCATCAGTATGGATCGGTTGAAGAAGTATTGGCTCATACGGATGAAATGAAGGGCAAGATGAAAGAAAATTTAGTGAATCATGCGGAGGATGCGCGCATGAGTAAGAAGTTAGCTACCATTTTCTATGAAGTTCCCGTTGAGCGCTCATGGGAAGATATGGCCTTTGCAGGCGTGCAGGAGGATAAGGCTGCTCCAATGCTACATAGACTAGAGTTTAAGTCGCTACTCGAACGGCTAGACTTTACGGTTGGCACGGCAGGGGAGGCAACCTCTGACAGTAATGTTCAATCTTTGACAGAAGTAGATGTAACTATTGTAGATACGGCTACATTACCGGAACTTAAAGAACTTCTCCCACAAATCGAAATGATGTATGTGGAGTCTTATGGTGATAATCCTCATCACGCGATTGCAATGGGGATGACTTTATCGACCCCTGAACGTCACTTCTTTGTCCCTTTTGATTTTCTGAAGAGCAAGGAGGCAGAAGTTATAGTCGCCTGGCTAGGGGACGCTTCTGTGCCAAAACGAGGATATGATCTACACCGAGCGGATTTAGTACTGCATTGGTTAGGTATTACTTTGGCGGGCGAGGAGCATGATGTTCAACTGGCTGCTTATCTGCTTGACCCTACGGATAATAATCAAACCACTAGTGGATTGGCTGCTAAATATAAGTTGCCTATTATAGCATCTGATGAAGAGGTATATGGCAAAGGTGCTAAATTCAAAGTACCAGATCAGGAGATATTGAGTAAGCATCTGGCTAGGAAAGCTCAGTTGTTGTTACAGATCATGGAGTTACAACGAAATGAGCTTGAGAAGAATGAAATGAATAGATTGTTTTATGAGTTGGAAATGCCCTTGTCTCGTATTTTGGCAGACATGGAGAAGCAAGGTGTGGCCGTAAATCGGGATGATTTGATCCAGTTAGGCAAAGAATTTGAGTCACAAATTGCTAAATTGATGAAACAAATTTACGAGATTGCTGGTTTGGAGTTTAATTTAAATTCACCTAAACAATTAGGTGAGGTTTTGTTTGATAAGTTAGGTATGCCTGTGATGAAGAAGACCAAGACTGGTTATTCAACAGATGCCGAAGTTTTGGAGAAATTAGCTCCATACCATGAGATCGTTCAATATATTCTTGACTATCGTCAACTTGCTAAGTTGCAATCGACTTATGTAGAAGGATTGCTAAAGGAGATCTCGCCAATTACTGGGAAGGTGCATACGTATTACCGCCAGACCATTGCGGCTACAGGTAGACTTAGCAGTCAGTTCCCGAACTTGCAGAACATTCCGATTCGGATGGAAGAGGGCCGCAAGATTCGCAAGGTATTTGTTCCATCGGAGGAAGGTTGGTTCATACTCGCTGCCGACTATTCCCAGATCGAACTTCGTGTATTGGCTCATATTTCTGAAGATGAAGGGTTACAAGAGGCTTTCCTTCATGATCTGGATATTCATACAAAAACAGCGATGGATGTATTCGGTGTATCGGCTGATCAAGTAGATTCAAACATGCGCCGTTCCGCAAAAGCGGTTAACTTCGGGATTGTATATGGGATTAGTGATTATGGATTATCTCAGAACCTGAACATTACGCGTAAAGAAGCTGCTCAGTTCATTGAGAAGTATTTCCAAGCATTCGGGGGAGTTCGTCGCTATATGGACGATATTGTACTCGAAGCAAAGCGGGATGGTTATGTAAAAACACTCTTAGAACGTCGGCGTTATTTGCCGGAGATTAATGCTTCCAATTTCAATATTCGTTCGTTCGCCGAACGTACAGCCATGAATACGCCAATTCAAGGAACGGCGGCAGATATCATCAAGTTGGCGATGGTGTTGATGGATGAAGCACTTAAGAAGCAAGGATTAAAAAGCCGAATGTTATTGCAAGTACACGATGAGTTGGTATTTGAGGTTCCACCGGAAGAAATGGATATCATGAGTAAGCTTGTGCCAGAAATTATGGGTCAAGCCCTTCCGTTATCTGTTCCGCTCAAGGCTGAAGTTAGCAGTGGCTTAAATTGGTACGAAGCAAAGTAACTCTTATATTAACTGAATGAGGTGAGCAATATGCCGGAATTGCCTGAAGTAGAGACGGTTAGAAGAACATTGACCGAATTAATCGTTGGGAAAACCATTCAATCCGTGACCGTGTCGCTCCCAAGAATTATTCAGCGACCTGACGACATTAAGCGGTTTGAAATAGAATTAATCGGTCATCGAATTCTCGAGATCGGTCGGCGGGGTAAATTTTTGCGAATCATCATGGACGGTCTTGTTCTGGTATCCCATTTACGGATGGAAGGAAGATATGGTTTATATGACAAAAGCGATCCTGTTGAGAAGCATACTCATGTCATTTTCCATTTCACCGATGGTTCAGAGTTAAGATACAAAGATGTACGGCAATTTGGAACGATGCACTTGTTCCGAACTGGTGAGGAATTTACGATGAATCCATTAGCCAAACTGGGATTAGAGCCACTTGATAGTTCATTCACTGCAGAGGCTTTTCGTGAAGTGATTTCGGGGCGGTCGACCAAGATCAAACCGGCATTACTTAATCAGGAATATGTGGTCGGGCTGGGGAATATTTATGTGGATGAAGCGTTATTTAGAGCGGGAATACATCCTGAGTATCCTGCAAAAGAACTGAGCGCGGCTAAGCTTGACGAATTATATGAAGCGATTAAATCGACGCTGCAAGAAGCCGTGGACGCTGGAGGCTCTTCAATTAAATCATTTGTGAATGGTCAAGGGGAAATGGGGATGTTCCAGCATTCTTTCCAAATTTATGGACGAAAGGGTGAACCCTGTGTTTCTTGCGGACATGCTGTGGAGAAGACCGTCGTGGGGGGACGTGGCACCCACTATTGTCCGAACTGCCAAAGACCATTCACTTCTGATCAAAGTAATGAGGTGAAGGGATGAATATCGGTTTGACTGGTGGAATCGCATCGGGTAAGAGCACCGTTTCTCAAGAACTGGTGAAGCGAGGTGCAGTGTTAATCGATGCCGATGTAATTGCCAGGGAAATCATGGAGCCAGGTCACCCGGTACTTGGGACTGTGGTTGATACTTTTGGTCCCTCCATTCTGTTTCCAGATGGTACGCTGAACCGAAAAAGATTAGGAAGCATTATATTCTCAAATCCAGAGGAACGTAAAGCTCTTGAAGATATTACACACCCTGCGATTCGAGTGGAAATGCGTAGACGTATGGTAGAATATGAAGCTGAAGATCCTAAACGTCTGGTTGTTGCGGATATTCCTTTGCTATATGAATCCAGGCTCGAGGACTTATACGATGAGATCATGGTCGTTTATGTACCCAGAGAAATCCAACTAGAGCGGCTAATGCAAAGAGATGGCCTTAACCGCAAAGACGCGGAGGATAGGCTAAATGCGCAAATGGATATTGAAGCAAAGAGGGAGAGGGCGGATATATTGATTGACAATAGCCTCGGGCTGGACGAGACGTTAAGTCAGATCGATAACTTTATGCGGGACAAAGGTTTGTTATGAGGTGGCTTCGAAAAAAAAGGGTGCTGTTACTTTTATTCATCGGCTTTACAGGTATTTTATTTCTTAACTCGAGTTGGCTTTCGTTATTCTACCCGATTCAATATAAGGATGAAATTCGTTATCATGCGGAGAACAATGATCTTGATCCAAGGTTGGTTGCTGCAATTATACGGGTTGAGACCAATTTTAAAACGGGGGCTGTGTCTAAGAAAGGCGCGCTTGGTGTTATGCAAATTATGCCGGATACAGCTAAATGGGTCATTGAAAAAGCAAAGTATACGGATGTGGAACTTGAAAGGGTTAAAGAAGAACCAGCAACGAACATCGAGATTGGAACCTGGTATCTGAAATACTTGTTCGACCAGTTTGATGGGAATGAAATTGCGATGATCGCTGCATACAACGCGGGTCCAACTAATGTTAAGAATTGGATCAAGAGTGGGAGATGGGATGGAACACTCGAAGCATCAAAGGATATTCCGTTTGGGGAAACAAGACATTACGTTCAGCGAGTATCCCATTATTTTAAACAGTACTCCAAAATTTACGACGAATTCTAAGTTCAACGAAAAAAACTTCCCCTAAAGGGCAGGTTAGGGTATATATATTAAAGAAAGCACTGGAGGCGTGAGCCTACCAATGCTTTCTCTGATCGATTGGTTATTTAAATTGACCTGCAAGTGATTGTTCTGCCAGGGTCACTAAGCGTTTTGTGATGTAACCACCGATCGAACCGTTTTCGTATGAAGTCAGGTTACCAGCGTATCCATCTTTCGGGAAAGAAATGCCAAGTTCTTGAGCAACTTCGTATTTCATTTGTTCAAGTGCCCCGGAAGCTTGTTTAACCACCAGGTTATTCGAAGAGTTGTTTTGGCTCATGTTGTTCACCTCCTTGTGGTTGGTAACAGTATTATGTACAGGGATGACAAACTTCATTACGCATTTTATAAGTTATTTTTTGGAATTATTACAAAGAGATAAGAGATATTAGAGAAGGGAGGGCGGATGACTTGAAATGCCCCTATTGCGACTATTTAGGAACGAAAGTGCTGGATTCAAGACCAGCAAATGAGAATCGTTCGATTCGGCGCAGGCGTGAATGTGAGAAGTGTAGTCGTCGGTTCACTACCTTTGAAATGGTGGAGGAAATGCCTCTCATCGTAATTAAGAAGGATGGTAGCCGTGAGGAATTCAGCCGCGAGAAAATGTTGCGTGGTTTAATTCGAGCTTGTGAGAAACGGCCAGTATCTGTTGAGCAACTTGAATCGATTGTCTCCGAAGCGGAACGTTCGCTGCGGCATTCAGCTAATGCTGAGGTTGAGAGCAGGGAAATCGGTGAATTAGTTATGGAACAACTTTATCCGGTTGATGAGGTCGCATTTGTGCGTTTTGCTTCCGTATATCGTCGTTTTAAAGATATTAATATGTTTATGAAAGAGCTCAAAAATCTATTGTCCAAAAATACAGGATCCGACAAATAAAATAGGACAAGCCCTATCAAATACATCTGCGAAATCCGCAGATGTATTTTTTTACACTGCGTTAACAAAACTAATACAGAGAGTTTATATTCCGTTTATATAATTGGTATTGTACAAACAAATAAGGGGGATACCTAAGAAATGAAAAAGAGTTTGATGTTGGTTTTGACACTGATCCTTACTTTCACATTGGCCGCATGCGGTCAAAACAACACTGCAAAGAATAATACTTCAGGATCGAATGGAGGAAATTCTACAGGTTCCGAGTTGTCCGGGTCGATTCTAGCTGTCGGTTCTTCTGCACTTCAACCACTGGTTGATCAAGCTTCTCAAAAGTTCATGGATTTAAATCCGAAGGTGTCTATCCAAGTGCAAGGTGGAGGCAGTGGAACTGGGCTGACTCAAGTCTCTGGAGGGCAAGCTGACATTGGTAACTCTGACGTATTCGCTGAGGAAAAGCTAGAAGCGGCTGAAGCGGGTGAATTAGTTGACCATCAGGTAGCAGTTGTTGCTATGGCTACAGTTATTAATCCAGATGTGAATGTTGATAACTTGACAAAAGATCAACTAGTCCAAATTTTTACCGGTAAGGTAACGAACTGGAGTGAAGTTGGTGGTAATGATCAAGCGATCCAAATCATCAATAGACCATCCAGCTCCGGTACTCGGGCAACATTTGAGAAATATGCGCTTGGAACAAAGACAGAAGATCTTAAAGGTGCAATTCAAGAAGATTCTTCCGGTACGGTTAAGAAGCTAGTTAGTGAAACACCTGGAGCTATCGGATATCTTGCTCTTTCCTATCTAGATGATTCAGTTAAAGAAGTGAAGTACGAAGGTGTAGAAGCAACTGTTGATAATGTAGCCAATGGAACTTATCCTGTGTGGGCATATGAACATATGTACACAAAAGGCGAGGCAAGTGAAGTAGTAAAAGCATTCCTTGATTTCATTGCATCTGATGAAGTTCAAAATGCTGATGTGGTTGAATTGGGATATATCCCAGCAAGCCAAATGCAAGTTAAACGCGATGTGGATGGAAACATCACTAAATAATAATGCATAACATCATATAGTAAGGAGAGAGGCGGAACCTTCTGCCTCTTTCTGTGCTGTGTAAAGGGAGAGGTTTCATGGCTCAGTCCGGCGGAAAGAAAAAGGTACAACCGCATATTATAGAGGAATGGACCGGTAAAATATATACTTCGTTATGTATCACTTTTCTGATTGTAACGATTTTCTCAATGGTTTTTTTTGTAGCATCTAAAGGATTAAGCTCATTCTTTGTAAATGGGATCAGCTTTGGTGAAATATTCGGAGGAACACAGTGGAAACCCGATGGAGAACCAGCGTTGTTTGGAGCATTGCCTTTTATCATCGGCTCGTTCAGCACATCGATATTAGCCGCGCTCATTGCTGCTCCACTTGGTATATGTGCAGCATTGTTTATGGTTGAAATTATGCCTAAATACGGAAAGAAATATTTGCAACCTGTTATTGAACTTCTTGCTGGCATACCATCTGTCGTTTACGGGTTTGTTGGATTAAGTGTAATAGTACCCTTCTATAGAGATATATTTCCTGGACAAGGACTGGGGATTGTTGCTGGAGCTACAGTTTTGTCTATTATGATCCTACCTACGATTACTTCGATTGCGACAGATGCACTTTCTGCTCTTCCTCCAGGACTTAAAGAGGGATCTTATGCTTTGGGAGCAACCAGATGGCAGACGCTATATCGTACAGTGCTTCCTACAACAATGCCTGCGTTAATGACAGGGGTTGTGCTTGGTATGGCGCGTGCATTCGGGGAAGCTCTTGCAGTTCAAATGGTTATCGGGAATGCACCTCATATTCCGACTTCCCTCTTTGAATCAACGTCGACACTAACAAGTGTCATCACTTTAAGTATGGGAAATACCGTTATGGGATCCATTCAGAACAATGTACTGTGGACCCTTGCGCTCATTCTTATGGCGATGACGTTCATCTTCGTATTTACAGTTCGTTGGCTTGAGAGGAGGGCAAAACGATGAGTGCAAAAACTGCAGATAAAGTAGCGACAGCGGTCATCATCACATTTGCAGGAGTTATCGTCCTGATTATGGCGGGCTTGCTTGGCTTCATTCTATTTCGCGGAGTAGGACATATCAGTTGGGATTTCCTGACTTCCGCACCGCAAACGATTAAGGCGGGTGGAGGAATAGGCCCTCAATTATTTAACTCTTTGTTTCTACTTGTTTTAACGATGATTATTACGATCCCACTCGGTTTGGGCGCAGGTATTTATATGAGTCAGTATTCAAAACCAGGGAAGGTTACGAATTTTATCCGTTTGATTGTTGAAGTGTTATCCTCGTTTCCTTCGATCGTCGTTGGTTTGTTCGGCTTACTCGTTATTGTTAATATATTTGGTTTTGGATTCTCATTATTCTCTGGCGCACTTGCGTTAACGGTATTTAATTTACCGTTGATGGTTCGTATCACAGAGCAGGCTATGGCTAGTGTTCCTCTGGCACAGAAAGAGGCTAGTTTGGCTTTGGGCTTGTCTAAATGGAAAACGATCAAATCGATTATGCTACCGATTGCCTTGCCAATCATTATAACAGGTACGATATTATCTGCTGGTCGCGTATTTGGAGAAGCTGCGGCACTGTTATTTACTGCAGGTATGAGTAGTCCAAGACTGGATTTCGGGAACTGGAACCCGCTAAGTCCTACGTCACCGTTAAATCCTTTTCGTCCCGCAGAAACGCTGGCCGTTCATATTTGGAAGATCAATTCCGAGGGCTTGGCCCCAGATGCGCCGGAAATTGCCGCAGGAGCTTCAGCTGTGTTGATATTAACCGTATTGATCTTCAATCTACTAGCGCGCTATATCGGGCGTTTAATGCACAAGAAATTTACGGCCACGAAATAGGAGGGCTATCATATGCAGAATATTGAATTGTCGGCCAAAGATTTGAGCGTATTCTATGGAGAGAAGCAAGCTGTAAAGAATATATCGCTTGATTTTGCTGCAAAGCAGGTAACGGCTTTAATAGGGCCTTCAGGCTGTGGTAAATCAACATTCCTTCGGAGCTTAAATCGGATGAATGATTTGATTGACGGAGCCCGGATTACCGGAGAAATTTGGATTGGGGATGAGAATGTAAATGACCCCAAGACAGATGTCGTTCTGCTTCGGCAGAAAATCGGCATGGTATGGCAGCGTCCTAATCCTTTTCATAAGTCCATATATGAGAATATCGCCTTTGGACCACGTTATCATGGAATTAAGAATAAGAAGAAGCTGGATCAGATTGTCGAGGAATCATTGAGAAAAGCAGCATTATGGGATGAGACGAAAGATCGACTGAACAAGTCGGCGCTTTCGTTATCAGGGGGACAGCAACAACGTCTATGTATTGCTAGATCAATTGCCGTTAGTCCAAGCATTATCTTAATGGATGAACCTGCTTCAGCGCTTGATCCCGTCTCTAGTGCCAAAATTGAAGAGCTCATTGCCGATTTAAAGCAGGAGTTCTGTATTATTATCGTAACACACAATATGCAGCAAGCTGCCCGTGTATCTGAGAAGACGGCTTTCTTCTTGATGGGTGATCTTGTGGAATATGGTGATACTAGCAAGATGTTTACGAACCCTTCTGAGAAACGTACGTCTGATTATATCTCAGGGAGATTTGGATAATTAATGTCAATTATGGAATAACCCGGGTTGCTTATGAAGCAGCCCGGGTTATTTAATGTTGAATATATTTAGATTACAGTAAGGAGATAACGAGAAGGTTATAGAGAACGAGTGGTAGAATAACGTCATTAAAGCCAGGACCGCCAAAACCAGGTCCACCGAAGAAAGCACGGTAATGTGGTTGATGACCTTGTTGTCCTAGTCCGGGATACTGCCCTCCATGATGCCCTTGGCCCCCTTGATGTCCCGGCATAGGATATCCTCCATGATGATGGTGCCCGTCTTGATGCCCCCAATTCCAATACTGCCCTCCATGGTGCCCATCTTGATGGCCCCAGTTCCAATACTGTCCATCATGATGTCCGCCATGTTGCCCTCCATGACCAGGGATAATTATGAACATATGGTCGCCATCCATATGAGATAGTCTACCTTCATAAGTGATTCCATCTACAGTTTGAACACGTACCGGATGATTAGCATATTGATTTCCAAGTTGATGGACCTTATTTTTAACTCCTTGCATGGCTTTAATTGAATTATCATCGGCTCTATAAATAACTTGACCTTGCCCTTGGCTTTGACCTTGCCCTTGTAAAGACATAAGTTTATTACCTCCACTAAGTCATTTTTTTCTCATACCGTATCGTATGCGATAGCCTATAGGGAGGTGCCTACAAAAAAGGCGCTAGAGTTCATCCGCTCTAAACGCCTTTTTAAGATTTTTTCTTTTTACCTTTCTTCTCCGTATCTTCACGTTCTTTAAGCAAAGAATAAAATGCGAATAAATCCCCAAGTACTTGAAGACCCGCGGCGATAATAGCTAGGTCCTCGGCCGTTAAGTCATTATTAACTAAATTAAATTCTTCATCTTCTAAAATATTGTTCCTTCTTGGCAAGGATATCACCTGCATTGAATTGTATTAGCTACATCATATGCAATGATGGAACATCTGGAGTAGGCAGACAACATCATAATGTTGGTAGCAATGCTGTTAAGCTTATATTTTTTGTAGCTCAACAAGTGCCGTGACTGAAAAGGCTATGCCCTAATATGATGGTCTATACTTCTGAAAAGGGAGGGAATACAATGTCGGGATGTTGTAACGAAGGTATTGTCGGAGGAGCAGGATTATGGACTTCTACAGGGGTAATATTGGTTTTGTTCATTCTTCTTGTAATCGTATCAAGAGCGTGCCTTATCTAGTGTTACAAAGACACCCTGCGTGAAAAAAAAGGTCCAGCAAATCATTTTGCCGGGCCTTTTTATTTTGTTATATTTATCTATTTTAAATTAAATATTTACCAAAGCGTTGCATACCTTCTTGTACTGCAAGCTCTAAAGATGATTCTATGTGAAGGTCTTTCTCCCACCACCAATTCTTGATCACGGATTTACCATTTTGATGGTGTTTCTCTGGTTCAAACCTAGCGATTAATTGATCGCCATATAGTACTGGTAATACATAATAACCATATTGACGGTCCACTGCAGGCTTATAAACTTCCCAGCGATATTCGAAATTAAATAATTCCTTAATCAAATTTCGGTCCCAGAGCAGGTTATCTAGAGGTGCCAGAATCCTGACGTGGGGCTTGCTCAGAGCATCTTGTTTGGTAATGCCTTCTAGCATAGGCAAATTCTCAGAACGAATGTATAGAGGAAAAGTCATATTTTCTATGGTAACTTCCACGATTTTATGATTAGTAAGTAGACGGCTAAAGGCTTCGTTTCGCTCTTTACTCTTAAAACCACTGCCAATGGAGGGCTGAATGCCAAGCCATGCATCACTTGGACGATTCCATAGCAAACCAATACTATCGATTCTTCTCAGTACAAACCAGTCGAAGAAGTCTTGTTCGGTAGCGTTTGGTTCAGGACTATGAAGAACACTTGTGGTTATATGGCGCTCCGCGAGGTCGTAATATTTCCGAGTGCGAACCTTATGATGAATTACAAGCTCACCCGCATAATACATTCCCTCGAGGGCAGCCCTAGCCATTCTTGTCTCTCCATAGTGCCAATCGACCTTGTCTTCAAATTCAAAGTCTGAAGAGCAACAGGCGCCTTGGGTCGTTATTTTCTTCACAATCGCTTCAATAATATCTCTATGTTGGTTGCACCAAGGTATGTACTTCGCCCTGAATCTTGAGAAATAAGGCCAATCTTCAGCGAGGCAGATTGACATGTTCTTGTCCCATTGGTCAATCAGCTGATAGTCAGTATACAACAGCTCTCGTAGTTGGTCAGGACGATAATTGCTAATACGTGATTGTAATATTAGATCCTGATTTTGGCCGACAACATTAAGCGGATCATATTGAATACAACGTACCCTGTTCATATAATCCATTACACCTGAAGTACCCGATAAGATATCACGGTCTAGAAAGTGGTAATGTATTAGAAACCGTCTTGCTTGCTCTTTGCTTATCCGTATACTCATAATGATTAAACCTGCCCCTTATGGTATTTATTCTCATTATATGCGAACGTATGATCTTTTTGAATATAGAATCGAAAAAAATCCCCGCTTGATTTGAAATCTGGCGGGGTTTTCTTAAGGGAAGTCTAAATTTTTGGTTCGAAAGTTTTGCAGTCGGTCTCTGCTGAATTCTTGGCGTGCTTTCCCTGATGACTTACTACATAAATGGAGGAAGCAGCGCATTTATTTCCAGCTGCCCAATAATTACAATTGTTTACCTCGCAAAGAACATCTTTTGCCATAGTTGGTTCACCCCCTTACCTTATTAACTAGGATGATCAGGATATGGGGGGGATATACATTTAGGATGAACTATGGAAGAATCACACGCCTTGCGGAAATAAGGCATCAAGTGCCGGACAAGGCCGTTTCTCAAGATATTGTTCAAGTGGGGCAGGCATGTTGGAGTAGATATCTTTTAATGATGTGCCTTGATATATATTTCCGATGATGATCGGATGACACAGCTCAGAAATGAGTATATCGCCATTACCGTGTAAATGAAGTTGTTTCATCCCTTCGATACAGTGGGGGAAGTATACCCCAGGCTGTTCTTCAAATCCAAGTGCTTCAGCAAAACGATCCATACACGTAAAGTAGAGAACGGTGTCCTCCTTCTTGTGTTGAATTAAATCATGTACTGCTTGTTTCAACGCATCGCGAGCGGCGATCGCCTTCCAGCCCGTGTGATCCATGATGATACTATTCTGAATTTCATGGGTGCGCACACCTAATTGGTACACCTTTTCGCTAATGGCCTGCATATTATGCTCAGTCTCGGCGAATAGAAGAGTTTCGAGAACCGTATCGATGCTAGTTGTCGCGCACATGGCAATATTACGACATATCTTATCATAAACACTTGGATGTACATTATAGTAGTTAGAATGACTCTCAGCAGTAGTGAAGTTAAAGGAGAAATGAATGGTCGTTAATCCGGCGTTCGCTAATTGCTGAATCCGTTCGGGATTAAGTAAGCTACCATTAGAGTTTAACTGAGTTTCAATCCCTTTGGAGCGACAATAGGCAACAATCTCTACACAGTCTTGAAACTTGAGGGTTACCTCGCCACCAGACAGTCGTACTCGCTTGATCGTTGGGATCTCTTCGAGTATACGAATAACTTCTTTACCGTCAATGGATTCTCCATCGTTTCTATTATATGCGCAGCAATAATCGCAACGAAAATTACAATTGGAGGTAACACCGACCTCGAGTGCCTCTAGCTCATATGTAACAGGCTTTTCTAACTCAAGAAATTTATATTTTATATTGTTCATAGTTTTAAAGTCCTCCTGAGAATGATGTGTATTTGAAAACATTCAACCTTTAGGATTATAAAGCTTTATCTATTTTCGGTTTGTGATTTTTTTAACTCCAAATTTAAAGATCATTATCGTTAGATGGAGGGTAGAGTTTTCAATTTGGAATTGAAATTGATGCTGATATTGTATTTCAATAAGAAAATTGCTAATATAAACTTACAATGATGAGAGGACTGATGAATGGACAATGATTAACTAATCTATATTTTTATTTGAAATGAATAACTTCAAACTACAAAATATAGGGTTAGTCTATCATTTTTCATAAATCGGTTTTCACTTGAATGATCATGAATCTATTGGTGAAAAAGAACTTTTTCATCGAAGTGAAAGACTAATCCTTCCGATTACGAATGGGGAGGATTTTTTTGTTCTCTCATAGAAATATTGATACTTTTTATCTGTAGGATAAAGGGGAGGAAGAAATGAATAATTCAGACACTACCGTTACACATGTAATGCTCCGTATAAGTCGATAATATCAATTAAACTTATACGGAGGAATTAACATGTCAATGATACAAGTACAAGACTTAACTTTTTCTTATCCAAGCAGCTTTGACAATATTTTTGAAGGCGTAAACTTTCAGATTGATACGGATTGGAAACTTGGATTTATCGGTAGAAATGGACGAGGTAAAACAACATTCTTTAATTTGTTATTGGGGAATTATGAATATAGCGGAAAAATCACGTCTTCGGTGGATTTTAATTATTTTCCTTATCCTGTTTCAGATAAAAATAAGTATACCTATGAAATCCTTGCAGAAATTTGTCCCCAAGCAGAAGATTGGGAATTTCTTCGCGAAATATCCTATCTTGATGTTGATGCCGAGGTCATGTACAGACCATTTAGTACATTATCCAATGGAGAACAAACGAAGGTATTACTTGCCGCACTATTTTTGAATGAAGGCCAATTTCTATTAATCGAT
The DNA here is from genome assembly GCF_014639155.1 of Paenibacillus segetis. Lineage (NCBI taxonomy): Bacteria > Bacillati > Bacillota > Bacilli > Caryophanales > Paenibacillaceae > Paenibacillus > Paenibacillus segetis. Next base: position 1,018,316 of record NZ_BMFT01000001.1, read on the forward strand.
GAGCCAACCAATCATTTAGACACCGATGCACGTAAGATAGTCTCAAATTATTTGAAGAAGAAAAAAGGGTTTATTTTAATTTCTCACGACAGAATCTTTTTAGATGGATGCGTTGACCATATCCTGTCAATTAATAGAGCTAATATAGAAGTTCAAAGTGGTAACTATTCTTCATGGAAGTTAAATTTTGATCGACAACAGGAACATGAAGAAGCAACGAATGAGCGTCTACAAAAAGACATCGGGAGATTAAAAGACTCCTCCAAGCGTTCTACAGGTTGGTCTCATCAAGTAGAAGCTTCTAAAAATGGGACAAGGAATTCGGGTTCTAAGTTAGACAAGGGGTTTGTCGGACATAAAGCGGCAAAGATGATGAAGAGAGCAAAGAACATTGAATCCAGGCAACAAAAAGCGATTGAGGAAAAGTCAAAACTGCTCAAAAATGTGGAAAAAACCGAGTCATTAAAATTAGAACCATTGGAATTTCAGGCAAAAGAATTGGTTGTTTTGGCTGATGTATCGATTCAGTATGATGATCAAATCGTGAATAAGCCAATTAGCTTTACCGTTGAACAAGGCGAGCGAATTGTACTTGATGGGAAAAATGGAAGCGGAAAAAGCAGTATCTTAAAACTAATTTTAGGAAATCCGATACAACATACGGGCTCAATCAATTTAGGTTCTGGACTTATCATTTCTTATGTTCAGCAGGATACTTCTCATTTGAAGGGACAGCTATCAGATTTCATTGTAGAGCATGAGATTAATGAATCATTATTTAAATCGATCTTACGTAAGATGGATTTTGACCGAATACAATTTGAGAAAGATATATCGCATTATTCTGGTGGACAAAAGAAAAAGCTGCTTATAGCCAAAAGTTTATGTGAAGAAGCTCATTTATATATTTGGGATGAACCTTTAAATTTTATTGATCTTTATTCACGTATGCAGATTGAAGAGCTTATTCAAGATTTTAATCCCACCATGGTTATTGTGGAGCATGATCTGGCTTTTCAACAAACCATTGCAACCAAAACGATATATATGTAATTAAATTTGAAAACTTGAAGATCAAATTTTTTTTCAAAATGAGATTAAAAATTTCAGTAAGAAAAACCCCCGCTAGATTTGAAATCTGGCGGGGGTTTTCTTAAGGAAGATCTAGATTTTGGGTTTCTTTCGATGATGGATTGTCAGGGGCTCGAACCCTGGACCTGCCGATTAAGAGTCGGCTGCTCTACCAACTAAGCTAACAATCCTTATCAATATGAAGTCCTCATGGTGGAGAATAGGGGGCTCGAACCCCTGACCTCTTCGCTGCCAGCGAAGCGCTCTCCCAGCTGAGCTAATTCCCCGTGAAAAAACGTTGCTTAAGTATTATACAAAATAAGTAGCTAATAATGCAAGAGAAAATTTTGGGCTTGTAAAAGGAGAGGAACAGTAATGTGATTTTTACAAATTAGCCAATAAGAGGATGCCAGCGAGGGGCATCCTCTTAAATGCAAAGCTCTTCCAATCTTCATTGTTTATTTAGCTACTGTTTCATATTGATGGCTGCATTTTCACCAGCGATACGTCCAGAGTTCCAAGCAAAGCCAGTTGCCAAACCTTCAAAAGTAGGGCAGCTTGTGATATTACCATAGAATCCGGCCGCATCGTTACCTACAACGTACAAGCCTGGGATAGGTTTAAGATTCTCATCTGTTGCTTGTAGTTTTTCGTTAACGCGTACGCCACCAAGTGTGCCTAGGTTACTAATTTGCATTTTGATTGCGTAGAAAGGTCCTTCTTTTACTTCATAAACCAAGCTTTTTTCGCTTTTTCCTAAAGGATCTTCCTTTGTTTGTACGGCTTTATTGTACTCTTCTACCTAGAAGTAAGACGATCAGATTCCATATCCAAGTTTTTAGCTAATTCTTCTAAAGTGTCACCTTTCGTGATAATTCCTTGTTTCACACCTTCTTCAGCTACTGCAGTGAAGTCACCGGGTTCCATGTTAGGACCACCAACAGCGGTATCCATTGTTAATGTTTTACCATCTGTATAGCTTTTCAGTGTATTGGTATCAACTAAGATATAGTAGACACCGCCTACAGATTAACCTGCGTTTGATGTTTGAGCCGTATCCCATACAAGTTCTTCATTTGCGTAGCGATTATCAGATTGATCGATCCACATTAAGGGAGAACGAGTGATTCGATTCTCATGTATTACTCTTGTTACTCTCTTTCATACTTATCTATTCTACCAAGGAAAACATAGTCAGAACAATATACATGCTCTCCATTTGGAATCGTTATGAGCGGCTCTTTAATAATTCGATTCTGGAGGTTCACATCGATTGTGTGGATGCTAGTCCATGTATAGTAGATGTTTTTGTTTAAAGGGAGGTTTCGACCATGCTCTTCTTTAGTAAATGGACAAAGTTCTGAGCAGACTTAGATAAGTAATGATTCTTCAACCATATGATTCCGACCGAAGAAGACAATGTAGTGCTCGAGATTTTATAACTCTGTATAGGATATCCTTTATGACGTTTAAGTATAGTTTCTGGAACGATAGACGCGCCAAAGCCAGATGAGACTAGATCCATCAAAAGCGTAATATCGGAGCATTCACTAACTATATTGGGATGTAGCTGAAACCGAGAAAATGCTTCCGTGATTAAATAGTGCACCCCAAGCCCTTCGGTACTCGGCAAAATGAGTGGAAAGTGTTGAATATCAGCAAGGGAAACTTCATGATCAAATGCCTTCTGTAGTGTGGAAGTAATAAAGTAAAAAGGTTCTGTATGAAGATGAAGCACGGAGAAATGCTCCAACTCAAGTGGTAATCGAATGATAGCCAGCTCGACTGCGCGGTCTCTGACCAATCTACAAAGGTGGGAAGATTCATTTTGCTGAATTTTGTAGGTTACCTTAGGGTAATGTTCCTGAAATTGATGAAGTAATCCGGGTAACTCAACGACAGAGAACGTATTGATGCCGAGCGTTAATCTTCCGTTTATCCCGTTTCCGACTTCCTTAACTTCCATTTTGGCTTCTTCCATTAGCTGAGTCATTTGCAAAGCATATTTATATAAAGCTTTTCCAGCTTCCGTTACTTCTAGAAACTTCCCGCTTCGTTCAATTAGCTTTGAACCAAGTTCCTCTTCCATTGTTTTTAATTGCTGGCTTAACGGAGGTTGACTGATATGGAGCCTTTCAGCAGCAGCGGAGATTTTTCTTTCTTCAACTATAGCTATGAAATATCGCAGCTGTCTTATGTCCATCCTTGAACACACACCTTTCTTGTATATGAAAAAAATAAGAAAAACAATTTATTTTAATATTTTTCATATAGCAATTTCCATGTTAGCATATTTGTATTGAAGAAAAAAGGAGTGGTATGGAAAGTGATGGAAACAGCATACTGGTTAACAAATGTCGCATTAGAAACTGGCTACCACTTTGAAAATGGTGAAGTTATCGGGACTGAAACAGATAGCTTCCATATACAAATTGTAGATGGACTCATAGTAGACATAATTCCGGCGAATAAACCCATTGCAACGAATTTACCTATACATGATGCCAATCATTACTTATTACTTCCATCCTTCAGAGATATGCACATTCATCTTGATAAAACCTACTATGGAGGTCCATGGAAAGCACCAACGATTGCTACTAAGGGAATTATGACCAGGTTGGAGGAAGAGACAGAATTACTTCCGCGTCTACTGCCTGTTGCCCAAGAAAGAGCTGCAAAATTACTGGATTTGCTGCTGCGATCTGGTTCAACACACATTCGTACGCATTGCAATGTTGATCCGGCGATTGGTTTGAAGAATTTAGAAGCGATCCTGCGAGTAGTGGAAGCTTATCAAGAAAAAGCTTCTGTAGAAGTTGTGGCCTTCCCGCAACACGGATTATTACGCAGCAATTCTGTGGCCCTGGTTAGAGAAGCATTACACAATGGGGCCTCATTCGTCGGAGGTGTTGATCCAGCATCGATTGACCAAGACATAGAGAAGTCTTTACAAAAGGTAATGGAGCTTGCGGTAGAAGCAAATGCAAATATTGACCTTCATATACATGATCCAGGTCATCTTGGTATATTCACGTTCAAGCGTCTGGCTTACTTAACGGAGCAGGCTGGCTGGCAAGGGAGGGTCACCATAAGCCATGCATTGGCCTTTACCGACATTTCATCTCAAGAAGCAGGTGAAGTAGCAGAGCTGTTGGCACATCAGGGAATATCAATTACATCATCAGTTCCGATTGGAAGGACGATACCGATTCCTTTACTTCATGACAAGGGAGTGGAGATATCCCTAGGTGATGATAGTATTACGGATCATTGGTCTCCATTCGGAAAAGGAGATAGCTTGGAGAAAGCGGGCGTATTAGCGGAACGATTCGGGCTCATTGACGAACGTTCTTTAGGGCAAACCCTGGGGTATATTACTGGAGGCATAACACCTTTAAATAATGAGGGTCAACGTATGTGGCCTAATGTAGGTGACAATGCAGATTTCGTGCTAGTTGATGCGACCTGCTCAGCTGAAGCTGTTGCTAGGAGAGCAAGAAGAATCGCTGTTTTGTTTAAAGGAAACCTCGTTGCGGGTTCACTATAATTTTACTACAGAAAGGTAGATGGCTGATGAGATCTTCATTTTGGTTAACAAACGCTCGATTAGAGAATGGCTATCATTTTGAGAATGAAGTCATAATGGGCACTAAGACTGATTGCTACCATCTGTTCATTGAGGATGGAAAAATTGCGAGAATATTGCCCTCTAGTGACATCATTACAGATGACCTTCCAAAAAAAGATGTTAAAGGGTTATTGCTGCTTCCATCGTTCACGGAAAAACACTGTCATTTGGATAAAACGTTGCTGGGTGACCGATGGCGTGCAGTAACACCTGCAAATACGATTTTTGAACGATTTGAAATAGAGAAAGAAGTGCTGTCTTCGTTGGAGACATCTACCCAAGAACGTGCAGAAAGATTACTGGATCATTATTTGAAATCAGGAGTTACCCATGTTCGTACACATGTGGATATTTATCCCGAGGTTGGATTGAAGAATTTAGAAGAGGTTCAACAAGCTTTGCAAACATTTGAAGGAAAGTTGTCTTATGAAATAGTCGCTTTTCCGCAACACGGTTTACTGCGCTCGAAGGCAAAAAATCTAATACAAGAAGCCCTTCGCCATGGAGCAAGCTTAGTAGGTGGTGTTGATCCTGCTACAGTAGATGGTGATATTGAAGCTTCACTGCAAGAAATGGTTGAGCTTGCTGCGCAAAGCAATGTTGGAATCGATTTGCATTTACATGATGCCGATCATCTAGGTATATTTACTATAAAAAGACTGGCGCAGCTAACAAAAGAAGCGGGTCTCCAAGGCAAGGTTGCCATAAGTCACGCATTTGGACTTGGGGATATCTCGGGGGCTCAAGCAGAAGGCATGGCAGAACTATTAGCTGATGCAGGGATATCCATAATTACAAGTGTACCAATTAACCGTAAGTTCCCACCTGTTGGCTTGTTGCACGCAAGAGGAGTATCTGTGGCGCTCGGATGTGATAATATATTTGATGTTTGGTCACCTTTTGGAAATGGTGATATCTTGGAACGAGCGGGGCGTTTAGCGGAAGTATCAAGATGGGCAGATGAGAGTTCATTAGCTCAGACACTACATTTTATTACGGGCGGGCAGACACCACTCAATCCTGAAGGACAACAAATCTGGCCGCGAGTTGGAAACGATGCAAGTCTCGTATTTGTTGAGGCATCTTGTTCTGCTGAAGTCATTGCGAGAAGATCGAAATCAGTAGCTACGATGTTCAAAGGAAAGATTGTTTCAGGTGCAATTTAATCTCAGTGTTGTATACCTTTAATTTATCAGTCGGATAAATGGATAGCATAGATTACAACCAAAATGGTAGGTCAAGGTGTATATCCTTGCCTGCCATTTTTTTGATTGATGTAATTACAGTAAAGTTAGACAAAGCCGATAATTGTTAACAAATGGAATAGAAGCGTTAGAGCAGGCGGGGAAGGAGCCCGATATTATTCTGCTCGACATCAACATGCCTGCGATGGATGGACTTGGGGTATGTACAATCATCAGAAATCATGTTTCATTCTATTCCTGACAGCAAAGGTTGAGGATGCTGATAAGATTAATGGCTTTCGCGTGGGTGGCGATGACTATATAGTGAAGCCGTTCTCCATAGAAGAACTTGGTGCAAGAGTTGCAGCTCATTTGCGTCGAGAGATGCGAAATCAAACCAAATCGAAGGTAATCTTTGCGGGTGATTTGGTGATTCTTAGGTGCTGTTGGGATGTTCTTCAGTAGAATCAGTGGCAATATAGCGGTTGGTTACATGATACCACTCGTTTATTATGTGTTTAATATAGGGGGGAAGAAGTAAGTATCTTGGAAAGTTCTATCTATTTTCGATGGTCAAAGAGAGTTTTGAAGAGAAGTATTGGCTTATGGGTACTGCGATTTTGCTGGTTGTTGTCACTTTGTTAATTCAAACTGTGATTAGAAGGGTGAGATAAGGAAGAAAAAACATAAATGAGAAGGTATTTTATACAAATTCGTCGAAATTTCCAATTATCGTAAAACCTACATTTTAGGAGGTATATATTTTGGATCATTCGACTGGATATTCTGAACAGATCTACAATCATGTTGAAAAGCATGTTGGTACAATTAATAATGTGTATAAAGAAATCGTACCAGATCATTACACAGTAGACATACTAGTTGTTAATCCTACACCTAAGCGGAATTATTATACTTTAATTACATCTGGAATGAGTGCATTACCTATGACGGTTCCAGAAGGAGCGGAGGAATATAGACATGCTGAAGTTATGATATGCCTTCCCCCTTCCTGGAAATTGTCAGATGAGGCTTTTAAGGATGAACGAAATTATTGGCCAATTCGGGCGCTAAAAGTAATAGCAAAGTTTCCACATGAGTATAATACTTGGCTCTATTTTTGGCATACAGTTGCGAATGGTAATCCAGCAAAAGCATACAGTGATGATGCATTATTTCAGGGTATGTTGCTCTTGCTTCCAGAGGTAGAAGATAAAGGAGGTTTCTTTAACTTAAATATTTCCGACGAAAAAGTGGTGCATTTCTATAATTTATTTCCACTATATGCTGAGGAAGTTGATTATAAGCTGAAGAATGGCGAGGAAGCCCTAATAAATAAATTATTTAAAGAGGGAGTTAGTGAATTTGTGGATATTTCCCGTAAGAATAGCTGTAAGAAAAAATGGGGGCTTTTCTAAACCTAATTGCTAGATTACTTTAAGGAGGGGCATTCCTATGTCAATTTACCCGCAAATAGAAGGAACAATTACGGAAATATTCTGTAACGAGCGGTCCATAACCCTCTACTTCCCTAAGGAATATCATGATCAATCGGATCGACTGTTTCCTATCCTCTTGGTACACGATGGTGCTGAATTATTTCAGGATGCTCTAATAGAAATCGAAGAGAATGTAAGCGAAGGAGTTGCAGCCCCAGTTGTCTTAGCAGGGGTATCCTCTACCGTGCGTAATGATGAATATACACCGTGGCCGCACCCGGCTCTAGCAGATCATTTTCCCGCTTTTGCTGGAGAAGGTGCATCGTACTTGGATGCCATAGAAAACGAAATTATTCCTTGTATTCAAAGTCTGTACCGAATATCGTTAGATCCTTGGGACCGAGCAATAGGAGGCGCTTCATTAGGGGGACTTATCTCGTTATATGCGATGTATAAGAAAAGCCACCTATTCAAAAAATATATGCTTTTATCTAGTTCACTTTGGTATGAAGGTTTTATAGAATTTATGTCGTCAGAGCCGTTAGATCCTGCTTTACAGGCTTATATGTACATCGGTGAAAAGGAAGGCATAACCAAACAAAATATACAAAGGAACATGGTGGCCAATAACAAATTAGGTTATCAGATTCTAAGTGATAAGCTTCATTCACTGTCCAAGCAACTCTGCTTCGAGACTGATCCTGAAGGTGTTCACGATGATCCTTATTTTATTAAGTATTTTATCCGTGGACTAGCTATTTTGTTTCCTGGTGCTAAGTAATAATATAAAGCCTTCCTTTAAAAAAAATAGTTGATAATGAGAATCATTATCGATATAATTATCAACATCAACTATTTTAGGGAGAGAGATTAGAATGAAAAGACTATTTATTGCAGGCACGACTGTATTACTAGCAATGAGCCTTGCAGCTTGTGGAAGTGATAACAAGAATGAAGCGAATGTTGCCCCGACTGAACCAGCAACAGTAGCTGTGGACACATCATCAACAGAAGCAACATCTTCTGAACAAACAATAACTTACCTGGGTAAAGACTATACTCTACCTGCACAAGTGAACAATATTGTTGCAGCAAGTCTGGAATCTATGGAAGATGCTGCGATTCTGGGAATTAAACCGGTTGGAGTATTGTCTATCGCTAATGCTATCCCTACATATCTTGAAAAAGAACTTGCCGGCGCTACTCTAATAGGTGATAAATTCGCACCTAATAATGAAGCTATTTTGGGATTAAATCCGGATGTTATATTGGGAAGTTCGAAATTTGGTGATGAGGTAGTAAGTGCTTTGAACAAAATACAAACCATGATTCCTTACTCTCATATTTCTACGAATTGGAAAGATAATCTTAACCTTCTTGCCCAATTAACCGGTAAAGAATCTCAAGCATCTACCATTATTGCCGATTACGATGCGAAAGCTGCTGAGGCAAAGCTTAAAATTAGCGAAACCTTAAAGGATAAGAAAATTATTGTGGTTCGTATTCGTGAGGGCTCCATGTGCGTGTATCCTGCAACCGTGTATTTGAACCCTATTCTTTATGACGATTTAGGCGTAACTATTCCAGATGTCATAGCAAAAACGGAAGCACAAGCCGAGCTTTCACTAGAAGGACTAGCCGAAGTAAATCCGGATTATATCTTCCTTCAGTTCGAAACGTCTGAGAATACGGATGCACCAAAGGCTCTTGAAAAGTTGCTAGATAATGCTATCTTCAAAAGTACGGAAGCAGCTAAAAATAATCATGTATTCGTAAACGCTATTGATCCACTTGCACAAGGTGGAACAGCTTGGTCTAAGGTTAAGTTCCTTGATGTAGCGATTGAAAACTTATTGAAATAAGGTGCGATATATGAGTACGAAGAAAACGAATTGGATACCAATTACGATGTTGGTTATCTCCCCATTCTTCATACTCCTCGCCATCGTAATATCAGTTCTATATGGGACAAAGGATATATCTGCACTCACTGCATGGCAAGCGATTACTGAGTTCGATCCCAATAATGTTGATCATAATATTATTGCAGGTTCTCGAATTCCTCGCGTAGTCGCTGCTCTACTGGTGGGTGCTTTTTTAGCGGTGGCAGGGGCGATCATGCAAGGGATTACAAGAAATTACTTAGCTTCTCCTTCCATTATGGGAGTAAATGACGGATCTGCGTTTGTCATTACATTGGCTATCGTCTTTTTTCCTGGCTTGTCTAACTACCAAATGATCATCTTATCTATGGTAGGTTCGGCTCTTGGAGCGGGCTTAGTATTTGGTTTCGGTTCGGTTATTAGAAATGGATTATCTCCAGTTAGGCTGGCGATTATCGGTACTGTTATTGGTACTTTCCTAAGCAGTATCGCTTCAGCAATTGCATTGTTTAATCAAGTTTCGCAAACGGTTAGCATTTGGTACAATGCCAAACTTCATGCTGTTGATGTTGATATGTTAAGGGTTGCAATTCCTTTTGGGATCATCGGATTATTACTGGCACTATTCACCTCCAAATCGGTAACCGTCGCTTCACTTGGAGAAGATATAGCGATTGGACTAGGACAAAGAACCAAATGGGTTAAGGCGCTAAGCATATTAGCAGTCGTATTCTTGACGGGCACATCGGTAGCTCTAGTGGGGAAAATCGCATTTGTTGGCCTTGTGATTCCGCATATTGTCAGATTTATAGTTGGAGTAGATTATCGTTATATTATTCCATGTTCAGCGGTAGTCGGATCTATATTTCTTGCCTTTTGTGATATTATTAGTCGCTTCATCAATTATCCGTTCGAAACGCCAATCGGAATTGTCACAGCAGTCATTGGTGTACCCTTCTTTCTCTATCTAATTCGTACTAAAGGAGGGGAGAAGAGTGCTTAGATCAAATCGTTTTGTGCTGACCTTATTCGTGATCTTTCTTCTAACATTTGGGGCATTTTATCTCCATATAACGAATGGTTCTTTTGATATGAGCGTATGGGATGTCATCAAAACCTTGTTACGCATCGACCCTAACCCTAAGCATGATCTCGTCATTTTTGATTTTAGACTTCCACGTATCGTTATTGCCATGCTTATAGGGATTGGGCTGGGCATTGCGGGGACCGTAATGCAGGGAGTAACCCGAAATGGTCTTGCTGATCCGGGTATCTTAGGTATTAATGCTGGTGCTGGAGCATCTATTGTTCTATTCTTACTACTCTTTCAAATGAAAGCGAAGCATATTACAGATGGTAGCTGGACATCCACAATGATGATGCCCATTTTTGGTTTTGTAGGAGGAGCACTCGCAGCAGCACTCATCCTGATTTTCTCGCGTAAGAATGGTCGAATGGATATGCAGCGATTGATTCTAACGGGAATTTCCATTAATAGTGGCTTTGGGGCGCTGTCGATGTATATTTCCTTAAAAATGAATCCTCAGGATTTTGAGATGGCAGCAGTTTGGATGGTAGGTAGTATATACAATGCCAACTGGGTATTTGTGTTGTCTATGCTTCCTTGGATCGTGATATTAAGCGTAATTATTTATCGAAAGGCACATTTGCTTGATTATTTTCAACTTGAAGAGGGAACGGTTACAAGTCTAGGTATCTCCGTTGAGAAGGAAAAAATAATTTTGATATTATGCAGTGTAGGGCTTATTAGTGCCTGCGTTTCCGTTTCTGGAAGCATAGGTTTTATCGGATTAATGGCGCCACATATCGCTAGAAGTCTTGTAGGGCTTCGTCATCGATTGATCATGCCAGTCAGTGCTGGAGTGGGAATGTTTCTATTAATCATCTCGGACTATATTAGTAAAACGGTGTTTGAGCCATCAGAATTGCCAGTTGGTATTGTCGTGTCTATTATAGGCATTCCCTATTTCTTATACTTACTAGTCAAATCAAAGGCTTAAGGAGGCTAGACAATAGATGCAAAATGTCATACGTATGGAAGAGTTGAGCTCAGGCTATGAGAAGAATACGATTTTTGCAAATCTCAATACTTCGATTCAAGCTGGTAAAATAACCACGATTATTGGACCTAACGGCTGTGGTAAATCTACCTTACTTAAAACAATTGGACGGATTTTGCAGCAAAAAAGCGGTAAGGTTTATTTGCAGGAACAAGATATGCAATTACTCTCAACGAAGGAAATTGCCAAGAAATTAGCGATTCTCTCTCAGAATCCAATAGCTCCTTCTGGGCTAAAAGTAGAAGAACTGATCTCATATGGACGTTATCCACATCGTAAAAATGTCGGAAGGCTTGCTGCAAAGGATCAAGAAGTTATTCAGTGGGCGATGGATATTACACATACTACGGCTTTTAGGGCACGAGATATAGAGGAGCTCTCAGGTGGACAGCGGCAGAAAGTATGGCTAGCCATGGCATTAGCACAGGAGACAAGCATCTTGTTGCTAGATGAACCAACAACTTATCTAGATATGGCTCATCAGCTTGAAGTATTACAAATCGTTCAAGCGCTAAATGAGGACCATCAATGTACCATTGTTATGGTACTTCATGACATCAATCATGCTGCCCGTTTCTCTCATGAACTTATTGCCATGAAGGAAGGGACGATAGTCAATCAAGGACGCCCTTCAAGCATTATGACCAAGGAGGTTATGCGTACGGTCTTTCAAATTGATGCGAAAATTATGCAAGACCCAGAAACGGGAACTCCTATATGTTACAGCTACGATGTAATTGGAGAAAGGAAGGAAAAAAGCGATGGAAGTAACAAAACTCGTACTCTCGCACTGTGATCATTTTCAGTTCCCTTCTCAGAAAGCAGGGTACACCTATGATATACGGGTGTATGTTCCTGAGGGAGAAGTTCCAACGGGGGGGTATCCCGTATTTTACGTGCTTGATGGCAGCTCTTATTTTCAAATTGCGCGTGATGTCGTACATCTTCAATCTCGGAATGCACCTAAAACACATATTGATAAAGCTATTGTGATTGGAATAGGTCATCAGGAATCGGATACGACAAAGAGAAGATTTTATGATTTTACAGCGCCTGCTGATGAATATATCTACCCTCCCCGTCTTCAGGATAGTGATCTAGGACCACATGGAGGTGCAGTGGACTTTCTTGCTTTTATAGAAGAAGAATTGATGCCTTATGTCCAACAGCATTACTCTATTCATGGTTCAAAACAGTCCTTATACGGTCACTCCTTGGGAGGATACTTCACATTATGGGTTAAATTCACAAGACCGGATTTATTCCAAACGTTTCTTGCTACCAGTCCATCCGTCTGGTGGAATAATCATGAGCTGCTGAACTATGCTGAACAATTCGCTGTGGATATGACACCTTCTGAACACAATAATATAATGATTACTGTAGGAGAAGAAGAGGGTTTTATGGTAGAGGATGCTGATAAACTAAGGGAGCTCCTTCAAAAGTATCATCTATCCGTTGGAGTCTACATCGCACTTGAAGAAAATCATGCCTCCGTAGTTCCAACAACGATGAGTAGAATGTTTCGATTTGGTTCTACTTATGTAGGTTCCATTCACGAATAAAACAGAATACGCCGGGGATGTAATATAGTAGATCACTAGAGCAAGCGCTGCGACATAGTTGATTGGAGGTCTAAAAAGGCAATGAAGTTGAATGATCACATCTTGCTCTGGAATCATGTTTTCATAAAAGTGATGGATGTCCGTCATAATATGCTGGATAAAGGGGAGAAATTATCAAACTATCGGCTCCCAACCAGCGCGTTTCTATATGTCGTACGTGGAAGCTCTAAGGTGTGGCTAGATCAAAATCTTCATAGAGTGGAGCGTTTCCATGTGTTGCATAGTGGAAAGGGCACGTGTCTGAATATTGTTACAGACGACGATCTTGATTACTACATAATTCTATACAAGGCAACACTTGTGTTGCCTTGCAGCAAGGAAGTTCAACAACGGATGGAAAGCGAAAATCCTTTTCATAATCAGTATGCTTTCACACCCCATAATCCGCTGCCTCTATATGATAAAGTTGAACTTCTGGAGAAAGAATGGCGTCAAGCATCCGGGCTTGGAAAGCTACATGTTAAAGCTATATTTCATCAGCTTGTCTATGAACTGCTTTGGCAATTGCACGGGCAAGGTATACGACCGCTTAAGCCTGATCTGGTTGCTCAGGCTACTTCGTATATCAGAGAACACTTCAGTCAACCCGTCACACTTGAAATGATTGCGGAAGAACTGGCATGCAGTGCTGGACATTTATCCAGATTGTTCAAGAAAAACATGCACACCAGCCCGATTCATTACCTTGGTCAGGTGCGGGCAGACCGAGCGATGCAATTATTAATACAGACCGATGCAACTTTGCAGGAAATTGCGGAGAACGTGGGCTTTCCAGATGCTCATTCTTTAAGCCGCAGCTTTAAGAAATACAAGGGAATATCCCCTATTAGTTTCAAAAAAGAGTGGAAACATAAGGCATGGAGTCAAGATATGCCTCAATCTATGTTAAAATATGCCGTTCAGCAGAGTTTGCCTACACGCTATACTGATATTGATTATCATTATCAGAAAAGAGTGGAAGGAGATTTATTCATGCATGGAAGAGTTAGAATTACTGCAATGACTGTAGTATTGTGTTTATCATTGGTACTGGGAGCTTGTTCAAGTCCGGCAAATAGTAATAATGGTAGCTCGCAATCCGAGGTTAATCATACGGCTGTCCAAGCCAATGGAGACCAGGTAAATACAAATGGGCAAGAGGCAGTACAGGTAAAGACGAGAACCGTATCGACGCTAAAAGGGGATATAGAAGTACCGTTAGATCCCAAACGGGTAGCTTCTGATCAGTATATGGGGCACCTTTTGAAACTGGGGATAATTCCTGTAGGGGTCAGAAGTTTTATGCTAGGTGAGTCTTGGATCGAGAAGTCTGGTATTTCAAAAGACGTATTGGCTGGAATTGAGGATCTTGGTGGATTTCCTATGAATTTAGAAAAGTTAGTCTATCTGGAGCCAGATTTGATTATTGGTTCGATAGAGGACAATATCGAAGCTTACCAAAAGATCGGAACCACTGTATTTTTGCCTTATTGGGAGGGCCTATCTACCGCGGATCCGTTGGCGAAATTCCGGAGAATTAGTGAAATATTCGGAAAGCAGGATGAAGCGGAGCAATGGATAACGGAATATGAGAACAAAGTCGCAGAGGCTAGAGCAAAAATTGCCGGAATCGTTAAAGAGGGTGAGACGGTTTCCGTCGTACAAATCGGAGGTAAATCGCTGTTTGTTGCTGCAGCGGAGAATGGAAACTATGGCAGCTCAACCATTTATCAAATGCTGAAGTTGCCGCCTACGGAACAAGCTCTGAAGATGGAGGAAGGATTTGAAAATATCTCTCTCGAGGTTCTACATGAATATATGGGGGATCATATATTTGTATATGGAGCTGACGATGAAGGGGCAGATCAAGTATTAAACAGTGCTTTGTGGAAGGCACTTCCAGCTGTTCAGAAAGGTCAAGTCTATAAATACGGTTCATTCGGAGAAAAAGGCGATGAATTTGTAATGGAGGATCCTTACTCTCTGGAGCTTCAACTTGATACTATTGTAAATCTTTTATTAGGCAAACAGGAATAGGATCAGGTGGAGTTACCCCTCTGATCCAACTATATTTTGAACATAAGCGGCAGTGATGCCGCTTTTTTGCATTTTCTTAATCTCCATATTTCCTTCTATAGTGACCCAGTGTAAGCAGCGGCCATATGTATCGGTAGCTGTGATAATGAATATAAAAGTTACCGGGTAGACCAGCACCTGTTGGATAAGTGGTCGTCCACTTATCTTCTTGCAATAAAATCATTAATTTCTCGATCCCTTTATTTATAGCAGGTGTTGGTTGCGAATGTACAGAGATGAGTGCATCTAAAGCCCAAGCGGTTTGAGAAGGTGTACTTTCCCCTAAGGGTATATATAGCTTGTGCCGATCACTTCTACAGGATTCTCCCCAGCCTCCATCATGGTTTTGTATGCTTAACAGCCATTTGACTGCTTTCTGTACCGTTTCATGGTTGGAAGCAATCCCTGTAGCCTTCAAACCAGTCAGTGCTGCCCAAGTACCATAGATATAACAAATTCCCCATCTCCCATACCACGACCCATCCTTTTCCTGATGGTGAATTAGCCAGTTGGTTCCACGTTTGATGAACTCGTGCCGGATATCGAGTCCGGCAAAACTCCCTAGATACTCCAAGGTGCGTCCGGTAAGGTCAGCCTCAGAGGGGTCAATAGCAGCAGATTTGGCTCCGTCGATGGCAAGCCAAGTGAGCATTTCTTTGTTCGTATTTTTCTCGAAAGCGGGCCATCCTCCGTCATTATTTTGCATGGATATCACCCAATTCAATCCACGATTCCATGACTCTAGATACGTTGGTTTGGACCATGTTAAGCCATGGATTGCTCGCAAAGCAGCAGTTGTATCATCGACATCCGGATTGATTGTATTGGTTTCTGAGAATCCCCATCCACCCGGTTCGATATTGGCATTATGAATGCTCCAATCTGCTAACTTGTTCTGTTGCTTGGATAGCAAATATGCAGCAGCACGACGAATTACCCTATGATCAGCGGGAAATCCGGCTTCTTGCATGGCGTAGGTGAGTAAAGCTGTGTCCCATATGGTAGAGGGTGAATTTTGAACCGTCGTTTTGCCGTTAGTGCGAAATTGCATAGCTGTTATACCTTGAACGGCATGAGTGATGAGTGGATGTTGTTGATCATATCTCAGAGCAAGTAGAGCGAATATCATCAAAATAGTACTACTGGCATAACTGTAAAGGGTGCCATCTGACTCAATTCGTTGTAACATGAACTGTTCAGCCTTCTTGAGGGCGGCTTTATGGATATTATGCGGAGTGCCAATAAGTCTATTTAGACCCGTTTGTATATTGTTTTGCATCTCCTGAAATCCTCGGGAATGCAACTCGTCTACTTCAATATCATTGGTGTGAGTCTGCTTGTTAAGCTCACTTAGTTCGGGAGTTTGGGCTGTCTGAATAGAAAAATTACGATCAGCCATGATTAGCATGGGGGTGAGATGGACTCTTGAGTACCCTGAAAATTCAAAAAAATTGATGGGGAAAGAAGAGGGAAAAAGGAGAAGTTCTAGTGGAATGGAGGAAATAGATGCAGGCCATTTCATTTGTCCAGTTGCGGCAAGGAGGGACCTGGTCAAGATACTTGAGACTTTTCCAAGACCACCCTTGGATTGTATAAAACGTTTGGCTCGTTGAATCGGCCCGTCTGTTGCTTGGCTGTATCCTGAATAGAGTAAGGCATAATAGGCTTCAATAGAAGCGGACAAGTTTCCCTCCTCTTCATCCTGGAACAATTTCCAGCCACCATCAGCTTGTTGCTCAGCAAGAATACGATCATGTAGTTGCAGAATAAGGGCTTCGTTCTCTATGTTTAACGTTCGAAAGAGAATGATTACATAAGCATCAATCGTCGTACCATTCTCAAAACAGCAACGCCAAGACCCATCCTGTTCCTGTTGTTGGATCAGTGATTCAGACAATCGATGGATTTCTTCATCTATTTTACTTACAACATTACTCATTCCCCTGGTACCTCCGAAATAAGTCGTTTTTATCATTGTATGATGATAGGGGGAGGGAAATGAGGGGAGCTAAAAATGCAATTACGATTCATCATAAAATAAGCTAAACCACGTCTCCTGGACGTGGTCTCTATTTTACCGGTGGATTAGGTAAAGCACTGATTAATTAATCAATCATGTTAACCTTTGATTCCCGTTGTCGCAATGCCTTCGGTGAAGTATCTTTGTCCGACCAAAAAGATAATAGTAGCGGGAATAATCATAATCATTGTACCAGCCATAATAAGGTGCATTGGAGAGGTTAGACTACTACGCAATGTTGATAACCCAAGAGCCACCGTGTACATATCCTGATCGTTCAAATAGACGAGTTGGTTCAAGAAGTCATTCCATACCCCAACGAAAGTGAACAGTAGGACTGCGACCAGCGCTGGTTTGACCAGTGGCAGGATGATTTGGGAGTATATCTTGAAATATCCCGCACCGTCCATAACCGCTGACTCATCCAAATCACGGGGAACGGTCAGTAAAAACTGCCTAAGTAGAAAAATGTTAAATGCGCCTCCGCCGAAGTAAGCCGGTATGATGAGAGGGAGAAAAGTACTCGTTAAACCAAGCTTCGACCAACCGATATAAGTTGGTACTAACGTAACAATGCTTGGCATTAATATCGTCATAATGACTAATGAGAACCAGAAATTCTTGAGTGGGAAATCGATTCGTGCGAACCCGAATGCAGCTAAACTACTCGTAAGACCGACTCCGATTAACACTGGAATGATTATGATAAATGTATTGCCGATGTATTTGAGGAAATCGACACGGTTTAGTACCTCGCTATAATTCTCCCACCTAAAAACTTCAGGAAATAGAATCGGAGGGTATCCCATGATTTCCCCTAAATCGAGTAACGAGGAACGGAATATCCAGTAAATCGGAAATATAAAGAGGAAGGCAAGAATCCCTAGGAAAAAATAAGTGAGCATTTGACCCCGTACACGGTAATTCATCTCTTGCTGCCCCCTTCATAATGCACCCAAGTGGACGAGAGCTTAAATAGCAAATAGGTGAAGAATCCAACGATAACGAAGAGTACCATAGCCAGTGCGCATGCATACCCCATATTCTGATACTTGAAGGCTTCCCGATAGATTAGGAAGGAATAGAACAGAGCGGAATCATTGGGCCCCCCACCGTTGCGTCCAAGGACATAGGTCTGGGTGAATGCTGTCAGCGAGTTGATGAAAGCTAAGATAATATTATAGAAAATAACGGGTGAAATAAGTGGAATTGTAACAGAGGTTAGTTTTTTCCACCATCCGCCACCATCGATTTCTACCGCTTCAAGAAGATGCCTAGGAACATCCTGCATACCAGCCATGAAGATGACAATGACATTTCCCGCTCCCCATACTGCGATAATTATCAATGAGGGAATAACCGAACCAGGGGCTCCAACCCAATACTGCTTATCAATCCCGAGAAATCCAAGAGCATAGTTGATAATCCCGAAATCGACGTTGAACATCCAAATCCAACAGATGGCACCAGCCAGCATCGGAATAACCGTTGGTAAATAGAAAACGGCTCTGAAAAAAGCCTTTGCCCGTTTGACAGAATTGAGTAACATCGCGATGGTGAAACAAAATATGACGATAGCTACAACACTTCCAATCGAATAGTAGGCGGTTACTTTCAATGATTTAACGAAAAAGTAATCTTCCATAAATACTTTTCGGTAGTTTTCGAAACCAATCCATTTTTTTGGTGCCAATACAGTCCAATTCGTAAAACTCAAATAAAAACTGTATAAC
This sequence comes from Paenibacillus segetis, assembly GCF_014639155.1. NCBI lineage: Bacteria > Bacillati > Bacillota > Bacilli > Caryophanales > Paenibacillaceae > Paenibacillus > Paenibacillus segetis. Next base: position 1,037,038 of record NZ_BMFT01000001.1, read on the forward strand.
AGTGGGGCCAAGGTAAAGATGAGAATACCTAGGATAGCGGGTAAGATAAAAAGATATCCTGCCCATATCTGCCGCCGTTTATGGCTTTTGTAACTGGTAGGTCGATCAAGTGTGGGCATTCACTATGCCTCCTTAATGTTGGAATGCACGGAGAGGCTGCTTCTATTTGCAGCCTCCGTGCATCGATCACTTACGGATTCGCTTTACCACTGTCGAATATTTCCTTCATTTTTGGATAAATAGCATCAACTGCTTCTTGTGCTGTCATCTCACCAAGCCATACTGGATCAAGCCCAGGATTTAGCACTTCACCGAGTCGGCTGTATGTTGGTAGGAAGAACCAGGGAGTTGGATATGTTGCTTTTAATGCATAATCGATAACGGCAGTTTTATATTCTGGTGGGTGTACTGCAGTTGCTGTCCATTTCTTGATTAATTCTGGATCCGTATACCAGCTTAGTTCTGTTGGCATCCACACACCACTGTCAAAGTTAGCTTGGTTTTGGTTTGGATCCATTAACCATTTGTATAACGTAATAGCTTCATCTGGATGTTTCGCTGTATTGTAGATAACCAGAGGCAATCCGGTATTGGTTGTTGCTGGTTTCTTAAAGATAGGCAATACACCTACGCCGTTCTTTAGGCCTTTTTCAACTTGTGGACCGATGTTAACGAGCTCCCATTGACCTGAAGTAGCCATGGCGATCTTGCCAGAGGCTAATTTTTGACCAACGTCACCAGGTAGCCCTTGCGCTTGTGCTGGAGTTGGAGAAACGAACTCTTTCAAGGACAAATCGGCTACTTTCTGAATGGCTTCGATGGTCTCCGGTTTATTGATCAGCAGTTCCTTGCCATCTTGGCTTACTTCACCGCCCCCATTACTAATGGCAAAAGGAGTCCAGAAGAAATCTGCAGCATGGTTAACATCGATACCAAATTGCACAATGTTACCTTTATCGAAGCCAGCTTCATTCGGGTGTTTACCATTCTTATCGACCGTTAGCTTTCGAGCAACCTCTAGCATTTGATCCCATGTCCAAGCCTTTTCTGTTTCGGCAGGAGGATAAGGAATACCAGCGTCATCAAATAACTGTTTATTGTAGTGAAGGATGATGATTTCATTGGCAACGCTATACCCGAGTAGCTTACCGTCTGGTGAGACGAATTTGTTACTTTCCATTTTCGGTGAGATCGTACCATCTTCATAGTATTTTGACATATCCATTAAAATACCTGATTCCGCCCATCTAAGTGCTTGAGCTTCATTCATTGCACTAATATCGGGTAGAGTTTTTGAAGCAGCCATCGCGGTCAATTTGGACGGAAACTCGTCTTCTGGAACGCTTTGATAATCAATCTTAATATTGGGGTGAGCTTCCATAAATGCATCGAAGCTTTTTTGCTGCGATTTTCTTTCTTCATCGGGGGCCCAGTCTAAGTACTTCAGAGTTACAATTTCGCCAGATTTATTTGAATCAGAAGTCTTGTTACTAGGGGAAGCTGTATTCCCTTTATTGCTATTCGAGCTACAGCCTACGATTAATGCGAAGATTGTGATTAATGCAACACTCATTGCCAATCCTTTTTTAATAAATCTCACGTTAACCCCTCCTTTATATAATCGTCGTCTTGGGAAAATGACTACATTCCCAGAACCCATAATTAATAGCTTCCCTCCCTCATTAGAGTAAGAAATATTTATACTTGCACCTCCTCAGGTTGAAACTTTTGTTCCCGTATCCAGACCTGCATCTCACCTACACTTCGGTTGGCCCAAGCGAAGTAGGGGATGAAATGGGCTGTCGTTTGCTCTAGCTGATCCTGAACATCAGCTTGGTATAGCTGATCGCCCCAGTAATCTCCTCGCATACGGAAGGCTGGCATTTCTATCATTTGCATACCTCCGAGTAACTCAGGGTGAAAGAGGGAGTGCCCGGTCTCATTGGGAGAGATCATTAATTGATGCAGATGGTTTCCATTGTCGACTTCCTCCAAGCAGTACACTAGGGGGCCTCGCTGTAACGCAACCTTTCCCGCTGTTTCTCTGATAAGAGGGTTGCCCTTCATATGATTAATTTGCATAGGTAATACAAGATGCACTAGATCCTTAGGATTCCATCGTCGGTCGATGTATATATAGCCATCGATTAATGATGCTTCATGAATAGAATAAGAAGTATCATTGATATGAATTTCAGGAGTATCGCACCAACTAGGTAATCTCAGCGCAAATGTGAATCGTAAAGATTGCTCCATGTTGAACTGGAAGCGAACATTACCTTCCCATGGAAGTTCAGAGTGCTGAATAACTTGAACCTTCTGGTCGTTGAGCTCTAGTTCGATTTGGCTTCCAATATACAGGTGGGTATACAAGGTCTCTTCCTTGACTGAGTAAATATAGGACCCAAGTGAGGCAAGTAGCCTTGAAATATTAGGGGGACAACACGCACAACCGAACCAACGCTGCCTTTGATGCTTCACGTGGTCAAAATTTCTATTCTTACCACTAGCGTCGGGCCATACTTCAAGTGGATTCACATAGAAGAAATGCTTTCCATCTTGGGACATTCCGGCTATTACGGTGTTATACAGTGCACGTTCTAGGACATCCGCATACTCGCTTTTTGCTGCGATTTGCAGCATACGGCGGGCAAAAAAGATTAATCCAATGGAGGCACAAGTTTCCGCATATGCGGTATCACTAGGTAGATCATAATCAAGAGAGAAGGCTTCACCGTAGGCCATTGATCCTATTGCCCCTGTGATATACATTCGTTTGGAGACAATATTTCTCCATAGTGAAAGGCAAGCAGCTAATAATTGTTCATCGTTTGTTTCGGCCGCAACATCTGCCATCCCCGCACACATGTAGACAACTCGGACTGCATGCCCTTCGGCTGTCTTTTGCATTCTGATTGGCAGGTGAGATTGGCTATACGATTTGTCTTTGGCCATGCTTAGTGAAGGAAAATGTGTTTTGCCGTTTCGTTTGGCGTATTCCAAATCGTAGAAATGCGGACGCTGTCCCCGTTCATCCAAGAAGAACTTAGCTAGCCGTAAATAGCGATCATTGTCTGTGATTTGATATAGCTTGATCAAAGCAAGTTCGATTTCCTGATGTCCGTCGTAGCCCTTGATTTTTCCAGCCTCTGCACCAAAAGCCTCATCAATACAGTCTGCTAAACGACAAGCGACATCCAAGATCTTACCTTTTCCTGTTGCATTGTAATAAGCAACCGCAGCTTCAATTAAATGTCCTGAGCAATATAATTCATGGCATTCCGCTAGATTTGTCCACCGTCCTGTGGGCTCTTTCAGCGTAAAGTACGTATTTAGATATCCATCCGTATGTTGAGCTTTGGCAATGATATCAATAACCTCATCGGCAATCTTCTCTAACTCGCTATCTGGACTTAATGTGAGTAAATAGCCAACAGCTTCTAACCACTTGGCAACATCACTGTCCTGAAACACCATTCCGTGAAACTCACCCGTTTCTAATCCAGCAGCAATTTTGAAGTTTTGTATGGCATGACTCGGCTCGGATTCTTCAACACGATCATTAAGCGCATCCCATTGATAAGGAACAACAACGTCTCGGATCAATGAAATATAAGGAGACCAAAAGTCATCCTGGATCGTTACCTTTTTTAATGGAAGAGGGGTCGATATGGACAAATTTCTCATCAAGTAGTCTCCTTTGATTTATAAATCCAAACTTTTATGAAAGCGCTATTAATTACATAATAAACGTAGTACTATGATATTTATATAATAATTACCAACTACTTTTTTAGAAATTACAACCAACTGGAGGTGATAAAGATGAGTTCACCGATCCTACATTTCATCTCTCCACCCATTCCCTATTTCATCGATTGTGGTCGCGCATTCTATTGTGTAGGTGAGCGCCATGTCAGTCGAAACAGCATTGGTGTATTTGATTTGGTCGTTGTTACCAAGGGGACATTATGCTTGGGAGAAGGGGAAACGGAGTGGATAATTCAGGAGGGGGAATCGTTCATTCTTAGGCCAGATGCCAGTCATTTTGGGACAGAAGCTTGTAATACAAATACGGAAATTATTTGGATTCATTTTCATACCTTCGGGGCTTGGGAAGAATGTATGAGTATGGGGGATTGTTTAGATAATCAATCAGCATTGTTCGCTAGTCACAAGCAAACAGCCTATCTAAACCATAGTGAGGTATGCTCCGTGTTTCTCCCAAAGCACATGCGACTTAAGCCCAAGGCGATGGATATTTTGGAGCAATTTTTTCAATTGGAAGATGAACCTAGGTCGCTTCGTAACTGGAAGAGGCAATCGGTGTTCCAGATCTTTATCCAGTATCTTGACCGTGAGCTTGCTTCAACATCAGATGGAACGGCATTTAATTTAGCAGAGAAAATTGAACTCTTCATCAGACAAAATTACAGCAATAAAATTACCAATTCGATCTTACAGAGCGTACTGAATTATCACCCCAACTACATGGCTAGATGCATGCTTAAGGTGTATGGAATGACGCCTATGGATTACTTATTACAATACAGAATTGAGCAAGCGAAGAAATTACTAGTGCAAACGGAGTGGTCGGCCACGCGGATTTCAGAGGAGGTGGGATTCCAGCATGGTTCGTATTTCACGTTCTGTTTCTCAAATAAAGAAGGGATCTCCCCGCTTAATTTTCGACGGAAAATGAGGGGACACCTGTAATTTTATGAAGATGAATTTATATAGAAATTTGGATGTTATGTCAGCCAACTACATTATTGATATGGGGCCAGAAGGTGAGAAGCATCACATACCGGAAGATCTCTTCGTACGGTGCTTTGAATCGGTGATTATGTAGCCATCTATTGTTTATATTCATGATTGTATTAACAAAAAACGTATACCATCCGAAATTGCCGGGGTAAACGTTTTTTTCTCTTGCGAAGTATTGTAAATTAGCTTTGTAGTTTTTATGAGGAAATACCTTTTAGAAAATCATTAATAGCTTGAGTTTTTGTATCATCTGATTGGTCTAGTAGCTTGAGGAACTCTTGGAGCTCGGTTAGAACACCACTGGCTTTGATTTCCGATGAAGTTTTACTGGTAAGTGCTTTTTCGTAAGCTGCTTTTGCTTCAGGATTGATTGTCATCGAATCGTAATCAAACAGCGGGGTATTACTGGTCCCGTAGAAGGTGTACATTCTAGACAGTACGAACGCCTCTTTAACAGCAGCCGTACGATTGGAACTCTTATATTTTGTTAGGAATGCTTCTTTTGCCAAGGTACGCTCAAGCACCTCATCCCAACCGATCCGAAGTGCTGCATCTGCGGTGGAAGGCTGCTGGGATTCCGTTGCCATCAAATCAATGTAGGCTTGAATATCTGGCTTCACATACGGCTTAAATACCTTAAAACTCTTATAATCCATAACAGGATAAAACATGCCTTCACTTGTCTCAAGCTTATAGCCAATAGAGTTTAGATCTTGGAGTACAATCTTGGTCTTGGAACTAGTAACTTTGGAGCGAACGGTGTTCATGGTCATACCTGGCTCGTAAACTTTATTAATATCATTCTGTATGGCGGTTGCTTCTATTCTTTGTTGAGCAGTTGGTAGGTAGGCTTTTTGCGCGTTTTCCAGGTGTAGTGTCGCAATTGTCGCTTGGTATAGTGAAAATTCATCAATGTTATTGATTAGGGTAGCTTTTGCCCAACCAAGCGTCGACGGTTTCTTCAATCGTTGCTCAAATTGGTCGTAAGAAGAATGGGTTGCTGTTGCAGCCGCCGCTTCCGTTTGCCCAGGGAGTAGGACGCTTGAGACAGCAAATCCTATACCTGCAAAAGCAATTGTCGAGCTGAGACCAACGGAAATCCATTGTTTAAGTAATTTCCTCTGCATAGATAACCCTCCTTTTGAAGTATTTGTTATATATATGACGATTTTTTGAATGCTAATGTTGCAGTTATAGTTCAATCGCTATAATCGACATTGTTTAGTTCGAATTAACAGTTCAAATTTTTCGTCAATTAGAGTTTACAGTCTTGAGTCTCTCACGTACTTCGTTCGTCAGGCTCTTGACAGTAAATTTCTTAACGTTATATAATATATGCATGAGCATGCATTTAATTAATGTGTGAAATTTAGCCATACTTAGAACATCAAAATAATTGATCGTACAAAAGGAGAGAGAGAGTTTATGAATCATTTATTTTCACCATACGAGTTGAAGAATCTGAAATTAAAAAATCGCGTGGTTATGCCTCCAATGTGTCAGTATTCTGTATCAGCCAAAGACGGAATGGCTACGGACTGGCATTACGTGCACTATGTGAGCAGAGCAATTGGAGGAACAGGATTAATTATCGTTGAAATGACGGATGTAGAGCCAGATGGACGAATTTCGGATTATGACCTTGGAATCTGGTCCGATGAACATATACCTGCATTGGCAAGAATCGTTGAAGCATGTCACGCGTATGGTGCTAAAGTGGGGATTCAAATTGGCCATACAGGGCGCAAAGCGGAAGATGCGGCTGTTCCTGTAGCACCATCAGCAATTGCGTTTAACGAAAAATATAAAACTCCAAGAGAACTTACGACTGCAGAAGTTAAAGAAATGGTTGAGAAATTCCGATTGGGTATACAACGGGCGATCAAAGCAGGTTTTGATGTGATCGAGCTTCACGGGGCACACGGTTACTTAATTCACCAATTCCATTCACCATTAACGAATAAGCGATCAGATGAATACGGACAGGATCTAACCTTGTTCGGTACTGAAGTCATTCGCGCTGCCAAAAGTGAGATGCCAGCTGATATGCCATTGATTATGCGTATCTCCGCTATGGAATATGTTGAAGGTGGATATGGAATTAATGAGAGCGTAGAATTCAGTAAGGCATATAAAGAAGCTGGTGTAGATATGTTCCACGTTAGTTCAGGTGGGGAAGGTGAAATCGCCGCTGCTGGTAGACCGGGTACCCATGCAGGTTATCAGGTTCCTTTGGCGAGAGAAATCAAGCAGCGATTGGATGTTCCCGTAATTGCGGTTGGCAAATTAGATGAGCCGGTACTCGCCAATGCTGTAATTGGTAATGCAGAGGCTGACCTTGTTGCAGTAGGACGTGGAATGCTAAGAAATCCTCATTGGACGCTGGAAGCTGCGGTTCAGCTTCAAAAAGAGACAGAGTTTCCTAGACAATATCAGTTTGGATTTCCTCGCATAACGAAATAAAACAATAATCCATTCATGTTTTGGAGACCTACTTTATGGTTAAGTAGGTCTCTGTTTTTTTATATAAGGGTTTATTGGGACATACATGCTCATATGCTCGTTATCTGTTGAACCTAATGTTATAATATGAAAAAAGTAAAGACTGATTCTTCAATTGCATTTTGCTTTGGAAAGGACTTAATGATATGGAAAATGAACTGAATCATGATTATATATGCACATGGCTGTCACTAACGCATATTCAAATGAACATAGCAGGTGAATTAGAATCTAATTTATTAGAAAAGCATCAGTTATCCTTAAAAGAATTTTATTTGCTCTTATTCCTATCTCAGGCACCTGAGAAGAAGCTTAAGTTGCACCAATTGGAGTCGATGGTTGGATTAAGTCAAAGCGCCGTCTCCAGACTTGTCAGTCGTTTTGAAGCCAAAGGCTGTGGGGCATTACAAAAGCAAATTTGTGAAACTGATCGTAGAAATGTCTATACCTCTTTGACATCTATTGGTCAGGATAAACTGGATAGAGCGAAAGTGACATTTAACGAGGTTCTATTAAAGGCTTTGCCGGACAACGATTTAGAAAGTTTGCTGCAACAGATTCTTCAGTTGAAACAACGTTAAAATAGAAGGCCCCCTCATAGTTCGTTAGATGACGAATTATGGGGGGGCCTTCTTCAAATTTTAAACTCAGCTTACCCTACAATACTAACTATCCGGTTACGGCCTTCATTTTTGGCTTGATATAAGGCTTTGTCCACAGATTCAAACATTTCATTTAGAATAGTCTTGGGGTTATTTGAAATTTCTTTATTAAATTCATGAATAGCTAGAAAGCCCATACTTACAGTAATCGATAAAGGAAATTCTACATTCTGGACAAAAACTTTATTCGATTCAACGGCTTGTTTGACTCTTTCAGCTATGTGGTATGCTTGATCTTGATTCGTATTAGGTAAATAGATTATAAATTCTTCTCCACCATACCGAGCCAAAATGTCACTTTGCCGCAGTGATTTATTAATTATCTCAACAGTGTTACATATCACTTCATCGCCGGCTAAATGCCCGTAATTATCATTTACAGATTTAAAAAAATCAATATCTAATAGAAACAAGGCAAACGGAATTTGATATTTCATATTCTTCATCACTTCATGTTCTAATTGTTGTGTCAAAAAGTGACGATTATAGCAACCTGTTAAGCTATCGGTAATTGCCATGAGCTCGAGTTTCTGATTGGTTTGAAAAAGTTCATGTTGAATGCCAATTAATGATTGATTACGAAGTTGTAGAACTTCGTTCTGGAAGTTGGTTTCGTCAATGAGACGGTGAAGTTCGCTCGTATCCTGAAAAGTAAGAATTCGCCCAACCATTGTATGGCTAACCATGATAGGTGCTGCGTGAATTTTGATATGACGGAAGTTGATATTATTATATTTCACTTCAATTTCATTTCTCTCCTGAGGTCGTTCTCTGTAAGCCTCCAGGAACATGTCAACCTCACTAATAGGATCTTCTTGTAAAAGGAAGGTCCCTATATCGAAGCGGTCACCTATTTCTAATTGGATATAAGGGGATAACGATTGATTTATTTCTACAACGGTTTCATTATCATCAAGTACTAGAATCCCAAGAATGAGTGTGTCGATAATATCTTGATGAGCTATCGTTACGATGTCAAATACTTTATAGCGACGAATAGCAATGACGAAAAAGCAAGCAGATAGCAGAATACCAAGAGACGTTAACCCTGGAATAACCGGTATAGGTAACGGGAATACGACATTGAGGAATATGTCCATAAATATGAAAGCAGACATGACCAAGATTCCTTTACGCATCTGGATAACCGGTTTTTTGATACGAGAAACTTGTTCTGACTTTAAAGCTAGATACATGAAATAGAGAGATACAATAAGATACCCTATGAAAATGGCCGAGATAACCCAAAAAAGTGGCCCATAAGCTCTCTGTACGTAACCCCCATGTACAGGTTGGACAAACATAGATTTTGGATTGAATATTGCACTGAGCGTTACTAATATAACTGGAACATAAATGAGTAAAGATATTTTTCTGCGTAAAAACTTGGAGTGCCCCGTTAGAAAAAGCGTGAATAGTAGCCATCCAAGTGCTAATAGAGTCATATTAATAAAAGCAAGCTGTACATAGAATAATTGCAACTGGGCGTTATCCGTTGTTTTTATGACAAACTGACAGAAGGGCCATAACATCATGGAGAAGTGAAATGCTAAATATATCTTATGTAAATTAGTGATTGGTACAGAGACAAAAACATAAACAAAAAGAGCAAATAAAAGGAAGAATACGATTATATCAACCCATGCCATGGGGCCCAATATGTAACACTCCTTATGTAATTGTATTTTTTCTCCATTCTAAGTTGGGCCTAAACTCCTATAATAATACTAATATAGTGAAAAAATTACAACAGAATTAAAGGTGTATTAAGTAAAATATTCCAAATGGATATGAGAAAATTCACAAAAATAATATTTTATATGTAAAAAAAGGCTATCCTGGCGGATATCCTCTAAATATATGTGAATGCTATTGGATTTGTAGATTGAAATTATAGTCTAGTAAATTAGGGCTTTCCGCATATACCATAAAAAAACATATGAACCATTCCATCGAGAAATTTATCTAAATCGCTACTTTGCTGAGCCATTCCCAGAATTAATTCGTATTGATTCATGAAAAGTTGTATAAAGCCTAGAACGCTTTCGATGGAGACGTCTTCGGAAATCTCGCCACTTTTTTTCCCTTCCCCAATGATCCGAATGGTCAAAGGAAGGGTTTTCTCCTTATAAACCTCTTCGACATATCGAGTTAGTTCTTGATCATCTATCAAAAGCTCTTTGATAAGTCCTGGTGATAATTCATTATAGTATTTTTTCTCCATGAAGAGAATATACTCTATCTTCTCCTTTAACGAATGACCTCCGTTCATATAGTCTTCGAATTCGGCGATTACATTGTTTGCGTAGTTTTTAAAGACTTCTTGGAGCAAAGTCTCTTTACTTCCAAAATAATTATAGATCGTAACTTGAGAAACCTTGGCCTCCTTGGATATGTCAGCGATTCGAATCCGTTTAGGGCCCGATGTTCGTAGCATGTTAAAGGTAGTTTTCATGATTTTATTTTTAATGAGGTTGGCCCTCTTTTCAAACCCGTTCATTACGTTCACCCTAACTTTATGGAATAATATAAATTTTATGAAATATAAACATAAATATATTTCATAAAACCATTGACGAAGTTATTTTTCAGGTATATTGTAACATATGAAATATATTATTAAAAATATTTCATTTTCTTTATTCTTGGAGGTGCCGTAATGTTAACCGTTCAGCATTTGACGAAGACATTTTCAAATGGGAGAGGGATTTTCGATGTGTCGTTTTCGGTGGAGAAGGGCGAGGTCTTCGGCTTCTTAGGGCCAAATGGAGCAGGGAAGTCTACAACTATTCGGCATATCATGGGCTTCATGAAACCTGATAAAGGCTTTGTGAAAGTGAATGGGTTAGATACATGGACGGAGCAAGGGAAGGTTCAAGCTTATACGGGATACCTGCCGGGAGAAATATCTTTTATTGAAGGGATGACGGGGAAGACGTTCTTGGATTTTATAGCTAAGATGCAGGGAATTAAGGATTTGTCCAAGCGCGCCAACTTGATTGATCGATTGCAGTTTGACGTTCATACCCCCATTCGTAAAATGTCCAAAGGCATGAAGCAAAAGGTGGGGATTGTAGCCGCATTTATGCATGATCCAGAAGTAATCATTTTAGACGAACCAACGTCAGGTCTTGACCCCCTCATGCAGAAGGTATTTATTGAGATTGTCTTAGAGGAGAAGTCCCGAGGTAAAACCTTCCTGATGTCTTCACATAGCTTCTCAGAAATTGAGCGGACCTGCGATCGGGCTGCGATTATTAAAGACGGTGTCATCATTGCGGTTAAAGATATTCACGAATTACAATCCATGCAGCGTAAGGTGTTCGAAGTTACCTTCGAAGACCCCTCCGATGCCCAATCATTCTTGAACTCGGGTCTGCTAATCGAATCACACAAAGGGGATCGCGTGAAGGTTGCCATTCAGGGGAATTACAATAAATTTGTGGAAGAGACGGCCAAATATAAAGTACGTAATATTGATATCTTTAGCCAAAACCTAGAGGACATATTTATGAATTATTATGATCGAAAGGAGACGATGAAATGAATGCTACCCTATATAAACAGATGATGAAAGTGAACTTAAAGGGATTCATGAACTATGCGTTTGGATCCGCGTTTTATATCATTCTCATGTTCTGGTTGTTTCCAAGCATCGCGAAAAATTCGGAAGCCATCGATGGACTAGTTCAAGCTATGCCTGAAGGAGTAGGCAAAGCTTTTGGACTTAACGGCTTTGGTAGTGCCGAGGCATTCATTTCAGGCGAATATTATGGATTGATTCTAATTCTTATCCTTGCGATCGTATGTGTTCAATTATCAACTGGGCTTATGGCTAAATTGGTGGATCAAGGTTCTATGGCCTATTTATTATCTACCCCGACAACTAGGGGGAAAGTAGCGTTTACTCAAGCAAGCGTGCTGGTAACTGGTTTATTTCTGATTATGGGTGTTACGACCCTTGCTGGATTCGCAGGAAATGCTTGGTTTCTGGGAAGTGAATATGAGTTCGATACAACTAAATTTATTCAGATGAACGTTTCGGCGTTTTTGCTATTCTTTGCTGTTGGAGGTATATCCTTTCTAGTGTCCTCTCTTTGTAATGATGAGAAGAAGGCGCGTGGTATTTCCGGATTGATTGCATTCGGATTCTTCAGCTTGGATCTGCTGGGTAAACTTAGTGACAAGATACATTGGATGAGGAACATTTCCATCTTCTCCTTGTATAAGCCTAGTGAAATTATTAATGGTAATGTGGATATGGTATTCATCTCGATCATTCTCACTGCTATCGGTTTGATATCGTTCGGTTTAGCGGTAGTATTATTTCGAAGACGTGATTTGCCATTATAATATGATTCATTCCATGGAAAGCAAATATGAAAACTCCAAGTCCCTAGGGGCCTGGAGTTTTTTGCGCATTTATTCTTCAGGGGGTTCAATATTGATTTTTTGGAGGAGGGAGATGAGTAAATCTTCTTCTTCCTGGTTTAAATTTTGAGCAAGTCTTTTATTATTATCATCCAATATGGATTGAAGAATGGGTAAGAACTCTTGAGCTTTTGATGTTGGATAAAGAAGCTGGGAGCGTCGATCATTCGGATCTGGCTTCCGCTCGATATATCCAGATTGCTCCAACTGTTTGATTGAACGGGCAGTAGTTGCTTTATCGAATTTTAATTGTTGTGTGAGCTGATCTTGGGTTATTCCAGGATAATGTAGAATTGATTTTAGAAAGCTATGCTGCCCACCGCTGCCAACTCCATAAGGAGATAGCTGCTTTACGAGTGTTTTTTGATTTTGCCTGTGAATATATGAGATAAGCTTGGCTAAGGGTTCTTTCTTCAAGATTACACCTCTTTAAAGAATTAATGTTACAACCCATATTATAATAAAGTGGTTGCACACGCAACTAATTTGAGTTAAACTGGAATTACTGATTTAGTTGCGTGTGCAACTAAATGAACTTTAGTCATCTGGAGGTTTACTTAATGAACTCAATTCTTGGAAGCTACCAAGAGGATGCCGACATTCAGAAGAAGCGTTGGCTTATTCTCATTGTTCTTAATTTATTTACCTTTATGTCCACGTTAGACGGAAGTATTGTTAATATTGCATTGCCTGTTCTATCCAAGGAGCTCGGCCTACCCATCGCGCAGATTGAATGGGTGACTACAGGTTACCTTATGGCTATCTGTGCAGCAATTCTTTTCTTTGGGAGATTAGGAGATATCGCGGGGAAAATCAGAATATTTAAAATCGGAACAGTCATTTTTATTATTGGCTCATTGTTATGTGGACTGAGTAGTTCATTATCCTTTTTGATTATCTCAAGGGTCATTCAAGCTTTGGGTGCTTCCATGACCATGGCGAATAGCCAAGGAATTGTTACTGATATTTTCCCAGCGCATGAACGGGGGAAGGCACTTGGCTTTATTGGAACCTTTGTCTCGCTCGGAAGTATTGCTGGTCCAAGCTTAGGTGGAATTATTATATCGTCACTCGGTTGGGAATATATATTTTGGGTGAATGTCCCCATTGGAATCATTGCCATTATGATGGGATGGAGATACCTTCCGAAAGATCAAGTTCGGGTAAAAGCAAAAATAGACGTACCAGGAAGTTCGCTGTTTGCCATATTTATTGTTACGTTGTTTGCTGGTCTGCTGCTTGGCCAACAATTGGGTTACGATAACATGTGGATTATTATTTCTCTGATTGCTGCTGCAATAACTTTAGCTTTATTCTTACGAGTAGAATTCGTTCGCTCTGAGCCGTTGCTTCAGCTGTCACTATTCAAGAACCCGTCGTTCTCAATCAGTATTCTTTGCGGATTTCTCGTGTTCACGGCAAACTTCTGTTTCAATATTATTGCACCATTCTATGCCCAGAATATGCTCGATTTGTCCCCGTTCCATGCGGGGTTCCTACTAATGCTTTTGCCAATTTGTATGGTCATTGTAGCTCCGCTTAGTGGAGCTTTATCTGACAAAATAGGATCTGAACTGCTGACCTTTGCGGGGCTCATTGTGATGGTCATTGCCCAATTCGGATTAGCTAATCTGCACGGGGGAAGCTCTTTGATTGTTGTAGGCATTTGGATTGCGATGCTAGGGATAGGCAGTGGGCTATTCCAATCACCGAACAATTCGCTCGTCATGTCTGAGGTTCCTCGTACCCAGCTTGGTTCGGCTGGAAGCGTGAACTCATTGGTACGGAATATTGGGATGGTCGTAGGGATTACCGTTGCAACCACGATTCTGTTCCATGTCATGAGCGGTGAGGTTGGTTATAGGGTAACTGGATTGATCCCTGATCGGCCAGATGTCTTCTTAACTGGTATGCGAGTGGTTTTCACAACTTCGGCATCGATCTGCTTAGTTGCAGGGTTGTTAACGGGCTGGCGTATGTATAAATCGCAGGCGGTTAAGCGGGCCGTTGCTAAAGAGGAATAATTGCCAATTTAATGAATCCATCAACTTAGTACGGAAGCCCTTGAAATTTTCAAGGGCTTCTATATATATGAAACTAATGCTTGACGGAAAAAGAATAAAATTGGATAATTCAGCATGGTACATATATCCTATAAAAGGAGTGTTCTATCGTGGAACATCAAAAAATTGCCACGTTTTTCATGTTTTCTGGACGGGCTGAGGAGGCTATGAATTTTTATACCTCTTTGTTTGACAATTCAGAAATAAATAAGGTGTTATATCATGAAGATGGAACCATATTACATGCTATCTTTACTTTAAATGGACAAACTTATATGTGTATTGATAGTAAAGAAGAACATAATTTCAACTTTACGCCGAGCATTTCATTGTTTATAACCTGCGAGACATCTGAAGAAATTGATAATCTTTATCTGAAGTTATCTCAAGAGGGTACGGTACTAATGCCAATATGTCCCACTCCCGTAAGTGAGAAATTTGCCTGGGTTAATGATAAATTCGGTATCTCGTGGCAATTAATGCTGCTCTAATGAGAATCACTCATGAGAATTTATAACCGGTTACTAATTTGAGTTAAAAAGCTAGGTATATTGACTGCTATGAATATTCTACATTAAGCTAAAAAGGTAAAACAGAATATGCGGATGAAGATGGTAGGGAGAGACCCTGAGCAAGATATATTCTCCGGGCACCGAAGGAGCAAGTCGGCAGCTAGTCAGCTGTTCGATTAAACTCTCAGGTAGAAGAACCGCCATTGGACGCGACTCTGGAGAGAGCACATAGCCACCAAAGGGGAACGCTGGTCTTAGGACTGCTTAAACTCTCAGGTACCCAGGACAGAGGATCGGGCATTATAGCCGGATCTCTGTCCTTTTTTGTGTTTACAAGTTAATTAATAAGAAATATGCATACGAACAGGTAGAGCATGACAAAGTAAAGCTAGAACGCTCACCTAAGAAGGGGATTCGTCATGAGGTTCAAAGATGTATTTTCTATTATCGGTCCAGTTATGGTTGGACCTTCAAGTTCACATACAGCTGGTGCGGTGCGCATCGGTCGTGTTGCACGGCAGTTGCTCGGATGTATGCCTGAGCAAGCTATCATCACTTTTTACGGTTCCTTTGCGGAGACGTATTCCGGCCACGGAACAGATCTAGCTATTATTGGAGGACTACTTGATTTCGACACAGATGATGAGCGAATTCAGAATGCCTTCACTGAGGCCGAGCAGTCCGGTCTGCACTTTGAGTTGCGGCAGAGTACTTTGATGAGTCCTCATCCCAATTTCGTTGAGATTACAGCGAGCGTAGGTGGTAGGGATATCACAGTTAGTGGGGCTTCAATTGGCGGTGGAAATATAAAGATACATTCCATAAATAGCTTCGCTGTTAGCTGCACAGGATATTATCCGACACTGGTGATCACTCACGACGACCAGGTTGGGATCCTGGCTTCTATTACGAGAGCGGTTAGTAGCGCTGGATTGAATATCGGTTTTATGAATGTAGATCGCAAAGAAAGAAATGGTTCCGCGATGACAGTCATCGAGTGTGATAAAAGGCCGGGGGATGAAGTTCTCGAAACCCTTTCTCTCCTGCCACATATTAGCCGAGTCTCTGTAATTGATCTCAACTAGAGGAGTTGTATATATGCGTTTTAGTACCCTTAAAGATATAGTGGAAATATGCCAGGTTGAATCGTTAACGATCGCAGAGCTCATGATCGCTGAACAGGCTAAAGAAACCGGGGAATCACCGGAGGAGATTGTGAATCAGATGACCGCCTATTATCAAGTGATGAAGGAAGCGGTTAGTAAAGGACTTGAGAGTAATACTTCCTCTCGAAGTGGGCTTGTAGGTGGGGACGGTCGAAAGGTTAACGAACTCATCACTTCTTTTGAACCGTCTGTTGGTGTTTGGGCTGCTAAAGCGATGGCGTATGCTCTCGCAGTGTCTGAGGTTAACGCTTCGATGGGTCGCATTGTGGCTACACCAACAGCAGGTTCCTGTGGGATCATTCCCGGCGTCTTTGTTAGCGCTCAAGAGCGATTCGGATGGGAGGATGAGAAGCTCGTTCATGGGCTGTTTAGTTCGGGAGCGATTGGATACGTTATCGCCAACAATTCTTTCATTTCAGGTGCAGAGGGCGGCTGTCAGGCTGAGGTTGGTTCTGCCATCGGGATGGCGGCAGGAGCACTTGTAGAACTTCGTGGAGGAACTCCTGAGCAAGCGGTTCATGCCGTTGGTCTTGCGCTCAAGAATACGCTGGGTCTAATATGCGATCCTGTTGCCGGGCTCGTTGAAGTACCATGTATTGTTCGTAATGGTCTTGGCGCAGTGAATGCATTAGCGGCTGCGGATATGGCTCTTGCCGGCGTTCGAAGTGTCATTCCCTCGGACGAAGTGATAGGTGTTATGTTAGAGGTTGGTTCGAAAATGCCGGGAGAACATCGCGAAACGGCACTTGGTGGATTAGCTCAAACTCCAACCGGACGCAAGTTGACGGAGCAGATCAAAGCGACTAAATCACCATCTTAAATGATCCTTAGGAAACATGGTTTAAGGATTGAAGATGTGGTTAATCCTATCTATCAATGTAATAGTATTTTTCAGTTAGAGATAATTTAACGATTAAACTTAATGGAGGTAACACGATGACACATAAAAGCAACATACAGCGACGATTTCATGCTACACTCCTTCTTTTTACTTGCCTATTCATTCTGCTAAGTGGTTGTTCGAAGGCACAAACTGAATCACAGAACTCAATTCCTCCAGTAGAAACCCCAGCACCAACAGAATCGAATACGAATACTACAACAGAACAACCGAATTCTCAAACAGAATCTAATGTAGCGGATTCAGAAGGAATCCCCGCAGATGTGAAAGTTAAAAAGGTACTTGTGGATACTACAATAAAAAAAGATTATCACAAAAAGGTTGAGCTCCTTACAGACGGTGGTAAACGTGTAACCATTACCGATCCTAAAGGTGAAATTGTCTTGCGGCAACTTGAATATGATGGAATCATTCAAGCGGTTAATGGGAATCAAGTTACCGTCCAAGTGGAACATGGGGGGCAACAAACCTTAACCATTCCGAGTCATATCGTCATTGAAGATGAAGACAACTTAGGACTGAACAAAGGTGTTGAAATCGAATGGACGGTAGATACGGATGGTCAAATCCAAAGTGTGGAATTGGATGATTAAGTAAGATATAAATAGAATTTAGACTATCTCAAGGGCGACCCTCGGGTCGCCTTTTGTCTTTTCTAGTGTATAATTATGGAAAATATCTCTTAACTGACATTCTTTGAATAGGGGAGGGAACTGATGAGTAAAAAATATTATATATTTATTGCGATCATTACTTTATGCTCAATCATGTTAGATGCTTGTTCGTATAGAGAAGAAATTAAGAACACGAGTAATGTTACTACACAAGTTTCTACAGCTACTAACATAGCCCTTAAATATAAATTGAAGGAGCTTGAAGCAGCTCCACCGGACAACGCTAAAGAGATTAACCCAGAGCAAATCGCGAAGAGGGAAAAGTCGATTAAGTCTCTAACAACAAAAGAGTTTTTCGATAAACAATCTGCTGATCATGTCTACGAATGGGCTTTGAGAGCAGCATTAATCAAACAAAGTGACCTGAAAATTACTTATATTTCATTTAGAAGATCAAATGTTACTGAAGATAGCAGTGAGCTTACTTATGAGGCCACTCTTCGTTTTGGGGAAGAAAAATTAACCCTGAATGGAACGATGACTCTTTTAAAAGAAGGCGGCTCTTGGAAAGTAAATGATGATCAATATAACGCTGATGATATTTTAGAAATAATAAATACAAATGACTAACGGGCTAATTTCAACAATTCTTGATTATCAACAAAAGTCGTTGTATTAAACAGTAGTAATACATCCTCAATCCCATTCTCGGTCATGTAAGTACCAATATCGCCGTTGTAATACCGTAGATCGATAACGTGAATTTCCGGCACTTGAAGGGCTAGAAATGGAAGCACGCTATGCGCATAAGAATCTTTGATGACTAACAGCTTCTGCTGTTCTATGTCCTCTGGCTTAATATCGCTTGTTATGGTCATGAGGGCATGGACTCCACCAAGAAAATAAGAGTATTTATCTTTCTTCTCCAAATAACTGGGGTCGTATAGACTAGATATGGTTTCATTTGTATCCGCGATATACATCTTTGAAGAGGTAGGCCATTTCGGTACATAAACTTGGATGGAATCTGGGTCTAATCTATTGAATTGGCTCCGTGTATGATAGCTCCCTAGAAAAGAATCGGTGATCGTTTTAATCGTAAACTCCGATTTGTCCTTTACCGTCCAGCCCACGTTCTCCGCATAGGCTTGATAAGCTAAGTAAGCACCATAAGTCGTCCAATGATGGTCTGTGCGGTAGAAGATGGGTATCTGTTCATGAGCAGCAGGACGCAAGAAATCAAACCCATCCATGAAAGATAGGTTGACGCCTAACTGTAACTGATCAGCAACATACTCGTTCACCTTCACCTGCGGAAAAGTAGGGGCAAGCCAAGGTAGCCGTTCTGGATATACCCCAATCGACGTAGGAGCAAGCATAAACGTTATGTTGGCCTTGGGATGATTAGCCGCAAACTTATTAATAGCCCCCGTATATTTCTGTATTGCTTCAAAATTTGGTTTACCAAACTTCTCGAATAAATAACCGTCATGACCTTTGTAAATCCCATTGTTCTCTTGTTGTAGACGCAACTGTTCTATGCTTGATTTTAATGAAACCCATGAATCTCGAAAAGGGAAATGATCGGTTATGTAGCCTTCGGTCTGTTCGGAAAATGTCTTGGACCAAAGGTTATCCCACGTGAACTGTGGTACTTTCTGTAGTGGACGATTCTCTGTGTCCGAGAAATACGACTTAGGTAGAAGCAGGAATAAGAAAGACATGACGAATAGAATAGCGACAAATCCAGCGATGTACAATTGATCTACGCGTTTCTTCATCTCATTCATACTCCTTTAATAGTGTGTTCAAAAAGTACCTCTTAGGTTTTAAAATCGGAAGTATAGGAAAGGATTAAAGGTTGCATCAACCAAGTAAGCGATTGACAGTACGAATAACACGGCATGCCAAACAAGCTGAAGATAAGGCCTAGTCTCCATACGTGATCCTATCCGGTTAGAACAAGAAGCAATGACCAGTACAACGAGCAATATTAAGTTCGTGTACCAAAGATAACCTGTCTCTGCATCCCATAAAGGTTGTCCATTTAGCCCTAACATGGCGGTAAAATAACTCAACATGGCGGGAAGCTCATCAAATGCGAAGAGTACCCAGCCGATCAAGATAAGAAGTATTGCATAACTATGTCTGATCCACCGTGGCATACGTTGAAGAAACTTCAGTCCTACCCACTTTTCAAATATTAGAATAATGCCAAAGTACAACCCCCAAAAGAGGAAGTTCCAACTTGCTCCATGCCAAATCCCCGTCAGCATCCATACGATCAGAATATTTCGCAGCTGTTTGCCAAATCCATGACGATTACCACCTAACGGTATATAGACATAGTCGCGGAACCAGGTGCTTAATGAAATATGCCAACGCCGCCAAAAATCAGTGATGCTCTGTGCCATATAGGGCTTATTAAAGTTCTCATTAAACCGAAATCCAAACATTAACCCAAGACCTATAGCCATGTCTGAATAACCACTGAAATCAAAATAAATTTGGAATGCAAAGGCGATAATACCGAGCCATGCAGTGAGAACAGTTAGTGTATCTGGGCTTGAGTTAGTGATCGTATTCCATAGCAATCCAATATTGTTCGCTAGCAATACCTTCTTCGCTAATCCAATCGTAAAACGCCGTACTCCTTCTGCAAACATCTCCCTGCTTACCGTTCGATGGCGTAATTGCTCAGCAATTGTGGAATATTGCACGATAGGGCCAGCTACTAATTGTGGGAAAAGGGCTACAAAGGTACCGAAATCGATCCAGTTCCGCTGGGCTTTAGCGGTTCTTCTATACACATCGATGATATAGGACATAGATTGAAACGTATAAAAAGATATCCCGATCGGCAAAGGTAACTCAGTTAACGGAATGTGTGTATCGAAGAGTGCGTTGATATTTCCGATAAGAAAGTCTGCATATTTGAAATAGGACAGCAAGCTCAAATTAACGATGACGGATACAACAACAATCCCTTTTCGCTTGTTATCACTGAGCTTTGGTCTCTCTAGAAGCAGACCAAAGCTGTAATCAGTGATGGTGGAGAGCAACATGATGACGATATATACAGGTTCTCCCCAAGCGTAAAATACGAGGCTGGCAGCGAATAAGATCAAATTCTTCATTCGCCACGGTGAGCCATAATATAATGCCAATACGGCAGGCAAGAACAAGAATAAGAATATTAGGCTACTGAAGACCATAACGATTATTTCTTAACGAAGAAAGTTTCGAATTCTTGCATGATTTTATCGGCTTCTTCGGAGATAACGAAGATAACGTATTTCCCTTTTGTTACTAGTTTATAGTTCTTGGCATTTTCGTATTGGTCAGGTAGATAAGTTTCGAATTGCTTCTGAATATCAGTTGCCCGTTGTTTGACAGCAGTTTCTACGGCCGGGGTGTCTTTGACATCTTTGACCTTGAGAAGAGCAATTTCATTTGTTTTCACATTCATCATCGGCATCATAATGGTATATTCCTCAAGTAAAGCAGGATCCAAGTGGTAGAGGTCACTGACCATATCCGGTGATAATTCCATTAAGGAAGGTTGCTCAACTTTTGAAAGTACAGTGTCGGTCATTTCCTTTGTTGTTTGGGTTGGTTCGACAGCCTCTTCTTTGTTGCTTGTACTACCGCATGCGGTTAGCATGATTCCAAGTACAACGACCATTATCATTAAAAGATTCTTTTTGCTCATGTTAGTTCATTCTCCTCGTCGTGTTTTATTGTGTTCAGATAGCAAAGACGGTACGGAAACTGTTAATGTTGCACGAAGACCAGTGGGAAAATAAGTATGCTTCTTATCATCTGCGGAAAACTATACAAAAATACAAAAAACGAGCCTGATACGATGATGTATCAGAGCTCGTTTGTTTAGTATTAGACCTCGGTTTCTGGGGGATTAATATAGTGATCAAGAATAGTAGCTGAAAAGAATAAGGGGCGATTATGTGATTAAGCTTAATAACTTTATCCGAGTATGTATTGCAATTGTATTAATACTGACAATATTGTATTTGGGCTCACAGGTTACTTTCATCTTTAGACCTATATTGTCGCTTATTACGATTGCTACCGTGCCTTTAATGTTATCGGCTTTCTTTTATTATTTACTTCGTCCACTTGTAAATATAATGGAACGAAAAAAAATGAATCGTACTTTATCGATCCTACTGATTTATTTGGTGTTTGGATTATTTTTTGTAGGCTTTATTCTTGGTGTATGGCCATCACTACGTGATCAATTTATCAATTTGTTAAATAATGCGCCGGATTTATTTGTCGCGCTAGGCAAACAGCTTCAAAATCTCGAACAAAGCGGGATTCTCTCGCAATTTTTCCCTAGTGACACGAGTCCTTCTTCACAGATCACGGATTATTTGAATAAGGGCTTTTCGGTGATGACCAACTATCTCTCTGGATTGTTCTCTGTCATATCGAATATTACCGTGATTTTGTTCATTTTTCCCATTGTATTGTTCTATATGTTAAAAGATAGTGGTAATTTTGGACGTAAACTCGTTAGCTTTACGCCAAAAAGATTTCATAAGGAAGCAGCTAAAGTAGTCGCTGATATCGATCGTTCTCTGAGCAGTTTTATTGTGGGCCGGGTGCTGATTAATTTGGCACTGGGAGTACTGATGTATTTTGGGTTCATCATCATTGGTTTACCGTATGCTCTGTTACTTACCGTGATAGCTGTTATCATGAACTTTGTTCCATTTGTCGGGGCAATATTATCTGCGATACCGATTGTCATTATTGGGTTAATTGAGTCCCCTTCCATTGGGATTTGGTCACTCGTTATCATTTTGGTCGCTCAGCAAATTCAAGATAATTTGATTGCCCCCTATATTTTTGGTAAGCAGCTAGATATTCATCCGATCACTACAATCATTTTGGTGTTGGTGGGTGGTGATTTGGCTGGAATCATCGGAGTGTTATTGATCATTCCAGTCTATATGATTATAAAAATTGTTGTAGTTAAGATATATGATTTATTCTTCCGTAAAAAATGGGAAAAAGCATAAAAAAACTGGCGATACGCCAAAAAGGACATACCGCCAGCTTATTGGATTTTCATAACATTACAAACTATGTTTATTGAATGATCGCGCATCCAATTCTATTACCAGAGTTACCTGCGGGATCGGTATGCATATCATCTGGATCTTCATGAATGATCAAAGCAGTTCCACCACTTTTGAGTAGTGAGTTGGGAACATCTTTTTGCAACGTGACCGTCGTTAATACAAATTGAGCCTGTGCTTTCCCATCTGCTCCTGCTACGAGATTAGATAAATCACCCGCATGTTCTCCTTTGGGGCTATCATATCCATGCTGTTTAACTGTTGGGTTAAAGTGTGCACCTGCTGATTTGAAATCCGGTATTTCACACTTGCCTGTTTCGTGTATATGAATGCCATGGAGTCCAGGCTTTAACCCTGATGCAGATACATCAATTTGAACACCTTTTGCTAATTGCGTAAACGTAGCTGTTCCAATTTTAGCTCCCTTTTCATTGATAATGTCGCTCGTGATGGGCTTCACCGCTGCAGATGGTTCATTGGCGATTGAGGCTGTCATTGCACCCATGGTTTCTTCGGCTTTGCAACCTGTTACGATCAGTAGCAGGACAATAACAGCTAACAATGGAATTTGTCTTAACTTCATAAATACCCTCCAAATCAATTGATTTATTTGTGTACTACCTTTTATTTATTCCCATTATCAGAGTCAGCAAACCCGTGTTGAATTAATATGGTCTCTCTTTTATGCAAAAAAGCACCGGATACATGAATGTATCTAGTGCTTTTCATATTTCTTTCTTTATTTTAACGGGTTAGTGGAATGATGGGGGAGTGAAGGTGTCCGGATCGTGAGCAAATTGTCTAAGTTTTTGAATGAACATTTTCACAGCCATCGTATCTAAGGAAGACTTCTTATCCTGCAAAACATAGAAATTACGGGTCATATGTTGACCTTGTATCTGTATATTATGTAATCCCTCACTTTCAAGCTCCTTAATCATAACTAAGCGGGATAAAATCGCAACACCCAAACCTGCAATAACAGCTTCCTTAACCCCCTGATTACTGTTGAAGACGAAGGAACGTTTCACGTGTAGGCCCAGCTCATCGATAAAATGATCGCTAAAAGCCCGGGTACCCGATCCGTGTTCTCTAAACACCCAGACTAGATCATGCAACATGTTTGGACTAACACTTCTTAGCGAAGCTAAGGGATGTCCAGCAGGCACAACTAACACCATTTCATCTTCCATAAAAGGCGGATTCACTTGAATTTCGGGATACTCAATTTCACCCTCAACCAAGCCGACATCAAGTTCATTGGTATGGATCTCTTGTGCGATCTCTTCGGTATTCGCAATTTTTACCTGGATATCGATATGCGGATATTGATTCACGAATTGTGATAGAAGACGCGGTAGGATGTATTCACCAATGGTATAGCTTGCGCCTATTTTTAATGACCCTGTAACCTCGTTCCGTAATAGATGAATTTCTTCTGTAGCTGCATCATATTGGGCTAAAATTTGCTTGGCTCTTGTGTATAAAATAAGTCCTGCTTCCGTCATCTTCACTTGCTTAGAAGAACGATGGAGAAGCTTAACACCAAATTCATTTTCCAAGTTTCTTATATGTAGACTGACCCCTGGCTGAGAAAGATTAAGCATTTCTGCAGCTCTTGAAAAATTGCTTTGTTCTGCTACGGTTACAAATACTTTCAAGGTATGAACAATCATTTTCTCCTCCATTATCGGACACGCTAAACTTACGAATATCTTACAAACATTGTATCTCTTTCTCGTAAGTTGGACAAACCGTCTTCGCTTCTCCTCCTTGTAGATGTAAGTATAAGTTTTGCAAATACTTCAGATAGCATATCGGTATTTCACTTCTGAGCTAAGGCGCCGTATTATTGTTGTCACAGATAAATACGTACTTACTATATCATCATGAGGCGCAATTAAGGGGTGTTTAGGAATATGAGTCAGTCGCAAGGAACTAAAGTTCAGGCTAAGAAACAAAGTATGGGTTTTGCATATGGAATCGGATTAACATTAATCATTGCACTAGTCGCTAAATTGTTGTCAGGGTTTCCTTTCCTCAGCATAATGGGTCAATTAGTCATTGCCATTTTGATCGGGATTGCTTGGCGGGCGACCATAGGGGTGCCAGATTCTATTGTCAGTGGGACTAATTTTTCAAGTAAAAAATTGCTTCGTCTGGGTATTATTCTACTTGGTATGAGGCTCAACCTTATGGATATTATTCATGCGGGTCCAAAGGTATTTCTAATCGCTGTCATCGTGATTACATTTACTCTTATGGTTGTTTACGGGATTACTCGTGCTCTTAACGTAGACAAGCGTTTGGGTATCTTGACAGCCTGCGGTACTGCAATATGTGGTGCTGCGGCAGTTGTTGCGATTGCTCCACAAATCAAAGCCAAAGACGACGAAACAGCTATTGGAGCGGCGATTGTGGCGATATTAGGTACGATATTTACGCTGCTATATACCTTTTTGTATCCGGTTCTTGGTTTATCGCCTTTAGGTTATGGTATATTCTCGGGGGCTACTTTACATGAGATTGCTCACGTAATTGCAGCAGCAGATGTAGGTGGAACCGAAGCAGTGGATATGGCGGTTATCATCAAATTAACGAGAGTAGCTTTGTTAGTTCCGGTTGCTATTCTGATTGGCTTCTTGTCTAATCGCGCATTAGTAAAAGAGCAGGGGGGATCACCTAAGACTTCATGGAAATCAATCCCGATTCCTTGGTTCATTCTCGGTTTTCTGCTCGTCAGCGGAATTAACTCGTTCGGGATCATTTCTCCATCGATTGCAAGTGGGATTGTAGTCATCGCATATATGCTGATTGCTATGGCCATGGGTGGACTTGGCTTGAACGTTGATTTGGTGGCTTTTAAAAGGCTCGGAATGAAAGCATTTGCCGCAGGACTTATCGGATCTGTATTGCTCTCCGTTCTGGGGTTCATTCTAGTTCAATTGTTCGGATTAAGTTGATTTTGGCAAATGTGATCCGATAAACGGTTTAATGCTGTCGGTTAAGGGAGTGACGGGACCTCCAATAAATCGCTCCAAATCAACTGAAGTTGAAGAGGTATTGATCTTGGCTAAGAATCCATATATCCAATTTTGAATTTGCGTATCTTGACGTAGGGAGATGGATTTGCCTGTAAGCTTGGATAAGGCTATGGCTAGCTCCTCAAATGTCCATGGACGAGGCGCAGTAAGCTCATAGGTCTTATTTTCATGGCAGGATTCTGACAGAATGGTTGCTATTCCTACAGCAAGATCATGGCGTGTGACGACATTAAATTTCCAATCACCAGGGTAAATACTCAGTTCACCTTTTGCTATAGCAGCATCCAGACCAAGTATTCCAACAAAGTCGATATACAAAGCATTTCGAAGAAAAGTATACGGAAGTCCCGTTGTAAGAATGGCATGCTCCGTAGCTAAATGTAAATGATGGAGAGAAGTTGAGTCGATACCATCTCCTAGGAAAGCAAAGCTGGTGTATAGGAGATGTTCAATGTTACACTTTTTTGCGGCTTCAATAACATGGGCATGCTGACGTAGTCGAACAGTATCATCTGGATTTGAGCTTGAAATCAATAACAGTTTAGATACTCCATCAAAGGCTTGGTGAAGTGTTTCAGGTTGGTCGTAGTCACAGATTCGAACATCTATCCCTTGCTTAATATAGCATTGTGCACGTTCTGACTGAGGATGACGAACACCAGCAATGATTTGATCCGCAGAAACTTTCCGCAAAAGTTGTTCAATAATTAAACTCCCTAATTTACCAGTAGCTCCCGTAATGATAATCGACATTGACAACATCCCTTTCGGATTATGATATTAGTTAAGTCCTTAACTATATGAACAAAAAAATTATGTCATTCTTAATTTATGGAGTAAAACAAGGAGTTGTTTCAATTCCTGCTCACCCAGTACATTCATTTTTTCGGATATGCCTTGACGGTTCTCAGGTAGGTACTTCAACAAAATACTTTGGCCTTCACTTGTAATCGATATTACTGATTTTCTGCCATCCTTTGGATGACTAGTACGAATAATTAATCCTTCATTCTCAAGGGGGGTTAACAATAGACTTATATTCGATTTCGTAACGCCAATTTTCTTGGCGAGCATCGAAGGAAGTATAGAACCGCCTTCCTTCATAATTTCAACTAAAATACGAATTCTAGCTCCGTTCAAACCTTTGGATTGCCAATATTTCTCTGAAGTCTCGACTAATGCTGCGGTTGTTTCAACTAATGAGAAAAAAGCCTGTGTATGTAGTGGCAAATCAATCACGTATTGTTGCAAATCCTTCATATAGTCACCACCCCCCCCAAATTAGTTAAGTGCTTAACTATATTATTACAAATTATAGAAAAAGTCCAATAAGAAAATTGTGAGATATTTGGTAGGATGAAATGGTAACTAACCATTCGTTTAAGTGAATTGCTTCACAAAAGTATGATATTATACAGGTGAATAGATATTCTCTTATCATTTTTTCAAAAGGGAGAGTTTATGAAAAAGACTATCGTTTTTGTATTAACGATATTTATATTATTCTCAGGATTCGCACCACAAAGTTATGCGTTGTCAGATTCGCAATCTGAGGCAATACATGGGTTGCTGGATGATGCCCGTCGTATATCAGGTGTGCCTGGAATGTCAATTTCAATAGTTGCCGATGATGAAGTGTTCTACTTTTCTTCCGGGTATGCAGACCGCGAAAAGGGGTTGTCTGCAAGTGAAAATACACTCTATGAGTTGGCCTCGGTCAGTAAAGCCTTTACCGGCATGGGTATTCTACTGTTGGAAGAGCAAGGGCTGCTATCAATGACTGACCCTATCCAAAAATATTTACCTTGGTTTACGTTAAAGTATCAAGGGAAACCTGTTGATATGCAAAGCCTTACACTTAATAACTTTCTTCACCATACGAGCGGCCTAACAAATTTTAGGCATACTCAAAATATTCCGCAAGGAAATACGTCGGATTTACTGCAAAAGACTGTGGAAATGCTGGTAAATGCTGAATTGGCGTTCCCTCCCGGCGAACAGTATAACTATGGAACCGTTAATTATGACGTATTGGGTTTGGTTATTGAGATTGTGTCGGGACAAAGCTATGAAGACTTTATGAGGGAACAGGTATTTCAGCCGTTAGGTCTTCACCAGACGTATGTTTATAGAGAAGATGCTCAAGCCACTGGACAGTTGGCACAGGGCTACCGCTCTTCCTTTTTTATGACAACTCCGTATAACGCGCCGGAATATGCTGGGAATAAACCCGCAGGTTATATCATTTCTTGTACAAAAGATATGGCGCGTTGGATGGGCATACAGATGGGTATTGTGCAGGACATACCCGAAATATTCCATACGGTTGTCGAAAAATCACATCAGGGTGATATGTCTGTTTCGGCTGTTAACGATATGTATTATGCGGCAGGCTGGTCGGTAAACGCCGACCAAACGATTATAGAGCACCCAGGGGGTAACCCCAATTTCGCAACCGAAGTGGCCATACTGCCAAATGAACGAACAGCCGTTTGCTTGCTGACCAACGGCGCAAATACCAATAGAAGCATGGTACTTCAAGTTAAAGATATATTAGATGGCAATCTCACGCAGTCATATGAAATAAGCGGCACACAGCTTTTGGACATCATTTTGTCATCTACAACAATTATTCTTTGTCTATTGGCCATTCTGTTATTTCTCTTAGGATTACGCAGAAGGAAAACGAATGAGCGGCAGCCAATGACAAAAAAGAGCATAATCGTAACAGTTATTTTCTTGATCGCTACGATTGTCCTGTGTATAGTGTGCAGTGCCTTCGATTGGTCAACGATACTTATTTGGCAAACATATAGTGTTCTTATAGCTTTGATTTCGTCGGCATTATTAACAGCAAGCATTACATGGTTTGTATACACGCATCGATAAAATTTTAATATCATCGACAATCCTCCAGTTTTGCAGAGAGATCCTATCTCTCTGTTTTTTTGTGAGAATGATTTGATAAAATTCCAGTGAATTAACACTTGTCGGAAGGGTTCCTACAGAAATGAGGGTAGTTAAATGATAAAAGGTAAAATTATGATCGTTGATGATACTGAGTTTATGCGGCGAGTACTCAAGAACATTCTTATAGCTAGTGGTTATGATGTTGTTGCGGAAGGGAGTAATGGCGCTGAGGCTGTTCAATTGTATAAGCTTGTGAGACCCGATTTGGTGACTCTAGATATTACGATGCCCGTGCTAGATGGGCTTGCTGCACTATCAGAGATTAAACGAATAGACTCACAAGCAAAAGTGATCATGTGCTCGGCAATGGGACAGAAGAATATGGTCGTTGAAGCCATTATGGCGGGAGCCAAAGATTTTATTGTAAAACCATTTAATGAAGAACGGGTCGCTGAGACAATCCATAAGGCGTTGGTTTGAATGATGTCCAATGAAGAGTTTCAGTATATAATGAGCATTAGATTGATGCTGGTAACGGAGGCGCAAGGAGGATAATCTATTGACTCTTCAACAATTAAAATATGTAATTGAGGTGGCTAGTCGTGGTTCGATCAACGAAGCTGCAAAGCGGTTATTCATATCCCAGCCCAGCCTTTCAAATGCGATAAGGGATCTGGAAGAAGAACTGCATATTACTATTTTTGAGCGTACGAACAAAGGAATTTCATTGTCTATGGAGGGGGCGGAATTTCTCAGTTATGCCCGTCAGGTGGTCGAGCAGGCCGAATTACTGGAGGGACGGTATCTCAATGCTAAGCCTTCTCCACAGCATTTTTCAGTTTCTACGCAGCACTACGCTTTTGCAGTGAATGCATTTGTGAAGCTAGTAAGTGAATATGGCCTAGATGAGTACGAATTAGCGCTTCACGAAACAAAAACCTACGATATTATCGAGGATGTTAAGACGATGCGCAGTGAGATTGGGATATTATATCTCAATGAGTTCAATGCCAAAGTAATCAACAAGTTACTTCTATCTGCACAGTTACAATTCCATGGTCTATTCATGGCTAAACCACATGTGTTTATAAGTATAAATAACCCGTTGGCTAAACAATCTATCGTTACCCTAGATGATCTTCAACAATACCCGTATCTTTCCTTTGAACAGGGTGAGTATAATTCCTTTCATTTCTCAGAGGAAATCCTCAGCACTTTATCGCATAAGAAGAGTATTCGTGTAAATGACAGAGCGACACTCTTCAATTTATTGATCGGTTTGAACGGATACACAATCTCTACAGGCGTACTTAGCGCTGATTTGAATGGTAATGAAATCATTCCCGTTCCACTAGAATGTGATGAAGTCATTAATGTGGGTTGGATAAGCCGCAAGAATATGACGCTCTCCAAACTTGCATCAGCCTACGTTGAAGCCCTTCAGCAAGCGATAGCTGAATAAGTGCTATATAATCGAACATGGAAAAATATAACTGATTAGAGGGGTATCATGAAAAGTGAGCTGCGAATCGGGATTTTTATTTTTATACTAATGATGGCATTTTCCTTATTGGGATGCTCGACTAATAATAGTCAAAAGGATTCACAAGCTTCGAAAGAAGATTTGACTGCGAAAGTAGATTCCGCCGCGTCTGATATTGATAAATGTACCCAGATTATTCAAAATATCTTTGGCACAAATCTGAAATATCGTGGGACAGAGACCATTAAAGGGTCTTCAGATGAGTTGTATATATTTTACGCGGATGCAGCTGAGGGCTTTGATAGCTTGACTTACAAGCTGAATGTTCGTACGGGAACAGTATCTGATGGTACTAGTGGAATGCCCTTATACAATATACAGGTTGAATCTTCGAATCTAAATGAGCTGGATTTTGAGAGCTATAAGGTTACTTTGAAGAAAATAGTTGTTCCCCTAATAACGAGTAATGGCTATAAACTGGATAGTGATGATTTAGATGCTGCTTTTCTTGGCTTTATTGGAGACGGTAACATTGAGTATCAAGTCAAGAAGAACGACGCTCCCTATGTAATACAAGTGGAACCATTCTTGAAGGAAGTGAAGGGAATGGGAGAGGTAGCGGCAGATATTGCTGTAACAGGGGATTTCGATGAGAATTCAGACATTGAGGAACAAGATTCCGAACAGACCCTGGAAGGTTTGCAAGAAGATGGATTTACTATAATCGAGGAACAGTCTTTTTGGGTAGATTTAAATAACTGGGGAAATGTGAGATTTGTTTCGGGATATTATACGAAGAACAAAGTGCAACAACTGCAATTTTTTATCATAAATTCAGATAAGGTTGTATTATGTGCTCTACCAAAAAGTTATTCTGGAACTCATCAGTTAGAGAATATTCAAGCGGTAAGTTTCAAAGATATGAATGGCGATGGATATAAGGATATTATTCTAATTGGAAATAATAATTTAGCATCGGTGTTTTTCTATTCATGGGAGTCGTTCATTCAATTGCCTTGGTATGACGATATAATCAATGATTCGGGAAACAACAATACGATAGCAGCTATAGTTAGAGAAGGACAAAAGCTGCTTCAAAAGATTCAGTCGCCTAACATAAGTAACGAGAATGATGAGTCTGAAATTGAAAGATTGGCTTCCCTGATTAGTAACAAAAAACTATTAGATTTAGGAGATTTAGATTATGCTGATTTATCGGCGTCTCTTGTCGTATTCTCGAGTTCTTCAACGTATTCAGAAGGTTACATAACGGGTCTAGTTAGCAATTATTTTGAAGAGGATACCGCACGTGTAGCATTTGATGACGAAACACTAAGAGTAAACTCAGAGAAATATGATGCCTTATCTGTCGATATTATTGGAGATATAATTACTTATAACTATATTGAATCGGGTGGGGGAACCATTTGGTCCCTGATCCATTCTTATTCCGCATTAGAAGCAAAGGTTGCGATAAATAGGTATGTAAAAGGAAATACTCTGGGGGATCAAGGAGCCCTTCGTACCTCTCTTAGCTCTTTATTGATTAATTGGAATCAATTACGTAAAGAAATGCAAAAGGTGATAGAAGATGAAGGGTTTCTTTCAGGAGATTATTCTATAGAATTGAAAGATGGAGACCTTGAGGAAATTGTAGACTTGAAAGAACGACTTGATCACAATATAAGTGATTTCATTAAGCAAGCTGCTCATGATAAGCAGGCGAAGATCTTAGTTGATTTGATTAACAATAATTTGAATATCGGCTTGAATTAAATTACACAAGAAAACCCGCTCAAAGTTGAGCGGGTTTTAGATATTACATATGCGATTAGGTTACATCAAGATTCTACAAAGACCATAGCGTCATTGTCACCGCTCTCGATGAGTTGTTCCGGGAACCGGGTTTTTGATTCAACCATAATGTATGGAAGACCTTCTACTGATATACGTACCGGATTTATGGGATTCGTAAGTTGTTCATAAGTATAAAGTGTCTTTTGGTTATTGACCGTAACATATACATCAAGTATTTGCGATGATTCAACACGGACAACAATATTTTTGATAGGTTTATCGTCAACTAAAGATTTATCGAGTACAACGGTAAAGGAGATACCTTCGTCTTCACCTTTGTAATAATACAGATTATGACCTTCACCGGAGGACTCCCCAGGACCATAGAGGAAATGTTTGCTTCCACCTGGGATAGGATCAACTACCGGTGGAGTAGGTGTATAATCCCCTCCTACAGTCAGATACAACCGGTGCAGTATGGTGACGATTTCGGCACGAGTGACTTGTTTTTGTGGGTAGAAGTTACCCTGATTATCGGCTGTTATGATCCCTTGATTCTGAAAAGTATATAACGCGTTTGCTTTGAGCCACTCCAGATCTTGCGAAATATCATTATCCGCTCCAACGGTTCCTACGATGGGAGTTAGAAGGGAATAGGCGTTCTTCCAGGCATCATATTTGTCATATGTAGCAAAATTCTTTGTTTGCACGTCCCTAATGAAATTCAAGTTAGACAGAAGCTGTCCATGAGTGGGCTCTGTCTGTCCTCCAATGTCCTCAAACAATGCATCCAGAACGATAAGCACATCCCAACGGGTCATCTTCTTGTCGGGTGAGTATGAATAGGTTTCTGTATTAAAATTTTGCTGATCCGCGGCGAAGATTCCAATACCCGTGTACAAATCAGAGAACTCCTGATGTGCCCAGTGATTAGGAGAAACACCTTGGATGTTTTGTGGTTCAGTTGCACGTAGCCCTGGAAAAAGTCGATGGAGCATCACTGTAAATTCGGCTTTGGTCACGGCTTGCTTGGGTTGGAAGGATCCATCAGGAAATCCGGTCACAATTTGATGATCGATCATAAAGTCGATGGATTCCATTGCCCAGTTATACTTGCTTGCATCAACGTCGCGAAATCCGGAAGCAGATGCTGGTGCAGGGATTGAGATGGTAGATAAAGTGATCATGGTAGTGAATAGTAGTAATATGTATTTGAATGTTTTCAAAGATTGCACCCCTTAATTTTGTATAAGTTCACAGTTGTGATTATTTGACATTACCCTAAAAAGAAATATATGTCCTGCAACAATTTTCCAAATGATTATTATTTCAGGATTGTGGATAATTCTTTATTAAAAGTGGGATTATCAAATCAGATCCTTTATGACTTCGGATCATGATCATGACATGGAGGGAATATAGAAAATGGGCCAAGGGGATCATAACAATCAATCAGTAAGGGTATTTGTTGCCGTACCTATTCCCAAACCGATTGCTGAGGAATTAGAGCATTGGAGAAATGCCAATAGAGATAAGCTACCTTTTCGCAAATGGACGCACCCTCAGGATTACCACATCACTTTGCAATTTCTCGGCGAAACATCTTTGCATAAGCTTGAAGCCATATGTACTTCATTGAGAGAAATCAAGGCCAACCCTTTCACGTTATCGATTAATGGCGGTGGTTTCTTTGGGCAGGCTAAGTCCCCGCGGGTATTATGGAGCGCTGTATCTGGAGACATAAGAAGCTTACGCTCGTTACACTTATCCGTTATACAAGCAACTAGTGGTTTAGGATTCATCCCGGAAGAGCGTCCGTATAACCCTCATATAACTTTGGCTCGCAAAGCCACGGACTCAGATTCCACAATAGTCGAAGTTATGTCTTCTGCACCTGCCGGATTAGCATGGGAAGTCGATCATTTCACACTGATGCGTACACATATGAATGTTTCACCGATGTATGAAATTGTAGAGACCTTTACATTAATGTAAAGGTCTTGTATTAGGTTTCCGTTATAATCCCACCATTGACATGCAAAACCTGTCCAGTTACGAAAGACGAATCATCAGAAGCTAAATAGATATAGGTTGGAGCGAGCTCAAACGGTTGACCAGCACGTTTCATAGGTGTCTCTAAACCAAAGGTCTTTACATACTCTGCCGAGTAGCTTGAAACAATGAGTGGTGTCCATATGGGACCTGGTGCGACGGCGTTCACACGTATTCCGTGATTTACTAATTGAAGTGACAAGGAACGGGTAAAGGACACAATAGCCCCTTTTGTTGATGAATAATCGACCAGAAGAGGGGCTCCAGCATATGCGGTTACGGATGCTGTACTGATTATGGTACTACCAGGACAAAGGTAAGGAAGGGAGGCCTTGGTCATATAAAAATGAGGAAAGATATTCGTACGATAAGTATCTTCCAATTGTTCATTGGAAATATCCATAATACTCTGCTGCGGAAACTGAACACCTTGGTTGAGTACCAAAACATTAACTTTTCCATAACATTCGATGGTTCTTTGGACTACTTCAGTCGAAAATTCAGGCTGGCGCAAATCACCTTCAATTAGCAGACAGCGACGACCGTATTGTTCCACCATTTGCTGTGTTGTAATTGCATCTTGGCGTTCGTACAAATAGACAATGGCTACATCCGCACCTTCTTTAGCGTATCCGATGGCTACGGCACGACCAATTCCGCTATCCCCCCCAGTAATAATAGCTACTTTACCTGACAACTTTCCGCTACCTTTGTACTCAGGGTTATCGGATATCGGAAGAGGGTTCATGAGATATTCGAGGCCAGGCTGTTTGTCTTGATGCTGAGGCGGAAAAGTAATGGGTACCTGTTTGCACTGTATTTCTTGACTATAATAAGGATACATCGGAATCATCTAAGGATCCTCCACTCTTTAGGTTAATATAGGGTATTCGCCTAATCAGCTAACGGTGAAGATATGATAACCGTGTATGATATACTAGATTCAATTGGGATATTATGGGGGATCACTACATATGGAAAAGAATAATCGTTTAATGACACGAATCGATGCTATAAACAAAGAGATTCCATTCTCAGGTACTATTCTTGTTAAAGAGAGAGGGGAACTTCTAGTAGAAGCAAGCCTTGGGTATGCAAATCGTGCTGAGCAGTTGGTGAATCAGGCCGGAACACGGTATGGTATAGCATCGGGATGCAAGTTATTTACAGCTATCGCTGTTTGCCAGTTAGTAGAGACGGGAAGGATATCTTTTGATACTAGAATCAGAGAATGCCTTGATATAGAGCTTCCTAACTTTGACGAGCAAATAACTATACACCAACTACTTACGCATACATCCGGAGTACCTGATTATTTCGACGAAGAAGTAATGAATGATTTTGAGGAGTTATGGATTGATAGGCCCATGTATCATATGCGGCGCCTGCAAGACTTCTTGCCATTATTTCAACAGGAGGGTATGAAGTTTACCCCAGGTGAGAGGTTCCAATATAATAATTCTGGGTACATCTTACTTGGATTAATCGTGGAAAAGGTTAGTGGTCGTGAATTTACCGAATATGTACATACAGAGATTTTTAATAAAGCGGGCATGTTAGATTCAGGGTATTTTACATTTGATGCACTTCCCGGACAAACAGCCCTTGGGTATATTGACCAAGAGGATGGTAGCTGGAGAACTAATATTTACTCACTTCCGGTGAAAGGTGGTTCTGATGGAGGAGCATATGTAACAGCAAATGATATGCTTAAACTGTGGGATGCGCTGTGTAATCATGAGTTACTAAACGAGTCATTAACCAATCAATTATTTACGCCTCATGCTGAAAGTGAGGAGGGAGATTATTATGGTTATGGTGTGTGGATCGAGAAAAAGAATGAGAGTATTTTTAAGTATCATGTTATGGGCTATGATCCTGGTGTTTGCTTCCACTCTGCGTATTATCCTGCGTCAGAGATCAAGCTTGCTGTTTGCGCGAATATCTCAAAAGGTGCGTTCCACATGATGAAGGAAATCGAAGAAGAACTTATATAAGGTTAATTTTTTAATAAAAAAAAGCAGTAATGGAATCCGATGAACACTAGCTTTACGCGTTCATCGGATTTTTTGTGCGCTGTACATCTCTAGTATTCATAGGTCATGAAGTATTGCATTGAATCTAAATTATAAGGACATATTATCCATATACCAAAATTGGAGAACATTAGTACATCCTAGAGATATATCTCATTGAAAAAGAAAGTGGGATCCCCATGTCAGCTTTTAGTAAGCAAATGGAGAGTAAAATCAAATCCATGTTACATGGAAGTGAAGGCTTAATCATTAAATCTCTAGGTGAACATTTAGTTGTTGCCTATATGAACGGTATGGTTGATAATGCTCAGTTAAACTTAAATCTGTTAACCCCGTTAACCGGGAATGCTCACTTCGATTCTATAGATAAACTATCGGAAATGATTCCGATTGGTGACTGTAAATCATTTAACCAGCTTTCGGACGCTATTAAAAAGTTGTTAAGTGGTTATGCCCTTGTGTTGCTTGAGGGCAAGAAGGGGGGGCTATTAGTCAATATAGCGAATATCCCTTCGCGAGCCCCCTCAAATGCAGATACAGAATCGACTATTTATGGACTGTTAATTGCTTTTACTGAATCGATGGAGAAGAACATTGCGCTACTCCGTTCGTATATTACAAGCGATAAACTTATTCAAGAGGAAGTACAGCTTGCTGCAGAACCCCAAACATCAGCCAGCTTGCTTTATCTAGATAATGAGAATGAGAAGAATCCATTTGTTGAACTAATCCGTAAGCGAATAAATAAACGCAAATGCAAAGGTTTAATCGGAAGTCCCTTGTTCCTGAAGATTCTAACTGATAATAAGTATGCATTGTTTCCTGAGATGAGCTTATCAGAACGTCCTGACCGGACAGCACAAGCATTACTAGAAGGCAAGGTTGTTGTCATGGTGGAAGGTAACTCACAGGTTATTATTGGACCGAATTCATTTGTTGATTTCTTCGAATCCGTAGAAGATCGATACTCGTCCTGGGGACTTGGTATGTTCAGCCGTTCCTTGCGGGCTTTAGCGCTTATCATATCGATCTTCTTAACACCACTATATGTGGCCGCATTAACCTTCCATTATGAAATGATCCCAGTGCCACTACTTGAGCCGCTTATTATGTCTCGGTCTCGAGTCCCATTCCCTCCGTTAATGGAAGCACTGGTCATGGAAGTCTCTATTGAACTATTGAGAGAGGCTGGCGCTCGTTTGCCTACGAAGGTTGGACAAACGATGGGCATTGTAGGAGGTATTGTTATCGGACAGGCCGCTGTGCAAGCTGGCTTCACCAGTAACATATTAATTATGCTGGTTGCACTTGCAGCCCTTGGTTCGTTTACGACGCCTAATTATATGATGAGCTCGTCTATTCGCTTTATACGTTTTCCTATGCTTATTGTGGCAGGCTTCTTGGGACTTATTGGGATCACCTTCTTCTCCGCGTTTCTGTTCATTCATTTGCTTCGAATGACTAGCTATGGAAAGCCGTACATGTATCCCTTTTATCCGCCTAATAGTAAAAGGCTTATCAATACGATGCTTATCACAGAATCTTCTCCGTTTCAGTATGAAACGGATTTAACGAAAAGTAATACTAAAGGCGGAAAGTCACGTGTAACTAAATGGTTCAAATCCAACAATGAAGAATGAAACCGAGGTTAAGCGATGAAGATACTCAGTAATCCCCCTGAAAATATTCGTTTCCATGCCTATCTTCTATTCTTTGTTATTTGTAATGTGCAAATTGGGGTAGGGATCTTCGATTTTGAGCGATATATATATCAAGAAGCCAAACATGATGCATGGTTATCGGTTATATTGGCTGCTCTATTTACACATTTTGTTATGTGGCTGATTGTTCATGCGCTTAGTAAGTATGAATCAACAGATTTATATGGAATTCATTATGACTTGTTTGGCAAGGTAATAGGAACATTATTTAGCTGTATCTATATGCTGTATTATCTATTCACTGCCATTGTTATCATGAGAAATTATGTCGATGTGATTCAAGCGTGGATATTTCCGGATCTTTCTCCTTGGTTGATTGCGTTCCTGTTAGCAATTTTGACCATTTACGCTGGATTTGGTGGTATTCGCGTCATTATTGGAATGTGTATGATCGGGTTTGTTGTTATTTTATTTACGGTGTTCTTGTTTACCTATTCTTTGAAGTATGCGATATGGACACAATTACTTCCGATCATGGAAAGTAGTGCCGTGGATATTATCAAGGGTGCAATTAGGATGAATTTCAGTTTAACTGGATTTGAAATCATGCTATTACTCTATCCTTATGTCACCAATAAGGAACATACTATGAGATATTCGCAACTAGCCCTTCTATTTGTCAATGTGGTGTATTTAGTAATTATGGTACTCTCTATTGTGTACTTCTCATCCGAACAGATGCTTCGGTCTATATGGCCATCTATTAACATGTTAAAAATTGTGAAATACCCTTTTTTGGAACGATTGGAGTTCATGGTGATCTCGGTATGGATGTTAATGGTTCTAACAGGGATCTTGCTAAACACATGGGCTATAACTAGAGGTTTTAAACGTATGTGGAATTTGAATCAGAAGGCGATGTTGCTCATCGTGATCGCGTTGGCATTTGGGATAACCATAGCTATTCATGGTCATTCAGCCGTCAAACAAGTCAATTATTGGCTTGGGAACGGAAGTGTTATATTTTCTTATATTTACCCGATTCTCTTAAGTGGGATTGTTATCATTGTATTTAAATTTCGAGGACGAAAACGATCCGACAGTAAAGGAGGGACATCATGAAAGGATTGCGGTTGTATGTTGCCCTAGTTCTCTTAGTTGTTCTTAGTGCCTGTCAGAGCTCTAGTGTCCTTGAGCAACAATCCATCATGGTGGCTATGGCGTATGATGCGCAAGAGGATAAAACGTTCCAAGTGAGTGGTACCTTTATACAAGCGCAGTCTGAAGAAAAAGAGTCAAGCCGTACGATATCGGTAGATGCAGAAACAAGTAAAGGTGCACGTAGAAAGATGAATCAGATGCTTCCTTATAATGTAGCCTCTGGGCAAACACGAGTGATTTTATTGGATCGTGACATATTCCGCCTTAAGATGTTAAATGAAATCGAAACCTTAAGCAGAGACCCTCTCTATGGGGATATGATTAATATCGCGATTGTAGATGGTTCTCCTGGAGAATTACTTAAATACAAATATAAGCAGTACTCCAATATAGCAACCTCACTTAACAGTTTATTGGATCATAATACTAAGATGAATTGGGTTCCGTCGATGACGCTG
Source organism: Paenibacillus segetis (assembly GCF_014639155.1). Lineage (NCBI taxonomy): Bacteria > Bacillati > Bacillota > Bacilli > Caryophanales > Paenibacillaceae > Paenibacillus > Paenibacillus segetis. The sequence continues at coordinate 1,076,363 of NZ_BMFT01000001.1, forward strand.
CATGACTTTTCACGTTCAAGGGGGATTAATCGAATAGATTTAGCTATACCTGTAATAAAAAAAGTGGAAGAGGAAGTCATTTTGACGAGTCTCGCTTTAGTACATAAAGATCAAATTGTAGGTGAAGCAACGCCGAATGAGGGATTTTTTCTTAAAACGCTCAAAGGTACCAACACACCCTATCTTTACGAACTAAATATCAAAAAAGAAGACATGCATGAGAGTGGTATGGATCGTTATTTGTTGGATGATGCGGATACGGTTAAGATAGTATTTAATGTTACAAAGAGTAAAGGTAAGATAAAGCTTATGGATCAAAAGGCCCTTACGTTTAATGCAGTTGTTGACATCGATGTTGACATCCAAGAAGTAACTGAGCATTATAATTTTGTTGAACCCGATGCAATTCAAGCGTTAGAGCATCAAATCATGTTTGAATTAACCAAGCAGTTAGAGCATTTCCTCGATAAGCTTCGTAAAGTGAATTCGGATTGTGTAGGATTTGGTGAAGTATATCGTAGTCATGTTGGAAATTCAGAGGTCGTTGAAGAAAAATGGGGGGATATGTTCCCTCAGTCCTCACTCAATGGCAAAGTCCGCATTAAAGTTATTCGAACAGGTATTATCGATTAGCTTTATAACTTTTTTTTAGATCCGTTAAACACTAGCTATAAGTGTTTAGCGGTTTTTTAATATACTCAAAACTGAAGTTAATAACGATGAATATGCATAATTTGGAATCTCTCGGTACAAGTTATATCTTAGCGATATAGGGCGGAGGGATTCAATTGGCAAGTGGGGGGAAACTACCAGTATCTCAAGGATTTATGTTAATGATGATGACGGCAGGAACTATGAACCACATCATGTTAATTCCAATAATGTTAGATAAATCGGGTAGAGATGCCTGGATTACTGTATTAGTAGGTGGCATTTTTTTTATTCCATGGGTATTGCTTGTTTATGGAATTATGAAGAAACTAGGAAATCGATCGTTGAAAATGGCTATTGAGGAAAGTAGTGGTAAGTGGGTGAGAATACTCATAATGGGGATGATAAGCCTATACTTATTCGCATTCGCTTTCTATAACCTCAAAGAAGTTATTGACTGGTTCAAATCGACCTATTTATATGAGACACCTACAGCAGCTACGACAATTGTACTAATTATTATTTGTGTCATCGCTGCGTATTCTGGAGCTGCTGCTATAGGTTCGACCGCAGGTATCTTACTTCCTTTGTCTGTATTATTTTTGTGCTTACTCTTTATATTCAATACAAAGTTCATGGATTATAGCCATGTACTACCCATTCTTGAATATGGAATAACACCAGTAATTCATGGCTTACCAGCACTCTTTGGCGGATTAACACAAATTGTACTATTCATTTTCATCCGTCCATTTCTGAAAGAGAACCCGCGTTTGATCACTGTTGTTATATTACACCTAGTCTTAATCTTGCTTATATTCGACCCGATCATCTCAGGTCTTTCTGAATTCGGCCCGGCGGAGATGCATTTGCAACGATATCCTCGACATGATCAGTGGATATTGGTCAAGCTCGGTAGGTATATTGAACATATTGACTTTCTATTTATTTTTCAATGGTTGAGTGGTGCATACATCTCCGTTTCTCTCTGTTTGTTCTTGATAGTGGAGTATGTCTTTCCATCCTCTAAACGTTTAATTGGGATTGTCACTATCGCTATAATTTTGACTGGACTGTGTATAGCCCCAATAAGTAATTTGGAAATGTACTATGTAGTCTCAGATAAATTCCTGTATATTTCTGCTATTTATACAAGTGTACTTGTATTACTGATGTTCTTCTTAATAGGCAGGCCTAATAATTCTCACTCTGAAAAAGGAGAGCACCTACAATGACATTAAATGTGGAGAGTCTTAAACAACGATTTAAAGATTGTGAGGATGTTTTTTTTAAGGAATATCCCGGTGTTCAAGATGACAAACCTTGGGGAATTATCATTTATAATAAGATGATGTGTGACGCCGTGAAAATGTCTGAAACATTCCTTCCGGTCATTTATAAGGAGTGGGAAGCAGATAAGAAGGCGCCGGACCCAGAGAAATTAGAATCACAGTTGACCTTGCAAAAAATCCAAGCAAATGAGGATAAAGTTATTAATTTGGTGTTCTCAGGAACTTGTGTCATCTTGATTCCAGGAGATGAACATTGTTATGCTTTTCATGCAGCTAGTGAATTCAATCGAACTCCCCAAGATGCTAGCTCAGAAGCAACAATAAAAGGGGCGCGAGACGGATTTGTCGAGAATCTGACTACCAATGTCGCTCTTATACGTAAACGGTTAAAGACGACAGACTTAGTATACACGTCCGTTGATTTGGGGGAAATCACACCGGTTTCTATTGGTATATTATATTTGAAAGAACGTGTTGTACCTCAAATGGTCGAAGAGATTATTAACAAACTGAAGAGCTATACTGGAGATGCACCAGTAGGTATTGGGGAATTGACGGAGCATATTTCACCATATAAGTACTCTTTATTTCCGATATTCGATTACAGCGGTAGACCTGATTTCGCATATGATGCTTTATTAAGGGGACGTGTGATTATGATCCTCGACGGTAGCCCCGTCGTGTTAATCGCACCTTCTAACCTTATGCAGTTATTGTTTGCGGCAGAGGATCCACATTTGCCATTTTATTTCGTTCTTCCATGGAGAATGTTACGTTTGGTTGGTATTATGCTCTCCATCTTTCTCCCAGGATTTTATACCTCCTTAATGTCCTATCATCAGGATCAAATCCCGTTTCCACTGCTAGCTACAATAGGTAGTACACGGAGCAGTCTTCCGTTTTCTCTATCTGTTGAAATGTTAATCATCCTGTTCATCCTCACCTTACTCCGTGAAGCTGGGAGCCGAATGCCAAGTCCCGTTGGAGGAACGATTACGCTTGTAGCGGGGATTATCATTGGAGATGCCGCCATACGTGGTGGGCTCTTCTCGCCCACTGCTATAGTAATTGCCGCCATGTCATTTGTAGCAGGTTCAACTCTTGCCAATCAGGACTTTGTGTTTACGCAAACCATTTTGCGGTTCTTCATTCTGTTAATGTCCTCGTTTCTTGGTTTATTTGGTTTTTTTATTACGATATTCTTAATAATTAACTATACAGCCCATCTTCGACCATTTGGGCAACCTTTTCTGTCTCCGTTTTCCCCCTTCGCTCCTCAGAGGTTGCTTCGGAACTTCATGCGCATTCCAGGATTGCGGAAGAAGGGGGGGGAATTATGACAAGGGTCAAATATGTAGTTATCCTTTTGTCTTCGTTATCCTTTTTTCTAACGGGTTGTTGGGATAATGGTGAGGTTCAGGAGATCAACTATCTGTCGGCATTTGGTATAGACTTTCATGATGGTGAATATTACATCTACGCTCAAATGCTTGATTATGAAAGTATCTCAGGTCCAGAAGGTATGCCATCATCTCAACCACCCATTTGGGTGGGTAAGGGAAGAGGAAAAACTTTAGCTGAAGCAACAAAGAAACTTTATACGACCAGTCAGCAGAAATTATCCTGGAGTCAGGTAACGGCACTTGTCTTATCGGAATCCATGTTGAAGCATGAACGAATAAGCGATGTGATTGATAAATCAAACCGAACTGAGGATATTAGTTATACGAAGTGGGTATATGGCACTAAGGAAAATATTGAAGAGCTTTTTACAAGTACTCCTTTCGTTGGGATGTCTCCACTTCGAACCATACTGCACGCACCGATGCTTAACTACTCTCAGAATTCATTCATACATCCGTTGCAGTATGTTGATTTTCTTGCAAATTACCGAGAAAAGGCAGCCACGGTTGTCCTTCCTTCTCTCGCCATAACCACATCTAATTGGACGGAAGGGATGAAAGAACATCCGATCCTTGAAATTGATGGTGCCTTTATGCTAAAGGATACGGAGAACAAAGGGTGGTTGAAGCTTGACGATATACTAGGAATTCGTTGGTTAAAGGGTTCAGCTACTAGGGCTACCCTTCTTGTCGGACCTATGGATGATCCCGTAGGACTTGTAAGGTTGGTTTCGCCTCATTCTGTTATTGGGTTTGAGCCTACGAAGGATGGAGTGAAATATCGTTTGAAAATAAAAGCCATAGGTAAAGTAGTTAATATGTATAAGCAAGTACCCATCGATGAATTCAAAAAAATGGCCACTGATATCTTTAAAAAAGAGCTGATAGGTACTTTTCGTAAAACTACGCCAAAACATGGGGACCCCTATCAACTCTCACTTATTTTATATCAGAGGAATCCCAAGCTTTGGAACAAGCTACAAAAGGAAGGAAAGTCGGTAACCGCAGAATCGCTTGATGAGAGTGATATTCAAGTGGATATTGATCTTAGATTATGGGGTGCTCGCAAACATCCTTAAAAAGACAGCTTATTACGGAGGATTTATGAAGTGGACAACATTGATTTGGGATGCCATTCTAATAGCAAGTGCCGGCACCCTTTTGTTAAGAATTGGTGGGCGTAAATCTATTTCGCAAATGACAACACCTCAGATCGCCATGGTGCTGATCATAGGCTCTGTATTGGGTTCTGATCTTGCTGGAAATGGAGTAGGACACTCCATTCTGGCGACAGGTATCTTTATTGCATTTCTGGGAGCTATTGAATGGGTCTCGTTGAATTGGAATCGTGCCGAGCGGATTCTGAAAGGTAGTGCTGTACCTATTATCGCCGATGGGAAATACCTAACATCGAATATGAAGCGTCTACGGATGACTACAGATGATATTGAAAAACGAATGCGTATGGCGGGAATACACAGTTTAGAGGAGATAAAGTCTGGAACTATCGAAAATAACGGAGAGCTTGGCATTGAGCTTCAGCCTTATGCAAAGCACTTAACTAGGGGAGACCTGGAGGACCTCCTGAAGACTTACTTTCCCCAGGTTACTCTCCCTGAAAGACCACGTGAGTCTAACATTTTTCCTGATGCAGGTGCGCTTGCACAGTCTGAGGAAGTGCCGGAGCAGTTGCAGTAAATCTAAGCTCTATCTATAAGCGGAAAAGAACTCTGGAGAAGTGATCTTTCTCCAGAGTTCTTTTGCGTAATAAGTGCTATTTATATTTAACCGGGATGTGGGCACATGACCTGTAAAACTCCTGGGTCGATCGAAGCTGTTAAAGGGGTAGAAGTAAGATGTTCTCCGTCTCCTAGAGCGAGACGAGGGAGACTGCTATGTACAGAAATGTTCTTTCCACGCAACATAGTAACGAACGGAAGACGGGTATGTCCACCGTAGAGTAACGTAGGGAAGAGCATCAGGAGTTTTAGTCTAGAGCAGTCATGAACAATACAAATATCTAAGAGACCATCGTCGGTTATCGCTTGGGGACAGATAGCAAGCCCCCCACCGTAACTAATAACATTGTTGACTGCAGTAAGCCAAGCGGATGAGTAATTGTGTGTCACACCGTCACATTCTACTGTTAGCTGAGCAGGACGAAAAGTTAGAAGGGTATGAAAAACTCCGATGACATAGGCTAATCTGCCCAAGCCGAAAGCATTGCATATTTTTTTATAACGACTTCTATTTACATTATGGGCTACTTCAGCATCAAAGCCTACGGCTAGTGCAGTAAGTGCACTCTGCCCAGATATTGCAATCATGTCGGTTGTTTTGGGCAAGCCCGCTAACATAACCTCTAATGCTGCGGTGGTTTCCATAGGGATATGAAAACCTCGAGCGGTATCATTACCAGAACCTGAGGGGAAAACTGCTAACGGAACACCAGAATCACGTAATGCTGGTAGCAAACTGTTGATGGTCCCATCGCCACCTACAACACCCACTGCAAGCCATTTGACACTCGTAGAGAGTTTCTCCATAAGAAGGGTATGGGCTTGCTCAGCACTTTGAGTAAATATGTGCTGATAAGGAATATTCCGCTCATCCAATATCTTACTTATTTTTGTCCAGACACGGTAACCTCTCCCGTTTCCAGAGTTCTTATTGACAACAAACAAGTACATTAACATACCTCCATCTGTTTAGCAGGTACTTCTTTTTTTTAGTAGTTTAAGAGGTAGTTCAAAAAGGCATCTTTTGATCACGAAGTAAATTATGTAGCCTTATCGACATCGAATCTTGAATTAAGTTGGGCCCTCTGGTGCTCACGTAGGTTTTGCCTACGCTCCGCTCCTCAGGCCCTATCTTCATTCAACCTTCTCGGTGCTGAAAATCTGTCTTTTTGAACTCACACTATAAGTGTAACAATAATTAGAGAAATGGACATCATTAAATTTAAAATTATACAATTTATTATTTTGGTTATACCAATATATGTAATTAAAGATAGGACTCGCCACTACGATCTGTGCTACAGCGGTGTTATAGTAGGTAAAAGATGAAATAGGGGGAAGGAAATGATCACGTATATCGCGTTGCTAAGAGGAATTAATGTCGGTGGTAAGAACATGATTAAAATGGCCTTGTTGAAGGAAATGTTCGAATCGATCGGCTTGAATCAGGTTCAAACATATATTCAAAGTGGGAATGTCCTGTTTAAATCGAATGAAGACGAACAGCATTTACGTCAGCGGATTGAACATGAGATTGAGGTTGTTTTTGGATTTCCGATTATTGTAACATTAAGGACTGCAGATGAGTTGGAACGTATTCTCGAGAAATGTCCATTCTCACAAGAAGAAGTGTCGTTAGCGGAATCGTCTTCAGTGGGGGAAAGTCTCTATGTCGCATTCATGCTAGAGGAACCAGTGGAAGAAGCGGTTGGAAAATGGATTGTTTATGCTAATGATAACGAAAAATATCATGTCAGCGGACGAGAAGTGTATCTGTTGTTCTCCGATAGTGTTCGTAACTCCAAGTTATCTGCTAATATACATAAATTAGGTGTACCGGCAACTGTTCGTAACTGGAAAACAATCAACAAGCTTTCAACTATGGCAAAAGAAATGGAAGCATAAGTAATCGCGTAAGCAATAGTCTTCTTAAATTAAGGACATTACCATCAATAATGGGAATGTCCTTTTTCCCATTCGAGAGCTTTAAAATGATGTTTTTGCAAAGTTAACTTGACATTATATGCAAAGCAAACTATTCTAATTATGCAAAGCAAACATTGCATATCAGCATTGTATATTGGAGGTGTGATTTTGAAAACCAGGATTCAAGAATTACGTAAACAACATAAACTTTCTCAGGAAGAGCTCGCCATGGCAGTAGGTGTGACTCGGCAAACTATTACATCTCTAGAGGTAGAGAAATACACTGCCTCCCTAGTCCTGGCGTATAAGATCGCAAAATATTTCAACCTAACGATTGAAGAGGTTTTTGACTTTAGTGAAGTGGAGGAAATTTAACATGGAAAAGTTTAAAGAAAAAATTCGGGTAAGAATTATATCTCTATCATTGATCACTTCGCTAGTTTGTTTGATTAATGTGATCTTACTTACCAACAGAAGTAGATTACCTGAAATTTCCGATTTTATTCTCGGATTTCAATCTGGAGTATTTATAGGTCTAATTTTAATTTTGGTATTTTGTTTGATGAAATTTCTTGCGAGCATGAAAAGTGATGAAGCGTTGAAAAAACTTTATATCCAGGAGAATGATGAACGTAGGCAGTTAATTGGATATAAGACATCTGTATTTACGACGGTGGGGATGTTGATCTTATTGGCTTTTGCCACCGTTGTAGCAGGCTTTTTTAATGAAATTGTCTTTTTTACATTGCTAGGGGTTTTAGCGGCGTTACTGATACTTTTATATGCTACTTTGATTTATTTCAAGAAGACAATATAAGTTAGATCGTATGACGCTTAGCACAGAGTTCACAATTTATTGCGATATAATTTACATTACCTTTACACTTCAATGTAAGGTAATTAATATCTTCCTTTTACAATCAAGATAGTAGTAAGAAAGGCCTATTTATTTTGATGTAGTAAATCGGAGGATGAGATACTTGAAGAACAGCAGCATGCACTTCTCTATGAAATGGAAATTAATCATTAGTTTTTCTGTGATTGCTATTATCTTCATGGCAGTGGCTTTTTATCAAAGCCATAAAATTAATATGGTGCATTCTTCTATGGAACGACAAAAAACGGAGATGGAGAAAAGAATTACGGTCTCTAGGATGACTCAATTTTTACAGGAATTAAATAGGGAAGAGACTTCCCTTGCCGAATCTAGTGACTTAGAGTTGGTTGACTTTTTCAGGGACAAGCAACAGCAATTTGAAACGGACTTGACTGCTGTAACATTTGAGGCAGGTACTGTAGCGTATGAAAATTTAGATCTTTTACATAATCAAGCTAAGGAATACTTTGGATATTTTGATGAATTGGTACAAACGATGGAAGATGATAGCATGGACCCATTAGAAGTCCTAGAAAAAATCGACGCTACTCATACAAAGTCGTTAGCTCTAAACCAAGAGATGCTGAAGACGAACGAACAGTTGTATAATTCTGCAGCGGGAAATGCTAGGCAAGCACAAGATGATTCTTTTACTATATTAAGTGATACAACTTCGATGACTACATATGCTGCAATCTTAGTATTTTGCTTCACCATTATTATTGCGATTATGCTTATCCGTTCCTTCCTTGCCCCAGTCCACAAGTTGCAAGAGGCTTTGCGCAAAATATCTGAAGGAGATCTACGGCATCAAATCAATTCACCATATAATGACGAGTTAGGTAAGCTTAGTCATCATTTCGATCACATGGTGGAACGGGTTCGTGATATGCTCCAACAGACACATTCCGTCGCCTCTTCGCTAGCGGTATATTCTCATTCTTTTCAACAAGCATCATCCATTACTGCTCACACGAACCATGATATTGTTAGCACCATTCAGGAAATTTCCGGTGGTGCGGATCAGCAGGCCGTGCAATCAGAGCAAAGCTCTAATTTGATTCTGGAATTGGAACAGGGTGTTAATGAAATTACGGAATATACGGAAGTAATGGTATTGACTAGTCAAACGGCGAATGACAATTCCCGTAAAGGATCTGCGGCGGTTACTTCTCTTCAGAAGGTATCTGAACATTCACGCGTATCCATTGGCAAGGTGTATGAAGCTTTGACGGTTCTGTCGGAACAATCCAAAGAGATATCAAAAATCACGAACTCTATTACTGAAATTTCCAATCAAACGAATGTATTGTCCTTGAATGCGGCTATTGAAGCAGCACTAGCGGGTGCTTATGGTAAAGGTTTTACCGTGATCGCTACGGAAGTAAGAAAATTATCGATGCAAACCAAGGAGTCATCGCTTTATATCGGCAACATGATCAATGAATGGCAAACTAGTATGGTTGAATTACAACAATATATGATGGAAACGAAAGAAAACTTGGAAGTGCAGGATGCGAAAATAGCGGAAACTCATTTATCTTTTGAAGCCATTGATCAATCGATTGAGGAAATCAGTAGACAGATTGAACAAATTCACGACAAGGTAAATGTGACTCGAACTAACAATTCGAGACTTGCTGAATCCGTTCATTGTGTTGCTTCTATTGCAGAGGAAACAGCAGCCGGGGTTCAAGAAGTTAATGCTTCGAGTATTCAGCAGGACAACGCTATTCGTAACATTGCCCAACAAGCGGTTGAAATTAATGAAATATCACAAAAGCTGTTCCAAGAAATCAATCTATTTAAGATCAATGAGGATGTAGTAGAAGAGGACATGGTTAGTGTTGTTGATGTATCCGAGTAGCGGATTCAGTGCATGAAGCATATGAAGAAGCGTACATTTATCTTTTTTTGTTATCAGTAGAATAAGCTTGGGCGCACTTAGCGGCTTACATACTGCCAATCAAAAAACGATAAAGGATGATCACGGGATGAAAATGTTAGAGACATCTGCAATTGGCAAAATGAAACTAAAGAACAAAATCATTATGGCACCTATGGGTGCGGAGCTAGGCAATTTTGATGTAAGAACAAATGCTTATTATGTTGCCAGAGCCAAGGGCGGGGTCAGTATGCTCATGTGTACTGTGGTTGCAACGGAAGAAATTGAAGGTCATAGTCCGGCCTCCGTCCTTGATGAGAACAGTTTTGATGGGCTTAAATCCCTGGTGGAACAATGTCACGAATACGATTCCAAGGTATGCCTGCAAGTAATGGCTGGCGCAGGTTTGGGAGGAATGGCTCCAGGTAGACTTCAACCAGTTGCTCCGTCCCCTATGCAGGTTATGCCTGGAATGGATTATATGTATGCTGAAATGTCCAAAGAGGAGATAACATTCGTACAAGGTGAAGTGATCCGCACAGCTAAATTAGCTAAGGAAGCGGGAGTAGATTGTATATCGATTCATGCCTATGGTGGATATTTAACCGATAAATTTATGAGCAAACGGTGGAACCATAGAACCGATGAGTACGGCGGAAGTTTTGAGAACCGTATGCGTTTCCTAACAGAAATGATTGATATGGTCAAAGCAGAATTAGGTAATGATTATCCGTTAATTGTTAAATTCACACCATGTCACTACATGCCAATTGAAAGCGGTTACAGAGATATGGAAGAGGGCTTAGAAATCGCTAAATTATTGGAATCTAAAGGTGTTCATGCACTCCATGTAGATGCTGGCTGTCATGATAATTGGTTTTTAGCTATGCCTCCTATCTATCAACAGGAAATGGCTCCACAAATGAAATCATCGCAAGCTGTGAAAGAAGTCGTATCGATTCCTGTCATTTCGCAAGGGCGATTGGAAAATGTCAGCAAAGCTGAAGCCGCTTTGGAGAATGAATGGCTTGATTTCGTTTGTATCGGTAGAGGATTGCTGGCTGATCCAGAAATCCCGAATAAGATCGCAGAGAATCGCACGGATGATATCCGTTCCTGTATTTCTTGTAATGAGGGTTGTATTGCACGAGTAGCGAGTATGCCGGATTACAAGAGTATTGAGTGTGCTGTTAATCCATTGACAGGACATGAAGGACTTAGAGAATTGAAGAAGACAGAAGCACCCAAACGCATTCTGGTCATTGGAGCAGGTCCTGGCGGTTGTACAGCCGCGATAACTGCCGCAGATGCAGGTCATGATGTAGAGGTGTGGGAGAAAGCTCCTCAATTAGGCGGTAATTTTTTGGCCGCTTGTATGCCTACCTTCAAAAGAGACGGCGAGAACATTTTGAGTTATTATCGGACACAGCTGGCAAAACGGAATATTACCGTCAAATATTGCAATGAAGCCACAGAAGAATCCATCCTCGGCTTTGGTGCAGATAAGGTAATATGGGCTGCGGGAGGCACTCCTGTCAGACCGTCTTCTATCGAAGGTATTATGGGCAAAAATGTATGCTTAGCTACGGATGCACTACGAAACCTTTGTCTTGTAGGAGATACGATTGTTGTGATCGGTGGTGGTTTGGTTGGGTGCGAAACAGCTATTAATTACGCGCGTAAAGGCAAAAAGGTAACCATCGTAGAAATGTCGGATAAGCTATTACCTGAACCCCTATTTATCCAAAATATGATGATGCTTACGCTGATGTTAGATCATCCTAATATCTCTTCCATGCCAAGTACTAAATTGGTGAAGATAGGTATGGGATCTGCGACCGTAGAAAATGAGAATGGACTCTTAGAAATTCCTTGTGATACTGTCATTCTTGCTATGGGATTTAAGCCAAATAACGAGGTGTTTACAGCGCTTGAAGGTAAGGTGGATATTGTGAATGTTGGCGACAGTGTTCGGGCGCGTAAAGTATATGATGCGGTACATGAGGCTTATAATACGGTGTTAAGTATTTAAAAAGTTGATTATTAAGACAACTACCCAACTCGTGATCATTCTTATCACAGGTTGGGTTGTTTGTCGTGGAAATTAGTTAGGCGTAAATTGCATTCTTATAAATGAGTATGATAGTTTAATAAATACGTATCAAGCTGATATCCAAAAAATATCTTGATAGGAAGTGAAGTACAACATGATAGATATCCATACGCATATACTGCCTGGAGTAGATGACGGGGCGGAAAATTGGAATGATACTTTGGATATGGCTAGAGCTGCCGTCTCAGAAGGAATCACAACAATCATAGCGACTCCGCATCATGCGAATGGGAGATATATCAACTCAGCAGTTGAAGTTGTCGAACATACTCGCTACATTAACGAACAATTATTTGCTGAAGGTGTACCTGTAACGATACTACCTGGACAAGAAATTCGTGTACATATGGATTTGCTAGAGGCATGGTCTAGAGCAGAATTACTTCCGCTCGCTAGCTCTAACTATGTGCTGATTGAGATGCCTTCTTCGCATATTCCGAAGGAGATGGAAGAGCTGATTCATGAACTCCATATAATGAAGCTAAAACCGATTATTGCCCATCCTGAACGTAATGCAGAGGTAATGAAGAACCCGCAGCGATTGGCGGAGCTGCTTGAGAGGGGGGCATTTGCACAGGTTACAAGTCATTCTTTACTTGGTGGTTTTGGCAGAAGAGTTGAGAAATTGGCGTGGACACTCTGTAGAAATGGTCTCATCCATATTGTATCTTCGGATGCACATCATGTGGAACGTAGAGGGTTTCGATTACGTGAAGCCTACGATGTGATAGGTGAGCGAATGGGGGAGCAATGGTATAACTATTTCATAAATAATGCCCAGTGTGTACTTGAGGATAAAAACTTTAATAGCCTACCAACTATAAATATACCAAAGGGCATGCTACGGCGGATGCTGACCTATTTCCATCATGTTTAGTCATAGGACTATCTCCATATTTGTGAATGGATATATTAGTAAATTAGCACCTGAATAGTATCATATGGGAACCAAGTGAACCGGATATTACGGAAAAACTTGGTTTTTTTTGATTATTCAGGCCAGCGAAACGCTTAATTATGTAAAAAGTGAGTGTGTTTTCCCATTCTTCACTTGCAGAAACCTCCGATATGGTCCTGTATTTATAGGACGGTGACCAATAGTCCCTAATTTGTGTAGAAGTTAAGCGCAAATCGCGATTTGCAGCGATTCATAATTTAGATAAAAAACCTTTATTTCACAAGGGAAGGAAGCTTTACATAGTGATAGATGATTAGTTCAAGGACAACGAAATTCTAAATCTGACATGAAGCGCTTACAAAATACAAAAAAATCCATTTTACCATCCTAAATAAGACAAGCAATGTTACTTTTCTACATAAATTAGGAGCTCATAACCATGTCTTTATTCTCTCAAGAAATGTTTACAAATATGTCATAATAGAAATCAAAGCAGGTTAAGCTCCATTATTCAAAAGAAAGTTAGACTTGATGAATGGAGGATATGAAAGATGAATGTTTCGAATGTCGAGCAGAGGCGAGGAAGGCTGAAGCAATTTTTGAAAATATTATCCGAAGATCCTTCTCTATTGAATCAAGATGGGTTAAAAGAAACCAGATCTTTATCGGAACTGCTTGTGTTCTCCGGTTACAGATCATGTAACGAACCCGTGGACATGGCTGAGGTATTGTCGAAATCGCTCAGGAAGATAGGACTTGAAGCATGTTCAGTGGATATGATGGAGCATGTCATGAATGGCGGTACGATTGACGAGTTTATGAATGCAAGGAGTCACAGGGCTACATAGCGAGCTTCAGGGATAGGTTCTAATTATGTTTATAGTAATAACCATGCCCTTGAGTTCTCGAATTGAATAGTTTTAGTTGTGATAGATTCATAAAGAATGATTTTTCCGTAGAGTCTTATAATTCTGCGGGCAAATCTTGCCCTGAAGTTCGCGTATTGAATAATAATTATATAAAGTTATTCGTAAAGAGAAGTTGTGGTCGCAATCATGTAGGAAGAAAGAGGAAAGACATAACCAACTAGTACTGGAGGAAATAATTTGGAGCTCAAACAATATTGGTTAATCGTCAAAAGAAGGTTGTTATTGATCGTGCTAATTATGACTGTAAGCTGTCTATCTATCGGCATTTATTCCTATTATTTCAGCACACCGCAATATGAAGCATCCGCCAAGCTTATTGTCAACCAATACAAGGATAGTAGTTCACTTCTTTCAAGTATAGATGTTGGTTCCATTAACTCAACGATTGGGTTGATCAAAACCTATAAGGAAATTATCAAAACACCAAGAATGATGAAAATTGTTGTTAAAGATTATCCAGATCTTGATGTGACCTACAGCGAGCTAATAGGAAAGGTAAGTGTTAGCTCCGTTAATGAAACACAAGTCATGTCCATTTCTGTTCGCGATATTTCATATGAAAAGGCCGCTAATATTGCCAACGCGGTCGCCGTTGTTTTTCAAAAAACTATTCCTGAGCTCATGAAGGTAGACAACGTATCTGTCTTGGATAAAGCAGATCCTAAAGAAATTCACGGTCCGATTGCTCCAAATTCCAAACTAAATATTGCTGTGGCATTCATGCTGTCGTTAATGCTAGGGGTAGGTATCTCTTTCCTACTGGATTATTTGGATGACACAGTCAAGACAGAAGAGGATATCGAGTTGTTGCTAGGAGTCCCCGTATTGGCCTCCATACCAAGATTCAAAGAAATGGATAACTCGAAACGCGATAATACAGCTCCGCTAAAGCCAGCAACTGGGAGGGATAGTCATGTCTCATTTGATTCCTAAATGGAACCTTATTACGGAAAGTAATCCTAAGTCACCGATCTCCGAGGGATATCGGATACTGCGGACAAATATCGAGTTTTCCACCATAGATCAAAACCTACAGGTGATTATGGTGACTTCATCCAAACCGAATGAAGGGAAAAGTACCACCAGTGCCAACATGGCTGTCGCTTTTGCTCAAGCCAATAAACGGGTTCTGCTGATCGATGCCGATCTAAGAAAGCCATCGCAGCATCATATCTTTGGCAAGTCCAACCGGAGTGGCTTAACAAGCGCTTTGTTTAAACAGAAAGAGCTTGGGGAAGTGATCCAGCATTCCAATACGGAGAATCTGTCAGTCATTCATGCAGGTCCTACGCCGCCTAACCCGTCGGAACTGCTCTCATCTAAACAAATGGCAACATTGTTAGCAACAACCAGGGAAATGTTCGATGTGATCATTATCGATACACCTCCGATCTTGTCTGTCACCGATGCGCAGATTGTAGCTACGCAAAGCGATGGCGTAGTACTCGTCATCGACTCAGGAAAAGTGAAGAAAGACGCAGCACTCAAAGCCAAAGCTGCTTTAGGTCATGTGAACGCTAAGTTAATTGGGGTTGTACTCAATAATATCAATCGCAAGCATTCGGATTCTTATTCCTATTATTACGAAGATGTAAACGAAGCATAAGTTGAATTTCTCCCAAGATTCTGAAAGAAAGAATGGGAAGGTAATGTCTCCTGCACCTCTATCACCGGAGGCACTCGATCATGCTGTGGGTCAGTAGACCTTAGACGTTTGTCGTCAAGAGTGTGATGTGAGGTAGGGTTCAATGCCCTTGTTTTAAATTTTGTTATGAATTTGATTTTAATAGCTGGGTACAAAGCGAATATAAAAATAGGATAGGGTGGATTAAAAATGAAAAAAGTGACAAAAGCCATTATCCCCGCCGCTGGACTCGGCACTCGGTTTTTACCGGCAACAAAAGCGATGCCCAAAGAGATGCTTCCCATTGTTGATAAACCAACCATCCAGTACATCGTGGAGGAAGCTATTGAATCGGGAGTTGAAGATATCATTGTCGTAACAGGTAAAGGGAAACGAGCGATCGAAGATCATTTTGATATTGCCTTCGAGCTTGAACACATTTTAGAGGATAAAGGGAAGTTCGACATCCTCGAGAAGGTTAGAAAATCTTCCAACGTGAATCTCCATTATATTCGGCAGAAAGAGGCCAAGGGACTTGGACATGCCGTATGGTGTGCACGGAATTTTATCGGAAACGAACCATTCGCTGTACTTCTTGGAGATGATATCGTGGAGGCCGAAGTGCCTTGTACGAAACAATTGATTCAGCAATATGAGCTTACAGGTCGCTCCGTGATCGGTGTTCAAACGGTAGATGTCGATCAAACGGATCGGTACGGAATTGTAGATCCTGGTGAGCGAATAGACAACCTTTATAAAGTTAATCGTTTCGTAGAGAAACCACCTAAGGGACAAGCTCCTTCCAATCTGGCCATCATGGGCCGTTATGTGTTGACACCTGAAATTTTTGAATACCTGGGTAGACATGAGCTTGGTGCAGGGGGAGAGATTCAGCTTACCGACGCGATTCAAAAGCTAAATGAAGATCAAGGTGTTTATGCCTATGACTTCCAGGGCACTCGTTATGATGTTGGCGAGAAAATCGGCTTTATTATGACGACCATCGATTTTGCTCTTCGGAACAACGATCTGAGGCATTTATTGATGGCAGGTCTGGAGGAAATCATGGAGCGTGAGCTTCGCAAACAACTATTTGCCGCAAGGAGTGATTAAGATGACGCCTTCACATTACCGGGATGAAGCAGTAATCGGTTTCTCAGATTATTATTTGATGACAAGTTCGAATCAGGAAAGCCTCACTCTATATTCCGTACTCAAGCGAGTTATTGATATCATCGGTTCACTAGCAGGACTTATTCTATTAAGTCCTTTGCTCATTTTAGTGGGTATTCTGATTAAAATGGAGGACCCATCAGGCTCTATCTTCTTCTATCAGACACGAGTTGGTAAGAACGAGCGGCTGTTTCGAATGTACAAGCTTCGTTCAATGTATACCGATGCTGAAGATAAGTTGAAGGATCTACTTGATCAAAATGAGATTAGCGGAGCCATGTTCAAGATGCGCGATGATCCACGTGTGACGAAAGTAGGGAAGTTTATTCGCAAGACAAGTATTGATGAGCTTCCACAATTAATCAATGTGCTAAGAGGCGAAATGTCTTTGGTTGGACCAAGACCCCCTTTAACTAGAGAGGTTGCTGAATACACCAATTATGAGAAGAAACGTTTATCTGTTACGCCAGGTTGCACAGGACTTTGGCAGGTTAGCGGGAGAAATAATCTCAGCTTCAAAGAGATGGTCGAGCTCGATATTACTTATATTTCGAAGCGATGCATCTGGTTCGATGTCAAAATTATATTCCGAACGATGAAGGCTATGCTTGGCTCTCAGGATGCATTTTAACTAAGAAATGGAGGGGAGGGAATGGCAACAATCCTTCATATTTCGGAGTTTACAAAAGGTGGGATTGAAACACATCTGAATGAAGTCTTGGATTATCAATCTGGCAATCATGATATTTATCTCGTAGCATCTCAGCAGAATTCCAGTCAGGAGACGCTTCGAATTAGTCCGGATCGATTGTTTCTATACCCTTACAAGAGAAGCCCAAAATATTTTCTCGATGCGATGAGATCGATTCGTAAGATGATCAAAGAAGTGAATCCCGATATCGTGCATGTCCATGGAACGTTCGCAGGCTTTTTTCTGCGGACGTTGTTTCTTTTTAAGAGAAAGCGTCCTGTTGTGATTTATTGTTCGCATGGTTGGGCTTTTCTAATGGACACTAAGCCTTGGAAGAAAAAGGTATTCGCCGCAGTTGAGAAGCTGTTATCGCTGCGTACAGACGTCATCATCAATATTTCAAACCACGAGTACCAGATGTCGATGAATTACGGCCTATCTTCCAAGAAATCGGTAGTCGTATATAACGGGGTATCGGATGCACCTGCGATGAATGATTTGCCGTTCGAGGTAAAGAAGGACAAAATTAACCTACTTTATGTAGGTCGTTTCGACCGACAAAAAGGGTTTGATCTGCTGCTTGAGGTATTTAACGAGCATCACTTCGGAGACGTTAATCTCTACATTGTGGGCGATACCGTATTGAAAGAATTGGAATACGAGTTTCCAAGCAATGCAGTGAAGCTTGGTTGGGTAGATCATTCGCAGATTGACCGTTACATGAGAGCGTGCGACGCCGTTATCGTTCCGTCACGTTGGGAAGGTTTTGGCATCGTTGCGATTGAGGCGCTACGAAATAAGAAGCCTGTTATCGCAAGCAATCGGGGTGCTCTTCCCGAGATCATTCAACATGGTGTTAACGGTTATATTTTCGACTTTGACCATAAGGAAGAACTAATTCAAATCATTGAGAAATTAAATAAACAGAAGCTAGAAGTGATGGGAGAAGCCGGGGAAAGGATCTTTTACGAGAAATTTCATGCGGAGAAGATGAACCAGCAGATTGAGTCACTATACGAAGCTGCCTTAAGCAACCGAAGAGATCGGTATTCTGGGGCCGTGGGCAAATATGTCTAGATTCACGGGGATGAAAGATGATGAATATGAGCTTGCAGAACAATCCTACGACAAGTGAAGAAGTAGTTCAGAGGCAGCCGGGCAAAGGGCAGTTATTTTTGGGACTTTACCTCAGTTTCTTGCTGATCCTGACACTCTATCAGGATTTTCCGCTGGTGAACAAGATCGGTGAAATTGGCCGATCACCCATTATTGTTCTGTTCCCCCTCTTTATTTTTTGCGAAATTGCGATGCTTTCGAAATATAAGAAGGTCGTGATGGTGTCCAAGCTACAGAAATATGTATTGGCATTCATAATTTATTTAAGCTTTATCAGTATGTTGTATATTCTGGTTCAATTTATGCAGGGAAGCTACAGTTTCGGGACGGAGAGCCTCCTTGGTAAAGCAATCAAGGTATTAATCTATTTTATAACCATATTGCTCTATATACGGCATATGCAGCTTGTATTCTCAAAAATCAACAGTTTTAAGCTGCTTTATGGATGCTTTTGTGCCGTATTAACCCTTTTGGCGGGCATCATGATTATTGAGTTAGTAAGTATGCCGAATGCCCTTCCCTTCTTGCACTCGAAAAGCAGTCCTTATTGGCGGGTGAGGTTACTCACGTCGGAAAGTAGTACAACAGGTTCAATTGTCGTCGTATACTCGGCGATTATGATTTATTTGTCCCGATATTTGAATGGGTTTGCAAAGACATTGTCATGTCTCTATGTAGCTAGTTTTTTTCTGTTTTATTTATTTGTTACGGGTTCCAAAGGATTCTTGATCGTGAGTCTATTAACTCTAGTTGTGACCATGATCAAATTTCTTGACTTCAGGAAGAAGAGAAACTTTTTTCTACTTCTTGGTGTTGTCCTAGCTATGTATTCGTTCATTACTTATTTCTCAGCAGGACTCATTAACTCTTTTAACAATGATATTCAGAATTACACGTCATCCTATACACGGATGGGTACCATTATTATTGCTTTAGCGACTGTTTTTCATCATCCATTTGGGGTAGGTACCGGAGCTTATTTAATGTACTTCGATAATTACTTAAACGATGCGATTAACCTGATGTCCCGTTTTTACTACAACGTCTTTGGTGTAAGTCAGATCAATACAGGCGAGTTGCTGCAATATACGGGTTCGGATAAAAATTTAGGTGTTAAATCAGGCTTCTTCCAATGGGTGATGTTCGGGGGGATTGTCGCTGTCGTATTTTTCTACCTATTGGCTAAAGATCTGATCATAAAAGTAAAGGGGAATATCATTTTATTCTTAGCGCTTATTTTTGTTTTGTTCTCGCTGCTCTTTGTGGCATTAGAAATTAAATATGAGATTTGGCTGCTATTTGCATTCATTAGTCTGTTTCTAGGGCAAAAAGAAATAAATCAAACCAACACCTGGGGGGTTACGAGATGAAGATACTTGTTGTGTGTAGTGACTTCCCATATCCCGCCGATCATGGGGGTAGGGTTGATACGTGGGGAAGAATCAAAGTGTTAGCCGAGCTCGGTTGGAAGATACATCTTGTTGTTTGTGGTAAACAACTGCCCTCTCATGGAGACATCGAGGTAGTATACCGCTATGTGGACAAGATTAAGCTGTGTGACCGAAGAAGTAAACTGAGAGATCTACTGCGTTCCATTCCATTGCAAGCCCAGTCACGAAAAGAGCTGAAGCATGTCAACATTGATGAGGATTATGATTATGTGTTGTTAGAAGGTGATTATGTATATCCCATTCTTAAGAATCCACTGATCAAACATGCCAACGTTATTTTACGGGTGCATAATGATGAGGCAGTATACTTCAAGGCGCTAGCTCGTAGTACCAAGAATTTGGTTCACAAATTGTATTATCGGATGGAGAGCCGTAAGTTCACAACATTGCAGCAGAAAATGCTGGAATGCGTAGATAAATATCTATTTATCTCCAATAAAGAATTTGAGGAATTTAAGAGACTGCATCCTTCAGCAAAAAGCTTGTTCTTACCGCCACCGGTTACGAAGGATACCTTCCTTGCTAGTACATTTGAGAGCAAACATGTTGTGTTTATTGGGTCCTTGTTCATGCCGAACAATCGGGAAGCGATTCAGTGGTACCTTGAACATGTTCATCCATTGATGCTACAAGAGCCGGACTACAAATTTATTGTGGCCGGAAATAGTAGGAAACAAAGCTTAAGCTGGCTTCAGGCTTATGATATGACGAATGTGATTGTGTATGATACGCCGGAGAGTCTCGATGAAATTTACAAAGGTGGGTACTTGTTCGTTAATCCGATGCAAAATGGCGCTGGTGTTAAGCTAAAGACGATCGAGGCCATTCAAAACGGACTACCCGTCATATCAACCTCAATCGGCTATGAGGGTACAGGACTTGTTCATAATGAACATATTATGGTTGCTGACAGCCCTGAGGAGTTCTTTGCCAGAGTGAAACAGCTGTTTGATAATCCTGCATTAGCGAAGAGCTTGCTAGAGTCGTCGCAACACTATATTCGCACACATTACAATCATAAAGAGGTACTGAGTAGCTACATAGATTCATTGAATACTCATGTTCAATTGGAGCAGGTGCTGTGATGGTCAAGGATAAAATAAACGTCCTTTTTATTACACATGCTGATAAAAAAGGTGGCGCTGAACAAAGTCTGATTCATTTAATTAATTATTTGGATACATCAAAATATCGGGTTTTCTTATTAAGTCCGGGGCATGCTGATTTTTTAAGTGAAATAAGAACGAACTTCACACATTTTCCACTCCGCCTGAACAGTATTAAGAAGAGATTAGGGCTCGGTTACCTGGAGACCGTATTTCAAATCAGGAAATTCGTAAAGAAAAATCACATTGATATTGTTCATGCCAATGGCTGGAGGGCCCCATGGTATGCTGCGCCACTCAAATTTCTAACGAATTGCAAATTGGTTTGGCATCATCGGGATTATACACATTTGAAGATGTTCAATAACGTGTTACCTCGGTTTTTTGATCAAGTCATATGTATATCGCACTTTGTGGCAGATTCGATTCAAGGTAACAATAAAACGATTATTTATAATGGAGTTGATCCAGAGTTAGCGCTGTCGATGAAGAGTCGCAGCTTTATGGAGGACGATACCCTGATTATAGGCACCTTTGGTCGAATCGTTGAGTGGAAGAGATATCATCTGGTGATCGAAGCAGTCAAGAAATTAGCAGATCATAAGAAGAATAACTGGAAATTACTAATCGTAGGTGACACATCGGTGGATGGGTCGGAGGATTATTATAACGATATGGTCCAGAAGGTTACAGAGTATGGTTTGGAGCATAACGTTATTTTCTATGGGTACAGTAAGAAGCCGCTTGATGTCATGAAGGAATGTGATCTAACGATCAATTTCTCACTTAATGAGCCGTTTGGAAGAGTGATCATTGAATCGTTGCTTGTTCAAACTCCTGTTATTGTTTCTGATTCTGGTGGAGCACCGGAAATCATTCACCAAACAAAGGGAGGATTTATCGTGAAGGATGGGGATGTCGAAGCATTATACCAGACAATTGATCGTGTATATGATAAGACCATTAACTACCAAGAGTTTTCTATTCAGGGGTACTTGAATGTTATGAAGGACTTTAACATGGTCACAATTGCCCGTAAGGTAGAAGACACTTATCAATTGTTACTGGCTGAACCTATGAATCCTACAAGCGGATGGATAACATCATGAGTATTTCAATTCAACAAATTAGTCTCGGTAAAGTATTGGCCGTGATAAAGGGAGCATGTATCTTGCCGATCAAAGCCAATTCCGTAGGCTTTCTAAGCCGGGTTTCAGGGAAGCTTCGAGTAAGCAATAAGGGCAAGATCGTTATTGGTGGAAATGTTTCTTTTCATGCCAAGCCCTTTCCTTCTTCCATTACTGTTGGTAAGCAGGCCAAGCTCTGGGTCGGTGATCATGTGTTCTTTAATTATGGGTTAGATATCGGTTGTACGAAGTCGATTCGGATCGGTAGTTATACGATTATAGGCCCTATGGTTAACATCATGGATACGAACTTTCACCCAGTAGATGTAGATGATCTCTCCTATAGTAAAGACATCGTCATTTCAGATAATGTCTGGATCGGTCGGGGAGTGCTTATCCTACCTGGTGTGACTATTGGAGCAAATTCTGTCATTGCAGCAGGAAGTGTTGTTACGAGAAATATACCTGATAATGTGTTGGCTGGAGGTACTCCCGCGAAGGTCATCCGTGAAATTCATGTCCCACAGAATTGGATCCGTAGACACAATTGATAGAGTGGCAGGTGACAGAGGAGAGACACCGGCAAAGGTGATAAAAAGGGACGTCCGGTGGAATTAATTCGAAAGAAATGTTAGGGAGAGTAATGTCATGAAAGTATGGATGTGGCCGAAATCAAGTCAATTGAACTTTTATAATGATTTGCTATCCGATTCGCTAAGTGATGCAGGTATGGATATTGTGGATTTAAGACACGGCAAGCTAATGCTTAAGATCGGTGGAGTAAAATCGGGAGACATCGTCCACATACATTGGATGCATCATGCTTATCAAAATGACAATCTGCTATTGTTTATCGTGAAATCGTTCTTCTTCATTTGTAGTATGCTGTACTTAAAATTGAGACGTGTTCAGTTGATCTGGACGATTCATAATTTGTATCCACATCATATGAAGTTCCTAAGGATGGAACGGTTCATGCGGTCGCTCATTTGCCGCTTCTGCAGCAAATTGATTGTAGCCTCTGAGTCTATAAAGTCAAAGGTCATGAGCGAATTTGGTGTTCCAGCAAGTAAAGTGTTCGTGGTGAAGCATGGCCATTATTTAGGCGTATATAAGCCAAAGGGCATAAATTTCAGAGAAGGATATAACATCAGTGAAGATGCTGATGTTTATTTATTTTTGGGTGCCATCAAAGCATATAAAGGCATTGAAGATTTAATTGAAGCATTTAATGCAATGAAGACTAGACAAACGTACCTGATTATTGCGGGGAAAGCGGATCAAGAAATGCTTGAATATCTGGAGAACGTTAAAGATACGCAGAATATAAGGATGGAGCTACGCTTCATTCCGAATGAAGAAGTTGCTGATCTAATCCGGGCAGTGGATGTCATGGTGATGCCTTACAAAGAAATTACGACTTCTGGTACAGCTATACTTGGACTGACTTTTAAGAAGCTGATCGTTATGCCAGACAATGATTTCATTCATGAATATTTCAAGGAAGATATGGTCGTTAGCTACGATCCCTTGGATAGAAACGGATTGCAAAATGCAATGAAAGCAGCTTTAAACGTAGAGAGAGAAGATAATAAACCAAAATATGAAGAAGTGCTTAGAGAATTAGAATGGAGTGCAATTGCACAGAAGATTAGAAACGTCTATCAAGGATGGGGATGAATGATGGATATAGCGGTAACAGTAGCCATATGTACCCATAATCGAGCAAAGGATACTGGCGAAGCCATTGAGAGCGTACTGCACCAAAGTTATGCAAATGAAGCAATCGAAATCGTTGTTATCGACAATCGCTCAACGGATCAAACCACGGAGGTAGTGAACGGATTAAGACGACGCTTCGGATCAAGGATACGCTATGTATATGAGAATAGACTTGGATTATCGGTTGCCAGAAATCGGGCGATTCAAGAGGCGAAAGGCAAATATATTTTATTTCTAGATGATGATGCTTTGGCCTCGCAAGATTGGGTATATGAAATCGTGGACGTGTTTGAAAGTGATCCAGAGATCGGCTGTGTCGGTGGAAAGATCGATCCGATCTGGGAAGCCCAGGAACCGGATTGGATTCCAGAAGAACATCGCTCTGTGTTCACCATTCTTAATTATTCAAATGAAGTGCAGGAAATGCCGGCGCCATTCATTCCATATGGGGCTAATGTTGCCTTCAGGCGGGATGTATTTAATGAGATCAAGCCTTTTCGTGAAGATTTGGGACGAGTCGGTAGTAATCTACTATCGAGCGAGGAAAGCGAACTGATTGCGAGACTGCGAGTTAGTTATAAGGTATACTACACTCCGTTCGCACAGGTAGGGCACAAAATCGCAAAGGAGCGTACGACGAAGTCTTGGTTCCTGAAAAGGATGTTTTGGCAGGGAGTAAGCGATGCAGTGAAACGTCAGGATACTAGCTTCATAGCGATCACGAAGCATACGATTCGCATGATGCAAGCCATAATGTCTGCTCTATTGTCGATCTTTCATTTTAAAACATTTATCCGCCAGATCATTAAAATTTGTTACCGTAATGGTTCACTTTTTGGCATCCTACGCTATAACAGTAGGGGGTGAGGTAACCATATGACACAGCTCACCTTTCAAAAAGTGTGGAGTGGTAACGGTTTGTTTCAAACGATACTTCGCACGAGTGCGACTAATTTCATGGTTATGGTTGTTAGCACATTGACCTCAATCGTGACGGCCCGTATGTTTGGTGTCGTTGGTAAAGGGGAGTTCTCTGCAATTCTATTCTGGCCAACTTTACTGGCTGGTCTTGTAGGGTTTGGTCTACCTACCTCACTTATTTATAACCTCAAACAAAATAGAGGTAATGAAGCAGATTTCGTAAGAGCAGGTTTCTTGTTTCAACTACCAGTTAGCTTAATCGTTGGCGTTATCGCTTGGATTTGGCTACCGATTTGGTTAGGAAATTATCCTGAAGCCATTATTCAAACGGCAAGATGGTATACGGTGTTGATGTTACCCATTTTGCTTGCAGTCAACTTAATCTCAGCACTGGCACAGAGCACGGGCAAATTTAACGTATATAACGGTGTACGTTTATACTTCCCTTTGATTAATCTTTTGGGATTAATGGCGCTTTGGGCAGTCGGTAACTTGAGTATTCATCATGCTGCACTGGCCTTTCTTCTGACGAGTGTTTTTGTTATTTCTTGGGCACTGTGTAGTATGCGAGAGTCATTGCAAATCAATTGGTTCAGGGGCTCTGGCAATCGAGTGGCGGCAAAGGCGCTGTTCGGATACGGTAGCAAAGTTTTTGGAGTTGAACTACTTGGAACGTTGTACACCCAGTTCGACAAACTCATCATTTTGTCTATGCTAACCGCTCGAGACTTGGGTCTCTATACTGTTGTTTACGCACTATCTCGTGTGTTTAATGTTGTGCAAACAGCGATTACGAACGTTATTTTTCCCAAGGTAACTGGTATGGACAAGGATACGATTATGGCTACGGTTGGGCGGGCGTTCAGACTATCCATGCTCTTGATGATGATTATTGTTGTTCCGTGTATGTTCATCGGCCGCTATCTGATGGGGATACTGTTCGGCGCACCTTTTTTAGAAGCGAGTGGAGCCTTTTATCTCTTGTCTATAGAATGTATTCTTGGTGGAGGTTCTTGGATATTAGCCTCCTCTTTTAATGCGATGGGAAGACCTGGTCTAGTCCTCGTTCGACAGCTTATTGGGCTGGCGGTAACGATTGGGCTATTTTTTGTGTTTACGCCATTATATGGACTAAACGGGATCGCATTTGCTCTATTCATTGGGGCGATCATCCGATTGCTGGTGACGATGGCATCCATGAGGATATCCTTTCAGATGAAGATGAGCAGCATCCTATTTAATAGGGATGATTTTCACTTTTTAATTGAGCGCATCAAAGTTATAAGAAATCGTAGAGGAGCGCGCTGATATGCACATGGATTTGAACATTCATCCAATGGATGTCCTGAAGAATCAACTTCGTAACATTTTGAAAGTGATCTCACCTGGATCAAGTATTTACTATATTGACTACCCTGTTCATAGTAACGGTGGTGACCTGTTGATTATGAAAGGTACGGAAGCATTCTTCAAGGATTATGATATCAGGGTTAAAGCACGGTATAGCGTGCTGGATTTTCCCAACAAGCTAGCTATTCCGAGCGATCACATCATTGTCCTTCATGGTGGTGGTAATTTCGGAGATCTTTATCCTGCCCACCAGAAGCTACGCGAGAAGATCATTGAGGACTATCCTGATCACCGGATTGTCATTCTGCCACAGACAATCTTTTATAAAGAAGAATCAGAATTTGATCGAACGGCCCAGATATTCAATCGGCACAACGATCTCCATCTTTATGTTCGGGACACCTTGTCCCACGATATGGCATCGAATAAATTTCATGAGATTCATGTGTATTTATCACCTGACATGGCTCATCAGTTATGGCCGATTATGCCGAAGAGTAGTCCGGGTAAGGATTTACTATATTTTTTTCGCACGGACATCGAGAAGACAAGAGAACAAGAGCAGCTTGAGTCGTCAGGTCGTGGTGACTATTTGGATTGGACCTCTTTGTACAATCGAGTCGAGAAAAAGTCGATCAACATGATCGTAGGGTTGATGAGAAAAGGGAGTGGGCCGCTGCCGTTGCAAGCGATATGGGGAAAATATACGGATTACCTTGTAGGCAAAGCCGTTAAACGTTTTAGCGGCTACCACAGCGTGCAGACCTCTAGGTTACACGGACATATTTTATCTTGCCTGATGGACAAGCCAAACACCTTGCTTGATAATTCATACGGCAAGAATTCCAACTATTATAATACTTGGACAAGTGGAATCAAATCCGCTCAGTTAGTTGTGGGGAACTCACAAAACTAAGTCTAAGCGCTTGCTGAAACAATGAAGTATGGGGATCGTAGCGATCATCTACACTAAGCCTATGCTTTCGAAGTAAGTTTTGTTTCACAAAACTAAGCTTATGCTTTCGAAGTAAGTTTTGTTTCACAAAACTTCTAAAAGGAGAGATATCATGAAAATTGTGCTGTTGTCGGGTGGTTCGGGTAAACGTCTGTGGCCGCTCTCGAATGAATCGCGCTCCAAACAGTTTTTGAAGGTGCTTGAGAATGACGTGGGTGAACGGGAATCGATGGTGCAGAGGGTATGGAGGCAAATTGCGAATGCAGGCCTTAGCGAACATGCTTACATTGGGACAAGTAAAGCTCAGGTAGAAATGATTCATAGCCAGCTGGGACACGAGATAGAGATCATCGTCGAGCCAGAGCGAAGGGATACCTTCCCGGCTATCGCACTGGCTGCAACTTATTTATATTCGCTGCAAAACGTGAGTTTGAATGAGACCATCGTGGTCATGCCTGTTGATCCCTACGTCGACGAGGCATTTTTTCACAAAACAAAAGAGCTGGATGAGGTACTTAACGAATCGGGCGCCGATTTGGCGCTCATGGGAGTTAAACCAACTTATCCTTCTGAGAAGTATGGATATATCGTACCCAACCACGGTACACAAGGTAACGAGCCTTTTGTAACCGTGCATAGTTTTAAAGAGAAACCCCGCGAGGAAGAAGCGGTAGCCATGATTGAACAGGCTGCGCTTTGGAACTGCGGTGTTTTTGCTTTTAAGCTGAATTTTTTGATTGATATTCTGATTGCAAATGACTTTCCTATACAGTTCGATGAGATGTCGAGACAATATGGCAAAATGCCAAAGAACAGCTTTGATTATGAGGTTGTGGAGAAGGCAAGTCGTATTGTTGC
The DNA here is from genome assembly GCF_014639155.1 of Paenibacillus segetis. Taxonomy (NCBI): domain Bacteria; kingdom Bacillati; phylum Bacillota; class Bacilli; order Caryophanales; family Paenibacillaceae; genus Paenibacillus; species Paenibacillus segetis. The sequence continues at coordinate 1,104,170 of NZ_BMFT01000001.1, forward strand.
GCTTCCCTTTGAAGGTGATTGGAAGGATCTCGGTACATGGAATACGTTGACTGAGCAAATCGAAACCTCGCTCATTGGCAATGGAATTATGAGTGGTGATTGTCACAACACACATGTAATTAATGAACTTGATATCCCGATTACATTGCTTAATTTGCCTAATGTAGTTGTAGCGGCAAGTCCCGATGGCATCTTAGTATCGGACAAGGCATCAAGCCCCATGATCAAAGAGGTTATGAAACATTCAGATCAGCGCCCGATGTACGAGGAGCGACGGTGGGGACGGTACCGGGTGCTCGATTATTTGAAATATCCAGATGGAAAAGAAGTTCTAACCAAGCGAATCTGTGTTGCACAGGGTCAGAACTTAAGTTACCAATATCATCTGTTGAGGGATGAAGTATGGACTGTCGTTGCGGGTAACGGAGAGATGGTGTTAGACGGCAGACATTTTCCAGTGAAATCAGGAGATGTCTTAGTCATATCAAGAGATAGTAGGCATAGCTTACGGGCCATGACAGAAATGGACATTATCGAAGTACAGACCGGAAGTGAGCTTATAGAAGAGGATATCGTAAGGCTTGCTTTTGATTGGAACGAGATTATGCAGCTTAAAGAACCGATTTCAATAAGGAGTGATCGAGAGTGAACATTGCGGTGATCGGAACGGGATATGTTGGGCTCGTATCAGGTGTTTGTTATGCGCAGTTAGGTAATCATGTGATCTGTGTAGATAAGGACCCTCACAAAATTGATATGTTAAATGAGGGTGGCATTCCTATTTATGAGCCAGGACTGAAAGAATTGGCTGCAGCCAACCGCGAGGAAGGTAGACTTGCATTTACTTCTGATTTACCTAGTGCTGTCATCCATTCAGACATTATCATACTTGCTGTAGGGACCCCTCCACTACCCAATGGTGAGGCAAATCTGGACTATATCAATGAAGCGGCAATTGAAGTCGCAAAGGCGATGAATGGCTATAAGATCATTACCGTGAAAAGCACGGTGCCCGTGGGGACGAATGAGCGGTTAGCCCAATTAATACGGTCGCACACAAATATGAGGTTTGATAGCATTTCATTGCCTGAATTTTTGCGAGAAGGTTCAGCAATTCAGGATACGCTCCAACCTGACCGAATTATTATCGGAACGGAATGCCAAAGGGCAACAGACATCATGGTTCAGCTACATAAGCCGCTGACAGAGCAGATCGTCGTAACGGATATTCGGAGTGCCGAAATGATTAAATACGCATCCAATGCATTTCTAGCAACGAAGATTTCGTTCATTAATGAGATTGCTAACATTTGTGAAAAGGTTGGAGCAGATGTTACTCAGGTGGCAGATGGAATGGGCTATGACAAACGAATCGGTCCATCATTTTTGAAGGCGGGAATTGGCTATGGTGGATCTTGTTTTCCCAAGGATACAAGTGCACTTATACAAATTGCCGGAAATGTGGATTACGAATTCAAGCTACTTCGCTCGGTTGTGGAAGTAAATCAGGATCAACGATTCAATGTAATACGGAAGCTCAAGAGTATTTTTGATGGCGAACTGCGAGGAAAGGTTATTGCGATATGGGGATTGGCATTCAAACCGAATACCGATGACGTTCGCGATTCACCAGCCTTGGAAATCATTCAATATTTGGTTGATCACGGAGTCATAGTAAAGGCCTATGATCCTGTTGCAATGCATAGTTTTCAATCTCTATTCGGAAAGGGGGATGTGATTTGGTGTAATGATGCACTGGAGACGGCTCAAGATGCCGATGCCCTCTGTTTACTGACAGAATGGGAAGAGTTTGCATCTGTTGATCTTTTGGAGCTGCAAGAAGTGTTGAATCAACCTATTTTAATCGATGGGCGAAATGTGTTTGATGAAGAGGATGTCATAGGAACTGATTTTATTTATTATTCAGTCGGTCGCCCTAACTTAAATCAAGGCGTGAGGGAAAAAGTACCTGTGCTGTAAGTAGCAGTTCAAAAAGTAATTCAAAAAATATGTCCGAGGTGACGAGATGAAGTCCAATTCAAAAAAGATCATGGTATCAACGCTTGCATTTTCCATGCTTACTGCATCACTTGGAACCCTACCAATAGGTCCACAAGGCTTATTGTCGAAGCTAAATGTAGCACAAACCGTAAACGCCGCCGAGTTAGATAAGGCTCGCGAGCCTTTTTTTGAACGACTAAACGAATTATACGCTGCTCTTGCTAGTGATCCTGCGGGTTTACAAGACGTATTTAATTTACGAGATGAAATTGCTGGATACCGATTGGCTCCTGTTGATGATGAAGTGATTTCTCCGATATGGGCTAAAGTTAGAAGCCATCTCCCAGAATCAGTCGATCCCATAGAGCTGAGGGATAACATCGTGTTCATCATCAGGACTGCAAGTTCACTTGGGTCCGTCTCTGATTTGGAACAATTGCGAAATGACCCTGAATTTATCAGGGTGTTGAAGGCAGTTGCTTCTGCTAGTGGGCATGAAGATATTGGCGTAGACGATTTTCTCGTGTTTCTGTTGGGCGACGGGGAAAGTCGTAAAGGATTGGAAGGAACGGTCAGCAGTTTACTAGAGAATATGCAGCTCATCCAATTAATTGGTCTAATTGGCAATAGCCAAGCGACTACGGAGGTGTTGTTACAAGCCTCGGATCAGGTACTCGGTAATACTGAAGCCTATAAATTCAGCCTGATATTGAATGATCTAGGTATTTCCTCTTCAGATGTCAGATTGCTGGTGACTCATTTTAAAGGTCAACTTAAGACGAGTGATCGTGCTATCAATGCATTAACGATGGCCTATGTTCGCGCATCTGTAGAAGAGTCAGTACAAATTAGCGAAGATGGACGTCAACATACTTATAGTCTAAAGGCACTTGGGATCGATATTCCATCCATGGTATTGAAATGGAGTAAAGTGTCTGGTGACGATAGCGTCAAAGTGGCTCCAAGTGGGGTTATAACAATTCCCGAAGACGTTGAAAGTGGAACGGCTGTTGTTCGAGCACAGATAGTCAATCCATTGAGTGGTAAGGGAGTCGTCATTTTTGAGAAAGAAGTGACATTGCGAGATGCTGTTCCTGGGGAAGAAACCGTATTCCCGGTAGAACAATTCCTGGAGCGGATGAACAAACTGCATGCGGCACTTGCAGCAGGTGATCCAACTGATATCCAGGATGTTCGGAATTTGCGAGATGAAATAGCTGGGCTAGATATTACTTTGGATCAGGCGTTAATCGATCCGCTTTGGAATAAAATCGAATCGAAGCTACCTGCTAATGCAGATCGGGATGCATTAAAAACAAGTTTGTTCGAAATATTAACGGCCGTTGGTTCTATCCATTACGATTCAAACGCATCGGAGCTTGAAGGCATTCGGACAAACCCTAAATACAGGGCAACATTAAATGCAATCGGGGCAGCTGGCGGTGACGCTAAGCTAGTTATTGATGATTTCCTACTATTTATGTTCGGTGATAGCGATACGCACAAAGGAATTGAAGGAACTGTCCGGGATCTGCTTGCAAGCATGACGCCAGCGGAATTAGCAGGATTGCTTGGAAATAATCAAGCTATGAACGCTGTTATTTTACAAGCTTCTAATCTAATGTTAAGTGATACTGAAAGCTATAAGATTAGCGCAATCCTAGGTAAGCTTGATATTACGTCATTGGAACTAGGTTCAACCGTATTCAATTACAATGCTAGGTTACAAAATGCAGAGCCAGCTACTCGTGCGATGACTGTGGCTTATATGCGTTCGGAAACGAAGGAGCTCGTGAACGAAAGTGAGGATGGTCGTCAGCATATCTATAGCTTGAAAGTACTAGGGATAGATATTCCTGCTATGGCGCTCGAGTGGTCAAAAGTATCCGGAAGTGATGCCGTAAGCGTATCACCTAACGGTATAGTTACAATTCCTAAAGGTGTTGCCAACGCATCGGCAGTTATACAAGCGAAGCTCTTGAATCCTTATAGCGGAGCAGGAAAAGTGATATTTGAGAGTGAGGTTACCTTAACGGCTTCAGCTGAAGAGGGTAATACCTTCCCTGTGGAGTTATTCCTAGAGGGAATGAATAAGCTACGTACTGCACTTCATGAAGGTGGTTCTTCAGATGTTAAAGATGTTCGTAAGTTATACGATGAGATTATCGGACTAAATTCCTCGAAGGATCAGGCATTGATTGATCCAATCTGGAAACCGATTGCGGCAAAACTTCCAGCTTCCGTTGACAAGACTAAGTTGAAGAAGGGCTTGTTTGATATTATCAAAGCAGTTGGGTCTGTGCCTTACGATGTGGAGGTTAATCAACTAGAAGCCATTCTATCTAATCCTGAATTCCAAACGACACTGGACATTCTATCGGAAACGGGTGGAGTTAATAATCTGAAGATAGATGATTTCTTGATCTTGCTCTTTGGTGATGGTGCTAACAATAAGGGAGCTCAAGGATCGATGCGTGATACGCTAGAGAATATGAGCTCCAAAGAGTTGGCTAGGTTATTAAGTAGTAAGAGTAGTTTAGATTCAATAAAGGCAAACGCTTTGACGACAGTTTTAAAGGATAAGGAGAATTATGCTCTAAGTGAGGTGCTTAACAATTTAGGAGTTAAACCGGTTGATGTCACCTCAACAGTACAGAAATTTAAAAACAAGCTTAAATATGACGAGAAGGCTGCTACAGCGATGAGTGGTGCATTTTTCCGATCCGAGACAGATTCCACGGTTAAGATTACGGATAATGGTCGTCAGCATCAATATACATTAACGGTTCTAGGAGTAGAGATTTCATCTTCTAACGTGAAATGGAAGAAAACCTCAGGTAGCAAAGATGTTAAGGTAGATTCGAACGGTAAAGTGACCATTTCGAAAAAGATTCAACAGGGTACAGCTGTTATGCAAGCTTCGCTGACTAACTACCTGGGTGGAGGCACGAAGGTTGTTTATACCCAAGAGGTCACGCTTATTAATGGAGTCGTTGACCCTGAAGCAATGATCCAAAATATCATCCAGACCCTTCAAACGGATCTTGCCGAGATCAAAGTAAGACTTCGTTCTACAACAAATGATGCTGAAAAAATACAGCTGCTTGTGGAGGTCGCTCAGGCTGGAAAAGATTGTTTTGATCAGATTCAAGAAATCGAAGTGTCGAAGTCATTTAAGGATAAAGCGATTAAAAATGTGAAGAACCAAGTTACTCAAATGACAAACTTAATCCTCCAGGATTTAATGAAGTATTAAAAGTATGGCCAGCTCTCTTTGCTCTTTTGAGTAAGGGGAGCTGGCTTATTTCTTGTCCTCATCGAGTTTCTACTAGTTTATTAGCTTGAAAAATAAATGAAGGTGGTGTCGATCATATGGGACAACATCGTATTCGTAAGAGAAGGCGTCGTCGATTTCATAAACCGGATGTTGCGGTTAGTATCCTGGCTTGTCTCACAATCATTTTGCTGTTTGTGTGGGGAGGGTTGTATTGGAAGGAGTCTTCTGAGAAGATGCCTGTAGTGAATGCAAGTGTACAAGATCAGACCGAGCCACCATTAATGCAAGGGGAAAATGGGCTGCCTATAAAAGATGAAGAATACAAAAATACTGAGCTAGTTGACACGCTTCAAGCAATAGAAGAGGTAGAGGATCACGCGGGTAACAACGCTGATGAGTTGGCTGAGAATCAAGAAACATCACAAACCGAGGCGGCTTCCGATTCACAAGCAGGGAAGATGAACAAGCCTAATGCGATAGATAATTCGGCGAAACCTGATTCATCATCATCCAGTCTTACGAAACCAGAAACAAAAAGTTCGACAAAACCAAACGAGTCAGAACCAACCAAGACAGGACCTTTAAGCTCAATGAAACCGGACGAGCAGGAGCAAAATCTGGTGGAGTCAGATTCAACGGGGTCTTTGGTAACGGGCACCCCAAGTGTAACTCCAACGGCTCCCGCAGTATCCAAAGTCGAAAAATACGAAGAAGAATTCACAAAGATTCAAGGAAAGTGTACGAAGGATATGAAGGCGGTTTTAAGTGGAGCGGAAAGTAATGCTCAGCAGTTGGATAAGCGAGATCCCCGCGTTGTACTGGCATGGAGGGATAACTTGAACGCGGAGCTAGCAACTGCAGAATCCACATGTGAAGGTACTTTTCAAGGACTCATTCAAACCGCAGAGAATGAACAAGTATCTGACAATGCTATTGAAAAATGGAAGCAAACTTATACTGATCTAAAGGTGAAACTTCGTGAGGAGTCAGAAGCGAAGTTGAAGGAATTAATGGGTGGGTAGATCATTCATCCTTTGGAAAGTTTCGGTCACGGAGTACTCGTTCAAGTAAAATACGAATTAATTCTACATCGTCTTTTTCCAAAGGAACCCCGTCCCAATGAAGCTGCTCGTAATTTAGATATTCTTTTGCATTATGATTAAGTTCTGCTGATGGTTCAGGATAATCGGTGAGCCCAAGAAGGTAATCCGCAGAAGTATGCAGTTTTCGAGCTATCGTCTGAATGGATTCCAAAGTTGGCTCACGGTATCCAGATTCATATCCAGCATAAGTGCTCTTTGCAACCCCAACGTAATCAGCCACTTCCTGCATGGTCAATTTTCTCCGTTTACGCAACTGCTTCAGTCGCTTCGCGAACATCCTCAGGCTCCCCTTTCAAATCCCACTATTATATTTATCTGCAAGTGAGAATCGTTTGCTTGGATTCATTTCTTCTAAATGCAACCATTATTATAGCATGTTCCCTAATGGTGTGCACAAAGCTGTCAGACAAATATTTTCATTTTTTTCATAATATAGTTTCATGAATCATTTAGGCTATAATATCTAATTCTTTATTAAGCAAATAACTTACGTATATCGTTCATATTGTCCATAGCTAAGTCGTAGCCATGCTGGCAGGACTCTCGCAGTTTGTTGATATCTTTCTCAAAGCTATCAAGAGCATGTTCCGGGCGAATGATAATAGCTTTACCTTCTTGCTCAAGCTGTTCACAAAATTTTACCGTTTCATTATATCGTTCGTGACGAGTTAACAAAATTTCCTCAAGCAGAGGATATTTGCGTTTAAATAGCTTGCCGATAACTGCATTTTTTTTGCTGAATTGTTTAGCATAACCCTTGGGTTGGGTTAGGATGATCAGATGCTTATCATTACCATCTGCAATCGCTTTGCGTATTGGAATCGGATCGCACAATCCCCCATCGTAATATTTGGAACCATTCATTTCAATCGCAGGGAAAAATACGGGAAGAGCGCATGTGGCACGCAGCATCGTCCATTGTTCATCTATATCCATTCCATTAATATACTCAGGCATTCCCGTCTTAGCATTGGTGACTCCAACCAGAAGTTGTCCGTTATAGCTTTGAAAAGCTTCTACATCAAAAGGAATCAATTTGGCAGGAATTTCTCCAAATACGAAATCGAGTCCAAACAGACTGCGGCAGCGCAGGAAATTTTGGTAGCCAATGTACCGGTTATCATTACGGTATTTTTCCATGATCTCAAGATTTCTGCGCTTTTGCTTGGAAATATAGGAGAATCCATTGCTGATTCCTGCAGAAACACCAATACAATACGGGAACATTAAATCCTGATCTAGCAGAGCATCCATTACACCCGAACTAAATATAGGACGTAAGGTTCCTCCTTCCAAAATTAAGCTTGGCATGTCTTTTCTCCCCTCAGAATTACTTCTATTAGATCAACAAATCATATCTACTAGTCTAACGGTGTACATCCTTATATTCAATCTCTATGTAGATCGTGCGTAGTTAGGTTGACTTTGAAATGCAGGAATGTTATAAAAAATATAGGTTGGCACTCGGGACCCAAGAGTGCTAATCTGGTAGAAATAAACAGTTGCTGATGACATAAATAAACATTTGTAAGGAGAGATCTAATTGGAAAAGAAGCAGTTTCAAGCCGAATCTAAACGATTACTAGAAATGATGATTAATTCCATTTATACTCAAAAAGAAATTTTTCTAAGAGAACTCATTTCCAATGCCAGCGACGCCATCGATAAGATCTATTACAGAGCTTTAACGGATGAGACGTTGGCCTTTGACAGTGAAAGTTATTATATTAAGGTTAGCGCCGACAAGGCGGCTAGAACTTTAACCATTCGAGATACCGGGATTGGGATGACCCAAGAAGAGCTAGAGAATAATCTGGGGGTCATTGCTAAGAGCGGTTCTTTGGCGTTCAAAAAAGAGAACGAGTCAAAAGATGGACATGATATCATCGGTCAATTTGGCGTTGGTTTCTATTCTGCTTTTATGGTAGCTGATGTTGTTACCGTAACAAGTAAGGCGCTCGGTAGCGATGTTGCTTACAAATGGGAATCCACAGGGACTGACGGATATACAATTGAGCCAACAGATAAGGATTCGGTCGGTACTGAGATTGTACTGAAGATTAAAGAGAACACAGAAGATGAATCCTATGATGAATATTTAGAAGAGTATCGCTTGAAATCCATTATTAAGAAATATTCTGATTTCATCAGATACCCAATTAAGATGGATGTCACCGGACAAAGATTGAAAGAAGGCAGCGAAAGCGAATTTGAAGATTACCAAGAAGAACAGCATGTGAACAGCATGGTTCCGATTTGGAGAAAAAATAAGAACGAGCTTACTAATGAGGATTACGAGAAGTTCTATGCAGAGAAACACTATGGCTTCGATAAGCCGCTTAAGCATATTCATATCAGTGCTGATGGTGCGGTAGTGTACCAAGCAATCTTGTTTATCCCTGAGAATATGCCGTTTGATTTTTACTCCAAGGAATATGAGAAAGGTTTGGAGCTATACTCGAACGGTGTACTCATCATGAATAAATGCGCTGACTTACTACCGGATTATTTTAGCTTTGTAAAAGGTATGGTCGATTCAGAGAGCTTGTCCCTTAACATATCGCGCGAAATGTTACAGCATGACCGGCAATTAAAGATGATTGCGAAGAACATTTCTAGCAAGATCAAGAGCCAGTTGCTTAGCTTGTTAAAGGATGAAAGAGAAAAATATGAGCAGTTCTATAAATCCTTTGGAAGACAACTGAAATATGGAATTTACAGCGATTATGGAACGCATCGCGAGGAATTGCAGGATCTCATCATGTTCTACTCCTCGAAAGAGAAGAAACAAGTTACTTTAGATGAATATGTATCGAGAATGCCAGAAGATCAAAAGTACATCTACTATGCTTCCGGTGAATCGAATGAGCGCATTGAGAAGCTTCCACAGACGGAGCTTGTTTCTGACAAAGGCTATGAGATCCTCTACTTTACCGATGATATTGATGAGTTTGCGATCAAAATGATCATGACTTACAAGGATAAAGAATTCAAATCCGTATCAAGTGGTGATTTAGGAATCGAAGCGGATGAGAATTCGAATAATTCCGAATCGGAAGAGAACGATACGAAAGAGCTTTTTGAGTATATGAAAACTCTATTGGCCGATAAAGTAACAAATGTAAGAGCATCCAAGCGTTTAAAGAGTCATCCCGTATGTTTCTCTACAGATGGTGAAGTAACGATCGAGATGGAGAAAATCCTAAATGCGATGCCTAACAACCCGGATGTGAAAGCTAACAAGGTACTTGAGATCAATGTGAATCATAACGTGTTCCAATCGTTAAAGGATTCCTTTGATAAGGATAAAGAGAAGTTCGGCTTATACACAGCTCTCTTGTACAATCAAGCTCTACTGATTGAAGGATTGCCATTACAAGATCCTGTTGAATTTACAAATGATATTTGTAAGATCATGGTGTAATTAAGCCTCAATCTAAATACTCTATAGTGATGGAGCTACGATAACAAAATGTTCTTACGATCGCTGTTGTTCCCGAATTTCTTCATTGAACTTTTCTTAGGTTGAAATTCAGGAACAAAGGCGAACGCTTTGCTTCTTCAGAATCATTTTTCCCTCGTATCTAGTATCACTATTATTACACCCATATTAAGTTTTCGGCTTAATTAAGGGAAAAGGGTAAGATAAACAAATAAAATAAAGGGGGTTCCACATTTTAGTCATGACTAATATGTGGAACCCCTTAATTTTTAAATATAATTCTCTGTTAGCGTACGATTCTACCAATTTGCTGGTTTACGTTCTCGAAAGAATCCGCCATTGGGACCGTCTTCATCCAGTGTAGCCAACCAAACAGCCGTATCTGCTCCTTCAGCAACCGTCACTGGAGCAGGTATACCTTCATCTACTTGTCTGGAAGTTGTTGCTCTTCCCATATCCGTTTGTACTCTACCAGGGCAGACGGCGTTAACTTTTATACCCATGTCAGCAACCTCTTGTGCAACCAAACATGTCAAAGCATTGAGCATAGTCTTAGAGGTACGATAAGCAGATGATGATCCTTTAAGTCCTAATAATCCCGTAAGTACTTCAAAAGCTCCCAATCCTGATGAGAGATTGACGATGCGTCCATATCTATTTTCTTTCATTAAAGGAACAGTGGCTTGAATCATTCTTAATACCCCAAAATAATTCGTTTCAAAGGTATCCTTTATCACGGTCTCTTCTACATTCAACACAGAAACTCCGTGATCAAGTATAATTCCGGCATTATTCACCAATATATCTAGACGACCATATTGTTGTTTTACTGCCTCTACCATCTTTTTGATACTTTCTGTATCATTCACATCAACGACTTGTAACTCAACTGCTAATCCCTCTTGACGGAACTCATCAACGGTATGTTGCCCCTTATCCTCGTCTCTGCTACCAATCAATACTTTTAACCCTTTTGAAGCCAATTGATATGCGATTTCCCTACCTATACCACGGTTGGCTCCTGTGACTAATGCAATTCGGGGATTCCCTTGATCCACTAGGCTATTCATTTTGTTCCTCTCCTTTGCTCAAAATTTTCCTCCAAGTTGATAGATTCTCTTCTAGGAGAGATTCTGCTTTTCTTAAAGTGTCTATTTGATTTTTGATTTCTCCAAGCTTCCTTTCACCGACATTTATGGCATTCGGTAAGCACTGATGTTGAATTTCTTGATTAAACGAACAGTCAAAGAAATCGGTTATTTCCTTAGTAGTAAGACCAAGGCTAAAATACAGTTTAATAATTTTTACTTGCTCAATATGGGAGTCATCATATTCACGATAACCATTATCCAGACGGGCCGGTTTCAATATGGCTTTTTCTTCATAATATCGCAATGAACGAAGACTTACTCCTGTCTTGCGGAATAATTCACTAATATGAATACTACCAACCCCTTCCATATCTAATAACTGATATTCTAAACCATCACATCATGTTAAGGTCAAGCTAAATCAAACAATAACTGAACCAAGTGGCTGAGTTACGCTACCCGTTAGCAGAACTCGATGGTACTGGCCGAGACAAATCTGCGCTAACTTGGATTGATTTTTTTGCCAAAACAGGTTATTTTATAGAAAGCTTAGCGATAAGCAAGTTCCTGACACGAAGGGGGATGTGTTTGAATGGCAACTACTTATATGGTGGTTTGGTCTTAAAACTGAATAGCAGGCATATGCGAAAAAAGCGGGAGAACGCCCGTATTATTTGGTATGCCGTCCAAAGTAACCTTTCGTGAATATTGCTGTTTGCAGGATACGATGAAGGTCGTATCTTTTTTGCGTCCTGATGCCGCGCGACAGCAGCTTCTTTAGAGGCTGCTTGTCCGTGGCATTTTTGCGTCCAAAAAACAACATGAAAGGAGCTAACAAAAACCGTGGTGAATTCGAAACAAAAACGATCAAAATGTGGAGTAATCAAACATAGAAAAACGGGGGATGGAAAATATGAATATTAAATTCGAAACTTTGATCAATGCCCTAAGCCGACGGTTCAAGAGGGACATCATCTCTGCCGAAAGCCAAACCATGCAGTTACAGGGTGGAACCGTGGGGAATGTGTACCTGGTAATAGGGATCGCCGAAACTGTGGATGGTGAAAAATTGCCGTATCGTATCGTGCTGAAAATCCAGAAGAAATGGGAGCGTTACGGCGATCCGGGTTCATGGCGCCGGGAATATGATCTCTATGCGTCTGACTTGGGAGCGACGTTCTCGGATACTTTCCGCTGGCCGACATGTTATCACGCCGAGATGAATACCGAAGAAAATGAATTCCAGCTGTGGCTAGAATATATCGATGGCGTAAGCGGTTTAGACTTAAGCGGTGACATGTATGAACAGGCCGCGCTGGAGTTAGGACGCTATCAAGGCAAGCTGTATGCGGAGCAGCCCGCTGTGCTGCAGAGCCTGACCAACCTGAGCCACGCGGATTTCATGAAGAATACGTATCTGCATTACCGATCATGGCCGGTCGTCTACGATTATATACGCTCGGAGAACTGCGAATTCCCGCAGTACGTGCGGCAAATGCTCATCGACATCGATGAGCACACAGACGAGATACTCGCCCGCATCGAAAAATTGCCCCTCGTGTTATGCCATCGGGACTTTTGGGTAACCAACCTGATCTATGCCGACGGGAAAATCGCGCTCATCGACTGGGATACATCCGGATGGGGTTACTTGGGGGAGGATCTCGCAAGCCTAATTGCGGATGAAGCGGATATCGATCACATGGTCGAATACTACCAGCGATGTGTTCCCGCGTATTACAAAGGCTTTTCGGAGTATGCGGATGTATCCCCTATCGCCGATCATTGCGTCTATGAGCTGATCCTTCTCGTTTTCGGCTACAGGCTCGTAGAGGGATATCTCCACAAAGAGGACGATGACGAAAAGATGAAGTGTGTCCATATGCTCCAAAAAATCTATGAAATGAATAGCAACCCTGCGCAGGGTTGACTTACAATAAGCATATTCAAGTGGACAATTAATCCTAGTCCAGACAATATGGAAGGAAGATACAGAATGATATCAAATCCTTTTTTATCTTATAGTATTGCCATGGTTACTCCATTTAAGGAAGACGGCTCTTTAGACAAGAGAGGTATTCAAGAGCTGATGAGTTACTATGTGAGTAAGCAGATTCCTGCTCTTCTTATTAGTGGTTCAACGGGTGAACAGCACTCGATGACAGTTCAGGAAAGAATTGAATTGTATCACGAAGCCAATCGTCTTGCGCAGGGTAAGCTTCTTCTGTATGGAGGAGTTGCCTCTACAGTGACGAAAGATGCAGTTAGACTGGCGCTTGAAGCGGAGTACGCGAATTTATCAGCAATTATGCTAGGATTTCCACCTTACATTAGGCCATCTCAAGATGAAGTTTATCATTACGTCAAAGCGGTATGTGATGCTACCAATCTGCCTATCATGCTGTATAATAACCCAGCTCGAAACGGGTTTAATCTGGAAGTAGAAACCTTGCTAAGATTAGTTCATGATTTTCCACAGATCGTAGCTCTTAAGGAAGCAGGCGACCCGGATCATGTGATGACGACCAAAACTCAGCTAGGGAAGCACTTCAAAATTCTTTCGGGATCGGATGTTTCAATTGTCGATTATTATGAGAAAGGTTACGAAGGGATCACGAGTGTCATGGGAAATATTTTACCTGATGAAATGCGACTCGTTGTAAAACTGCTTGATGATCACAATATAGAACAAGCGACAATAGAGTTGGGAAAAATGAATGAACAAATGAACCTCATTTTCCAGATAGGCGCGATAAAAACAATTAAATTTATATTATCAGACCAAGGTATAAACGCTGGATATTGTAGAGAACCGTTAGGGAAATTAACCTTGCAGGAGCAACAACTGGTGCATAGAACATTTTTAGGTTGACGACCTACTGTGAATCTATGGTTCAATAAGATATAGGCATATTGCGTGGGAGGTCTTCAAATGAAACCGTCATTTCCTTCATCTATACAACGTGATCATATTCATCTTCCTACTCAGTTTCCGATGATGGTATCGACATCCCAAGGGGTAAGTCCCTCTTTTCAGAGATTGCATTGGCATCGAGCGCTGGAGATTAACTGGATCACGAGAGGGAGTGGAATATATATTATTAACGGCAGAGAATATCCCTTTGGAGAAGGGGATCTATTCTTAATCGATTCCGATGATTTGCATCGAGCGTATGAAGGTAAGGACCTGGAAATGGTCATTGTGATGTTTGAACCGACACTGCTAGTCTCGGAACAACGGTATGATCACGAAATCTTACGTCCTTTTCGAAGTACGGGTACACACTTCTCTAATCAAATTTCTCATAAGCACCAAAGTAGCAAAAGACTAACTAAATATATTGCTGATATGCAACGGGAATATAAAGCTGCTGAGCGTGGTTATAGTTCGGCGCTTCACGGGTTATTACTGCTGTTCCTGACAGATATAAATCGTTGTTTCAAGAATGAGGAAGGCGAGAAGCTGCGCGCGAATACCAAACATTTGGAGCAGATTCGAAATGTGATTGGTGTTATGGAGTCGCAGGTTTCATATCCGTGGACGTTGAAAGAACTTGCTAATCTGGTGCATTTAAGTCCATCTCGATTTAGTGCCCTTTTTAACACGGTGGTTGGTACCTCGCCGATGAATTATTTAGTACAACTACGTCTGGAGCATGCAGTAGAGATGCTGGAACAGGGAGAACAGAGCATTCTCAACATTGCTGAAGCAAGTGGATTTCGTAATTTATCAAATTTTAATCGTTTATTTCTACAGCATATGGGGGTATCTCCGACAGGTCACCTTCGGCGGATAAGAGGTGGAACCTAATCTAAACAGTAAGATAGTATCACAAATGAGGACTATTGCAGAAGAACGCAAGGTCCTTTTTTTGTACTATTAAGAAGAAGGGAGCGATGCATGAATGAAGCTTTTTTTGGGTGTTGATGCAGGTGGAAGTAAGACTTATAGTTTGATCGTGAATGAAAAGGGCGAGACACTCGGCCGCGGAGCCAGCGGTAATGGAAATCATCAGACCAACCCTAAGTTGGCAGAAGAGAATATTGCATCAGCCTGTCACCAGGCGCTCCAAGAAGCCGGTGTTGCACCTCAAGATTTGACATATGCGTATTTTGGATTAGCGGGGGCTGATCGTGAACCAGATTATAAGATACTTCGCCCCATGATCGCTAAACTGGGATTCCCTAAATATAGTATTGCTTGTGATACGATGATCGCCATGCGTGCAGGAACAGCCAATCATTATGGAGCCGTCGTCATTAGTGGTACGGGGTTTAACGCTGCAGCACGTAATCGAGCTGGGGAAGAACTATTGTATGGAGGATTCGGCTTTTTATTTGGCGACGGTCAAGGCTCGGGAAGAGATTTAGCTAATTATGCTTTTCGTTCCGCGGTTCGCGCGTGGGACAGGCGTGGCGCGCCGACTGTACTTAGTGACCTGGTATTGAAAGCAACGGGATTTCCGAGTGTTCCAGCGATGCTTGATGCCGCCTTGGATAACAATTACTACCCGCCCCTACAATTAGCTGAGCTGATGTTTGAAGCAGCCGACTTGGGAGACGAAGTAGCTATTGAAGTTCTTAAGGAGCAAGGCGCAGAACATGGTAATGCTGTAGCTGCACTAATCCATAGACTAGGGATGCAAGATGATTCTTTTGACGTCGTCCTTGGTGGAAGTGTTCTAGCCAAAAGCCAGAATACAACGATGGTTGAAGCACTTGAGCAAACACTGAGACAAACCGTACCGCATGTTAAAATTACGAGAATTACGATGGAGCCTGTGGCTGGAGCGGTATTAAGTGCGATGGACTGTGCTAATTTTGAAGTAGGTCCTGAAGTTTTGAACAACTTGAATGAGTTATCATTTTCTAATTTGAAAGGGGTAATTACACGATGAATGACAAGAAAGCAATTAAAATTACGGTTATTGGTGGAGGATCATCTTACACACCTGAATTGGTCGAAGGTTTGATCAAGGGATATGACGAAATGCCGATTTCCGAGCTTTGGTTGGTCGATGTTGAACAAGGTAGACAAAAGCTTGAAATTGTTGGGAACTTAGCAAAACGTATGGTACGCAAATCGGGTTTACCAATTGATGTTCATCTGACATTGGATAGACGGACAGCGATCAAAGGTGCGGATTTTGTTACAACACAAATGCGTGTGGGTCAACTTGAAGCACGGAAGCTAGATGAGCATATTCCAATCTCCTATGGAGTTGTTGGACAGGAGACAACAGGTCCAGGGGGGATGTTCAAAGCACTTAGAACGATCCCGGTTATCCTAGATATTTGTAGAGATATCGAAGAACTGGCTCCAGACGCATGGATGCTTAACTTTACGAACCCTGCAGGTATGGTAACTGAAGCGGTAACTAAATATTCTCGGGTCAAAACAGTTGGTCTGTGTAATTCACCGATTAACTTCAAGAAGTTCTTAGCTGAAGCTTACAATGTAAGTGAAGATCATGTTCTACCTGAATTTGTAGGGATCAATCATTTGCATTGGGTAACTTCGGCATTAGTTGATGGGAAGGAACGTTTACCAGAATTGTTACAGGGCAAGACCGAATATTCGGCCAAAAATGTTCCAACAATGGGCTGGGATCCAGAATTTCTACAGTCCCTAGGTGCCGTACCAACGTACTATCTTAAGTATTTCTATATGATGACGGAAATGTTTGAAGAGATGAAGGATTCGCTACAAAAAAATGGCACTCGGGCGGATGTGGTCAGCCGGGTTGAGAAAGAATTGTTTGAACTGTACAAGGATGAATCCCTTGAAGACAAACCAAAACAACTGGAGCAACGTGGCGGAGCTTATTATTCCGAAGCAGCGGTTCATTTGATGCAATCCCTGTATCTTGGACGTAATGATATCCAAACTCTGAATGTGCCAAACGGCGGGGTATATGATTTCTTACCTGAGAATGCTAGTATCGAGGTTAACTGTGTAGTGACCGCACTTGGGCCAATTCCTTTAGTTCCTAAGCATATTCCTGCACATGTCAAAGGACTACTGACAGCGGTGAAAACATATGAAAGCACAGCTATCGATGCTGCCGTAAGCGGGGATCGTGGATTGGCGCTTCAAGCCTTAGCACATCATCCATTAATACCTTCCGTTTCCACGGCTAAAGAAATCTTAGATGAAATGCTCGAAGCTCACAAGCAATATCTACCAAACTTTTTTTCAGAGGAATAATTGGGAATACCAAGAAAGCTATTTTAAAAAGGACCCTGAATTGGGGTCCTTTTTTTGCGTTTATCTCCCCTTCATGGATTACATATTGGTCCTAGATATAGCTAGTGATGAGGAAGTTCGTTGTTGTATCCGCTTCCAAGTTCGTTTATGATGTAGATAATTTGTGCAATGAATGGAAAGGTATGAATGAGTATGCCAAGAGTAAATCTATTTCGAAAAATCGTATTATTATTGCTTGCCATGTTGCTCCCCATTATCGGTGTTTATGCGTATTCGAATAAAATTAGCGTAAATGTACTGGATACAGAACTGAATCGTTCGAATACAAATCAGCTCCGATTCTTTCAAAATCAAGTAGATTCAACAATAGAGTTGATGGGAATGTGGCCCAATCTACTGATCCAGGATCCTGATATCAGCACGCTTCGAGATTATTTTGATCCTATGAAGGATCTGGATCTACAGACGATTTCGTTGATAAAACGAATTCAAAGCAAGTTGAGTATTCAACAGAGTTCATCGGATTGGAAAAGTGAGCTGACGATTTATTCGCCTACATTGCAGCGGGAGATTACTGTAAAGGACGCCAAAGCGTATGATGAGGCGGCGTTAAAAAAACGGCTGAAATCCGGCTGGCAAGTAGTTGAGTTGGATGAACCGGGCAATTATCGCTTTTCATTGATGACCGCACAGCCCTATAACTCTTTTAAAGATAAAAATATTGAAGGAATCCTATTAGAAGTTAGTTTTGATAGTCAGAATATTTCGGATATGCTTGATGATTTCAAGCGCGACGGGCGTCGAGACCCCTTATTCTACAACCCAGAGTCTGGCATTATTTTCAACAGTACATCGGACAAAGCGTTAGGTAGTGAATTGATTAATCAACTGAAACACGAAAAGTCAATTGAAGATAGCGGATATGCAACCGTTGAACTTGAAGGTGAAAAGTATATGGTGAATATGGCGCTTGCTGAGACGATTGGCTGGTACCTCATTGATTATATGCCAGTATCCGATATACTTGGCCCTGTTCACCAGACGAATCAACTATTTTATATTATAGTCGGTTCGTTGTTGTTAATGAGCTGTCTCATGGCTTATATGTTGTATGGTCAGGTTCAAGTCCCTGTGAAGCAGCTGATGATCAGCTTTAAGAAATTGCAGAATGGGGATTATTCTGTTCGACTACACCCTAAAGGGAAAGGAAAAACAGAGTTCCATTTTCTTTTTACAAGGTTTAATTCGATGGTCGAGCAAATACAATCATTGTTCGAAAAAGTCTATCTGGAGCAGATCCATGTAAGAGAAGCCAAGTTAAAGCAGCTCCAATCTCAAATTAACCCGCACTTTTTCTATAATTGTTTCTCGTTTATCTCAAGTATGGCAAAACTGCAGAATTATCAGTCGGTCATAGCGATGAGCCAAGCATTGGCCAAATATTATCGCTATACGACTAGGCAGGAGAAGAATTTTGTATCCATTCAGGAGGAACTGGAGTTTGTTCGTAATTATCTGGATATTCAGCAGATGCGTATGAATCGCTTGTCCTATTCGATCGAAGTCGCTGAGGGGATGGATCCGTTACTTATTCCACCACTTATTGTTCAGCCACTCGTTGAGAATGCCGTTCTGCATGGCATTGAACCATATCCTGAAGCAGGGGAAATTCGCATCGTTGTTTCGCAAGAACAAGGTGTGGCCTGCATTATCGTGGAGGATAACGGAGTAGGTCTCACCTCGGAAAAAATGTTTGCGCTAGTTCATCGGTTATCCAAACCGAAAGAGGATGAGTTTGGCTATGGGTTATGGAATGTTCAGCAGCGGCTTTATTTACGTTTCGGTGAACAGGCAAGGATTCACCTGGAGCATTCTTCGTTAGGTGGTCTTAAGATACAGCTGAGCTGGATACCAGATCACAACGTGAAGAAAGAGCATTAGTACGTTTAGGGAGATGGTTCTACATGATAAACATATTGCTTGTTGATGATGAAACGTATGTGACGGAAAGTTTAGCATTAACGATTCCTTGGCAAGAGATTGGCGTTGAACAGGTTTATCGAGCGGCTTCCGGGAAAGAGGCCTTAGCGATACTTGAAATGCATGATATCGATATTGTGGTAACAGATATTCGGATGCCGGGGATGACAGGTCTGGAGTTGATAAAGGTCATTATGGAAGAATGGCCTCATATACAATGCATGCTATTAACAGGATATTCGGATTTCGAATATGCGCGGAAAGCGATCCAATTGCAGGCATTTGATTATATCTTGAAGCCGGTAGATGATGAGGAATTTGTACATAGCATTGTTCAGATGATTGAAACATTGAAGGATGAATGGGAGAAAGCGGACAAGTACCATACCCTTTTGTATCATTTGAAGTCCGATTATGGCGTCTTACGTGGCAATTTATTGCATGATTTATTGCTAGGTAGGCATCTATCTTCAAAGAGTTTGGAAAGTAAGCTGTCACAATATGAAATTCCATTTACTGTGGATCAACAGACCTCGTTTATCTTACTACAATACGGGAACCCGTATGATGAGAGCGATCGAAATAGCATGACACTGATGGAATATGCTGTAGGGAAGATGGCTGAAGAGATTTTCTCGGAATCGATGCATGTTTGGTATGGCAAGGCACCACATGATTGCCTGATTTTGATGGTTCAGTTAAAGCGCGAAACAGAGCAGGAACTTAGCCAATTAACGGATTACAAGCTAGCTAGACGGAGATTGTTGGAATCACTTATGAAGAAATTCTGTGAAGAAGCGGGGAACTATCTAAATGCGGATCTGTCATTGATGGTATCTGGATGGTTTCACTTCCCTGGTGAGATTGCTGCAACCTATCGTAGGGGAATTAGCAGTTATTATTCGAGTAGGAATTATGCATTTGGAGAAGTTGTCTATTTAGAAGATCAATTGCAAATAACGGACATGAAAATTAACTTGAACGAATTTATGTATAAACCGCCAACACTTATTCATTTACTAGAATCTAAACAATGGGATTCAGCTGCAGAGAAGATTACGGAAGTTTTTGCACATCTAGGTAAGGTGAATTATTCCCGAGAGCATTTGTATGAAGTGTTTCTGTATATTACGAATGCCTTTATGTATACGGCACACAAGCAAGGTCAATTTATTTATGAAATTGATCATTCAAGTATGGATATGCTGCATGACCCTTATGTCGTTCAATCCTTGGATAAGCTACAGGGGTGGTCGATTCAGATGCTGGAAAAACTGCGTTCGGAGCTTACCGTAAGTGACGAGTATGCGAAGAGCAATTTGGTGAAACAGGTACAGGAGCTAGTCTCGGAAATGCATCGTCAAGATATTTCGGTGAAGACCATTGCCGATAAAGTATATTTGCATCCCGTGTATTTATCGAAAGTGTATAAAGCAGAAACCGGTGAGAGTTTGAGTAACTATATTATTCGCATGCGGATGGAGCAAGCTCATTATCTATTGAAACATTCGCACAAGAAAATCTATGAGATTACCGAGGAGCTTGGCTATCAGAATCCACAATATTTCAGTAAGATCTTTCGGAAGTTTTATGGAATGACGCCTCAAGAGTTCCGTGATCAATAGAAGAGGTTGTAAAAGGTGCATAGATCTTAGGATATTATCATAGGACTGCTCTTTCCCAGACACTATACTAAATTTGTAAGCAAGACATGAGGTCAAGATGGAGGGGGCGCAATATGTTAAGCACTGTAAAGAAACAATTATTTCTTGTATTAAGTCTTATTCTTGTAATTACAGCATTAACGGCATGCGGTAGCAGCAAGACCAATGATAAGACGGCAAGCAGTGAAACACCGGTTAATAACGAGGTGGCAGCAACTGAGGAATCAGCGCTAAAAGACAAGTATGATCCAGCAGTTACGATTACGACAGCATGGGGTGTCGATCCTGCGGTTCAATTTAAGAACGGTGAAACCATTGAAAATAACGTTGCGACGAAATGGGCGCTAGATACCTTCGGTATCGAAATTAAATCACTGTGGTCCGTAACAGATACGAACAATGCGTTTGCAACGAAGCTCCGCTTAGCGATGTCTTCCGGACAGAAAATGCCTGATGTTCTTGTTGTCGGAAATAACGACAAGCAACTCGTATCCGACTTGGTTGAGTCCGGTTATTTCCGTGAAGTAGGTTCATTGTTTGACAAATATGCAAATGATACTTGGAAGAAATCCATGGAGCTCGATCCTTCGGTATGGAATCCATATATGAAGGATGGCGAAAAGATGGGAATCCCTGTCCTGGATTACGCCTATAACAACGATTATATTCTATGGATTCGTCAAGATTGGCTCGATAAGCTTAACATGAAGGCCCCAACGACTTTAGAAGAACTCGAAGCAGTAATGGAAGCATTCAAAAATAACAATCCTGACGGCCTAGCACCAGATAAAGTTGTACCTCTTAGTATTGGGTTCAAATCTTCGATGAATACATGGATGGGTGATCCTTCCTGGGTCTTTGGTGCTTTTGGTACCATTCCACAACAATGGAATGAGGGTACGGATCAAACATTGGAATACGGGTCAGTTAATCCGGGAATGAAGCAAGGTCTACAAAAACTGAATGAATGGTATACAAAAGGATATATTCCGAAAGAAGCAGCCCTTTGGGACGAGAATAAAACAGCAGAGCCGGCAGTTGCTGGAACGGCAGGAATCATTCCTGGTCCGTATTGGATGAGTGGTTGGCCGCTTGTTGATACTGCGAAGAACGTGAAAGATGCTGTATGGAAACCTATCGCACTGCCAATGGGAGCAGATGGGAAAGCGGGACGTCATGGGACTTCTTTCTCCAGCGCCGTCGTTCTGATCAACAAAGATATGAAGAATCCTGAAGCATTCTTTACTTACGAAAACTATATGTATGATAATATCGCCAATCCACAAGTGGGAAGCCAATATGATATTGGTATTTTTAAAGGATATGATTATGATCTAGATGCGAATGGAAATCCAGTATATCTAGACGATGTACCAGGCGGAGAAGTCAACGTTGTTCGTTATTTCCTTGTACGTGACGGTGCTCGGATTCCAGATGCACAGATGAAGGCACTTATGGAGCTTGCGGATGGAAAGACACCAGAGACTCGTGTAGAGAAAGATCTCGCGAATAACTTTGGTAAGGAGACTCCGGCAGCTGCCAAGGTCGTGATGTCTCAGCCAGATGCTTCGTATATGGATATGTTCACGGGTCCTACAACAGAAACGATGAAAACGAAATGGGATTACCTCAAAAAAATCGAGTTGCAAACCTTTAACGAAATTATTTACGGTCAAAAACCACTAGATGCCTTCGATAGCTTTGTTGCGAATTGGAAAAAATCTGGTGGCGAGCAGGTTACAAAAGAAGTAAACGAATGGTATAGTTCAGTGAAATAAATATGAATTTTATTACGCGAAGAATCCTTGATTTATCAAGGGTTTTTCGCTTTTTTTGTCTCGAAAGCCTCTTTTTTCAAAAGTGGTTGTAATAGTGCCATCAATGTTGGTTTAGTCATGTTTTCGCAGGAAATAGACCGTTGCTATAATGTGGATGTTCAATATAAAAACAACGAGAGGGAGTGGATTAATGAGACAGCTCAAGATGAATTGGCAGTTCCATTTAATGATTTTACCATCACTTATATTTTTACTAGTATTTAGCTATCTGCCGATGGCTGGAATCGTCATAGCTTTTCAAAATTATAAACCTGCACTGGGTTTTACAGGGTCTGCTTGGGTGGGATTTGAGAACTTTCGTTTACTATTCGAACGAGAGGACAGCATGCAAGTGATTTGGAACACGCTGATTATCGCCGTTCTAAAGATCATAGTTAACCTGGGGGCTCCTTTTGTCTTTGCGATATTCCTCAACGAAGTGCGGAAGCAATTTTTTAAACGTTATGTGCAGACCTTGGTCTACTTACCGCACTTTTTATCCTGGGTCATTCTAGGCGGTATTCTGGTTGACATCCTATCAACGGATGGGGGCTTAGTCAATCGTGCGTTAGAAGCTATAGGATTGTCCCCAATCTTCTTCTTGGGAGATGGAAGCTGGTTCCGAGTCACAGTCATTGTGACGGATGCATGGAAAGAGTTTGGCTATGGCACAATCGTATTTCTTGCTGCATTAGCCGGCATCAATCCTTCTTTGTATGAAGCAGCTGAAGTGGATGGGGCGAGCCGTTGGAAGCAAACCCGGCACATTACGATTCCGTCGATGATTCCCATGGCGATTGTTGTAGGAACACTTGCACTCGGTAACATTTTAAATGCGGGATTTGACCAGATTTTCAACTTATATAATCCACTTGTCTATGAAAAAGGTGATATTATCGATACCTTCGTATATCGTACAGGGATTTTAAGCGGAGATTTAGGACTTGGTACAGCGGTGGGATTGTTTAAATCGGTGATTAGTATGATCCTCATCGTGATTTCCTATCGATTAGCGTATAAATGGGCAAATTACCGAATTTTCTAAGAACGGAGTGAGAGGACATGTACCATAAAACCAAATCCTATCGCATATTCGCGATGTTTAACTATACGGGGCTATTTATTATTTCACTTTTATGTGTCTTACCGCTTGTTCACGTTCTAGCCGTATCATTTAGTGCGAAGTCAGCAGCTGATGCCAATATTGTGAGTTTGTGGCCTGTTGATTTCACATTAGAAGCTTACAAGAAGACGATGAATAATCCTGCATTTATTCTGTCCTTATGGGTATCAATAAAAAGAACAGTTATCGGAACGGGGCTTACGTTATTGCTTGCCTTCTTGGCAGCCTACCCGTTATCGAGAGAGAACAATCGATTTAAGGGACGTAACGTATATTCTTGGTTGTTTGTTTTCGCAATGGTGTTTAATGGAGGGCTCGTTCCTTTTTATATCATGATTCAAAAAGTCGGTCTCATGGGTTCTTTCTGGGCTCTTGTATTACCAGGTGCGGTCAATATATATCTAACGATATTAATGATGAACTTCTTTCGAGGGATTCCAAAGGAGCTGGAAGAGGCTGCGTTAATTGATGGCGCAGGTCATTTCAAAACATTGTTCTCCATCTTCTTACCGGTATCCAAACCGGCGATTGCGACTCTAGGACTATTCAGTATTGTATTTCACTGGAACTCTTGGTTTGATGGTCTATTGTATACGAATGCCCCGGGACAATATCCGCTTGCGACATTTTTGCAGACCGTCATTATTCAACGGGATATGAGTTCATTAAGTTTGGATCCGGTAACGATGGACTTGATCTCTCAGAAGACGGTGAATAGTGCCCAGATCTTTATTGGGGCGTTGCCGGTGTTGATCATTTATCCATTTATGCAAAAGTATTTCGTGAAAGGTCTAGTCGTTGGTTCGGTGAAGGAATAAGCTTGGAAGAGTCGCTGAGAACCGGTTCTTTTTTTCAAAAAGACGCAAGGAGGATGTTGAATTTTGAAATTGAATTCATTTATTCATGGAATGGATGTCTCTTTTTTAGATGAAATAGAACAATCTGGCGGGACTTATTATGAAGGGGAAGAGAGAAAAGATGGCCTCGTCATTTTGCATGAAAGTGGTGTGAAATCGATTCGATTACGGATATGGAATGATCCTTCAGGTGGTTATTGTAATTTGGATCGAACACTGCTGATGGCCAAACGTATTAAAGCGTTAGGTATGCATTTTTTACTTGATTTTCATTATTCCGATAAATGGGCTGATCCGGCGAATCAATGGAAACCTCAGGCGTGGGAAAGTCTTGATTTCGAGGGCCTAAAGGCAGCTGTCTATCAATATACGTATGATGTACTAGATGCACTGAAGATGCAAGGAACCTTGCCAGATATGGTGCAAATCGGGAACGAAATTACTCCAGGAATGCTCTGGAAAGATGGAAAAGTAGATGGAGAATGTGATACAGATACGCAATGGGATGGGTTTACGCAGCTTGTGAAGTCAGGTATTGCCGGAGCGAAGTCCGTGGATACGAACCTGAATATCATGATTCATATTGATCGGGGCGCTGATCTAGGGGCAAGTCAGTACTTTTATGATCGTTTTGCTCAATTCGAAGTGATATTCGATACGATTGGTCTTTCTTATTATCCTTGGTGGCACGGCACTTTAGAAGATTTGCGTAATAATTTAGAGAATCTATCCTTACGTTACAATAAAGATATTATTGTTGTTGAAACCGCATATCCTTGGACACTAGATCCTCGAGAGGGATTTCCGTTGATTGTTGAAAAGGAAGAGCAATTACATGAGGGATACGCTGCGACGGTTGAAGGACAAACGAAGTATCTACAGGATTTGGTCCATGTCATTAAGCAAACACCAGGTGGGCGAGGGATTGGCTACTATTGGTGGGAGCCAGCATGGATTCCTGCTAAAGAAAAATGGTCTGTTGGACATGACAATAATTGGTCGAACTTAACCTTGTTCGATTATGAAGGACGCAAGCTTGGGACACTTGAATCTATAACTGAAGGGGACGAAAGATAATGAAGAAATATCCTCCGATTAGCAGCTCACTACCACGCATGATGCATGGTGCTGATTATAATCCGGATCAATGGCAGCGATATCCTGAGGTGTTGAAGGAAGATATTCGCTTAATGAAGCTAGCCAAATGCAATGTGATGTCTGTAGGGATATTCTCATGGGTATCTTTAGAACCAGAAGAAGGCATGTATACGTTTGAGTGGCTGGATAAGCTACTTGATTCGTTCGCCGAGAATGAAATTTATGTATTCCTAGCAACGCCAAGCGGTGCTCGTCCTGCCTGGATGTCTGTTAAATATCCTGAGGTACTTCGTGTTGGGCAGAACCGCGTAAGGAATCTGCACGGTTTCCGCCATAATCATTGTTATACCTCTCCGGTATATCGTGAAAAAACACGTGTGATGAATGAAAAGCTGGCGGAGCGTTATGGTAATCATCCTGCCGTGATCGGTTGGCATATTTCCAACGAATTCGGCGGTGATTGTCACTGCTCCTATTGTCAGGAGGCATTTCGACAGTGGTTACAGAACAAGTATGGAACTTTGGAAACGTTGAATCATGCTTGGTGGACGACGTTCTGGAGTCATACGATTACAGATTGGAAGCAAATTGAATCCCCTGCTCCGCATGGTGAGACGCAGGTCCATGCGATGAATCTGGATTGGCGACGATTCGTGACAGACCAGACGGTGGATTTTTGCAGACATGAAATTGCACCATTACGAAAGTTCCGCCCCGATTTGCCTGTGACAACGAATTTGATGGGTGTCTATGAAGGGCTGAACTACTGGAAATTCGCCGATGTACTGGATGTTATCTCATGGGACAACTATCCTACTTGGCATGATCAGAAGCATGATCACGAGCAAGGTGCCTGGATTTCGATGGTGCACGATATCAATCGCTCTTTAAAAGGCGGCAAGCCGTTTATGCTAATGGAGAGCACGCCAAGCATGACGAATTGGCAAGCGGTTAGCAAGCTTAAGAAGCCAGGGATGCATATGTTATCCTCTTTGCAAGCCGTTGCTCATGGTTCCGATACGGTTCAATATTTCCAATGGAGGAAGAGCAGAGGGTCAAGCGAAAAATTACATGGAGCTGTTGTCGATCATGTGGGACATGAGCATACGCGTGTATTTCAGGATGTTACAGATGTGGGCGATGCCCTTGAACGGCTTGAAGATATTGTCGGAACGAGTGTACCCGCTGAAGTAGCCATCATTTTTGATTGGGAGAATCGGTGGGCGATCAAAGATTCTCAAGGTCCTCGAAACATCGGTACAGATCCGAATGCTCCGGATTGGCACAGTGGGATGAAGCATGATGAGACCGTGAGCTGGCATTATCAAGCTTTTTGGGAGCAAGGGGTTGCAGTCGATATGATCGATATGGAATGCGACTTCTCAAAGTACAAGCTAATCATCGCCCCGATGTTATATATGGTCCGTCCGGGTGTTGGAGAGCGAATTGAGCGGTTTGTTGAAGCGGGAGGGACTTTTGTTGCTACGTATTGGTCCGGTATTGTGAATGAGAGCGATCTTTGCTTCCTAGACGGATTCCCAGGACCTTTAAGAAAGACGCTCGGAATCTGGTCGGAAGAAATCGATGGATTGTATGATGGAGAAATTAATCGGGTTATTCCCGTTGGTGATAATAAACTTGGTCTTAATACCACGTATGAAGCTATTGATTTATGCGACTTGATTCATACAGAAGGAGCCGAGGTACTAGCTTCATACGGTGATGATTTTTACGCAGGCCGTCCTGCATTAACCGTAAATTCCTTGGGCCAGGGGCAAGCATATTATATAGCTTCTCGTAACACTCAGCCATTTTATGATGATTTTTATGCTTCATTGATTCATAGTTTACAATTGTCTCGATCCATTGATACTGTGCTTCCAAAGGGTGTAACCGCGCAACTACGAACCGATGGTGAGCAAGATTATATCTTTGTGATGAACTTTACGAGCGAGGCACAGCAGGTGGTACTGGACGAATCGATGTACATCCACCAATTAACCGGCGAGCCTATTGACTCATCGCAGCTTCAACTTACTGCATATGAGGTCGTCGTTCTTCGAAGAACAAGAACCTAATAGTAAAGAAACGAACAAGCAGTAGTCAACAAGGGGTGATCGATATAACAACCCTTGTTAGATTACTGTTTTTCGTTCGATAAGTGTCTTTCTAATATCTTGATTCACGGTTAAACGTCTTAATAAAAGTATAAATGAAGTACTACGCTTCCACCCCGCGTATCGTTATGATATATTTTTGATACATACTATAAATCAATCGTTTGTTTGTAGTAATAATGATGCAAAGGAGTAGTTGCGAGCTATGATTAAACATATCGTATTCTTTAAATTAAAAGATTCTTCTACGGAAAATGTAGAGAGAACTGCTAAGGTGCTCCGTGGTTTAGAAGGTAAAGTTGAACAACTTCGTAGTCTGGAAATCGGTCTCGATGTAATCCATTCTGCACGTTCTTACGACATTGCTCTCGTGGCGACTTTTGATTCACTAGAAGACTTGCAAGGATATCAAATCCATCCAGAGCATCAGAAGGTAATCCAGTACATGAATGAAGTACGTGAAAACTCAGTAGCTGTCGATTATGAATTTTAATATTGCAAGGCTAGAGGAGGAATTCTATGTACTACGTGAATCGAGAACAAATTGAACGTAGATTGAATGTACTACCTGAACTTGTAGAAGTCCTTAAAGCTGTCTCCTCTCAGCATGACAATTCGCTTATCCAGCGTTATGCCGCGGGACGAGCTCTTCATCTGGCGATTGAAGTGGTTACGGATGTAGGGAGCTACTTAATTGACGGTTTTATTATGAGGGATGCTAGCAGCTATGAAGATATTATTGAAATCATTTATGGTGAAGGTGTTATAGCGGGTGATTTACATTCGATATTGACTGAACTAGTTCGGCTACGCAAACCATTAGTACAAGATTATATCGATTGGGATGGACAAGCTGCTCAAGATCTTACACGTACACTTCCGACTTGGTTGGAAGCTTATTCTGAGCAGATTCGTCTTTACTTAGATAAAGAAGAAATCACATCTTGACAAGCGATCAAAAATTTTGGGCTGAAACGAGTGTCGGGACAATCCGTAGTTGCTTATAATGAATTAATTATATAGGCATTAGCCCTGGGTTGTGCTAGGTGATGCCAAATAGGGAGAGATGGAAAATGAGCAAAGGGAACAAAGGTTGGTTATGGGGTGCGGCAATTGGTACGGTTGTTGGTTCGGTGACAGCGTTGCTGTTCGCTCCAAAGCCAGGGCGTGAGTTACGTAAGGATATCGCTGTAGGTGCTCGCCAAGTTGGTGAGAAAACAGCGGAAGTTGCAGAAAAAGTGGGCGAACAAAGTGCTATATTGGCTGAAAAGGTGAAGGATACTACAGAAGGTCTCATTCATGACTTCCAAGCATGGCGCGCTAGCAAACAAGAAGACAGTGAGGAGAAGGTTGTGATAGTATCATCCTTCTCTGATGAGAGCGTAGTCTCTGAAGAAGAAGAGCAGATCGCGCTGATTGGGGTTTCTACTGATGAAGAAGAAACAGTGACAGTGGTTGAAGACGAAGTTGTTGCTGAAATTGCTGCTGATTCTGAAGAGGAAAGTAATTCATAAGAAGCGACATCCAAGTGCGAAGAGACCCGGTTCGGGTCTCTTTTTACGTTGTATAAGCCTGGAAAAAGGACTCAATCCTTGTGCCACCTTATGAATTGGGTTAAAATTTAGGTACGCTTTATGCTGTACAGACATAAAGTAACGGAGAGATTTCTAAACTAACAACAAAGGAAGCGGTATGTTCGTGCAGCAAGCCATCGCAATATTAGACTCGGGAGTAGGAGGCTTAACTGTTGCTAAAGAAGTTATGAGACAACTTCCCCGGGAGAAAATTATTTATTTTGGAGATTCGGCCCGTGCTCCTTATGGTCCTAGGTCCCCTGAAGAAGTTACCTTGTTTACCGAGCAGATCGTAGATTATTTGATTCAATTTGATCCGAAGATGATCGTGATTGCCTGCAACACGGCAACGGCGTCTGCACTGAATTATATTAAAGAGAAAGTAAAGATTCCCGTGATTGGAGTTATCCATCCTGGTGCAAGGGCTGCTATTAGTGCGACCAAGACAGGGAAGATTGGGATCATCGGTACGATCGGCACCGTTCAAAGTGGCGCATACCCGATGGCGTTGAAGGAGCTAAATCCGGTTATTGATGTTTATAGTGAAGCATGTCCAGCACTTGTTCCCCTTGTGGAGCATGGCTTGTACGAAACGCCTGAAGCATTAGAAACTGTTCGGGATTCTCTTAAAGAGATGAAGGAGCATCCCATTGATTGTCTAATTTTAGGCTGCACTCATTATCCGTTTCTTAAGCAGAGAATCAAAGAAGTCATGGGACCGAAAGTAAAACTGATTAGTTCAGCCGATGAAACGGCAAGGGAGATCAGCACCGTGTTGTATCAGAAAGGGAAATTGGCTCGGGGCAATGATCTTCCCATTCATCAATTCATTTGTAGCGGTGATGCCGAAATGTTTCGGAAAATCGCTTGTCAGTGGCTTGGAGATCAGATCGAACTTACACCCATCGTATGGCAGGTCGCCAATCCTTCATGATTTTCATAGCAAACTACCTTTGGACGGATGTTCTCCGCCAAAGGTTTTTTTATAACAATAAAGCGGCGCTTTTTAGCTGGAAGTAATGGGTTTTACCTGATGAAGGAATAACTCCCAACTTTTATGTATACGCTTCCTTTTTGGGGTATATAAATAATGACGAAAGGGGGATCAGTATGCAAATCATTGCGATGCTTACCATGTTGATCGATCACGTCGGGCTCTTATTCTTTCCAGATCAGGTTCTATGGAGAATGATTGGCCGAATTGCATTTCCCCTCTATGCTTACGCATTGGTACAGGGATATCTTCATACATCGTCATATCCAAAATACGTGTTTCGACTGTTCTGTATTGCGGCACTATCGCAGATTCCTTATCAATTAGCCTTTGGTACGAATGGATTAAACGTTGTTGCATCCTTTTTGATTGCGATGTTCTTACTTCGTTTACTTCGCGCAATACCATCAGGCGTTGTATCTACTTTACTTATTGCAACGGTATGTATATTTCTAGAGGTATTTCCTTTTGAATATGGGGCATATGGACTGTTACTTGTGCTTATATTCAGATATGCGAGATCTCACCAGATTCTGATCATGCATTTGTTGCTTAATTTGACCTATTTGCTTGTCTACGGATGGGTAATTCAGATGTTCAGTATCATCCCTACGATTCTTATTGCATATGGACCTGGAGTATGGA
Organism: Paenibacillus segetis; assembly: GCF_014639155.1. Taxonomy (NCBI): domain Bacteria; kingdom Bacillati; phylum Bacillota; class Bacilli; order Caryophanales; family Paenibacillaceae; genus Paenibacillus; species Paenibacillus segetis. The sequence continues at coordinate 1,135,161 of NZ_BMFT01000001.1, forward strand.
GGAGGTTAGAATCACGAACCTTGCCAGGGTGGATATGGCGGTTCTTTTATCCTGTTCATCTTGCCGCTTTGGTCATCATAGGATACTTTATCGGAAAATAAAGGGGGGATCAAATGATGTCTACAGCTAACGAGGATACGCAGACTATCATTTCAGTAAATGGTGGGTACCGGTACCTGGATTTCATCGCTCAATGTGATCGTCTTCTTGTAAGATACGATTTCCTCCGCAAAGAGGAAATAGGCACCAGTGTAATGGGAAAATCAATTGTCGCATTGTTTCTTGGAACTGGAAAGGAGCAGGTGCATATCAATGCGGCGTTTCATGCCAATGAATGGATCACAGCACCACTGTTGCTCCGATTTATCGAAGAGATTGCTCAGTCTGTTAGCTCAGAGGGGACCTTTGCTAAAGAGGCTATAACATGGTTAGAAAACGTTACGATATGTGCTGTCCCGATGGTGAATCCTGATGGTGTAGATTTATCGCAGGATGGGATACCGCCTGATTGCATTTTGGCGCATGAATTGGCGGAGTGGAACGGTGGTGATTGTGACTTTAGCCGCTGGAAAGCTAACATTCGTGGCGTAGATCTGAATGACCAGTTTCCTGCGTACTGGGAAGAAGAAGTAAGCCGCAGGGGAACAAGTGGGCCTGGACCACAGGATTATGGTGGTGTGAAGCCACTCTGCGAATCTGAGGCGATATGTCTTGCCGAGCTGACAAGATCTCGAAATTTCGATCGGGTTATGTCAATTCATACGCAAGGAAGAGAGTTGTATTGGAATTATAGAGAGATGGAGCCAGATGGAGCGGAAGAAATGGCCGCTCAGATCGCAGCGGCGGGGAAGTACCAGGCTATTAAGTTATCCGGAAGCGATGCGGGATATAAGGATTGGTTCATTCATGAGTTTAGACGTCCCGGATACACACTGGAAGCGGGAGAAGGGGTTAACCCACTTCCACCAGAACAATTTTTAGATATTTATGAAGAGGTAGCACCTATATTGGCTCAATTTGTTCGGGGATGACCCCGGATTGTATTTGTTTGGGGCGTCTATCGCCCCTATTTGTGCATTTTTAAAAAGAATGGGGTATCTTATATTGTAAAAGGAGGGTTTAGTCATGAAATGGAGGAAAATGTGGTCATTTCGCCGTTGGTTACATATATTTCGCCGTGTGCCCCCTTTGTTGGCCTCCTCACGAATACCCTTGATCGACAAGCTATTACTTGTCATTCCAGCCTTGATGTACTGGGTTCTCCCCGATTTATTGCCCCTAATACCGATAGACGATATGGCTGTTACTGCGTTGTTGATGAATTGGTTCGTCACTCGGGCAGAACGGAAGCATCCTTTAGCGTGAGTATACCCCGCTTGCCTGTGCTTCAGGTACTGATACGGGTGCTCTTTCAATATTAAAAAGAACAACTTCGATTTGAAACAGATTATTGTCATAAGAAATATTCGATAATCCATGACAGTCGTCTACGATTTTTTTAATATTTTTCAGACCAATACCATGAACTTGCCTGTTGGTCTTCGAAGTCCGAATCTCTCCCTTAGCATTGGTGCGAATCTCATGTACATACGGATTTTGAATACGAATGAACAAGCTTTCGTTAAGATATTGCATATGTACTTTTATGTGGCGCTCTACATTCTCGTTCTCTTTACACGCTTCAATTGCATTATCTAATGCATTTCCTAGAATAACACTGATTGTTGTTGTATCAAGCTCCATCTGTGGTGGGATGTTTAAATCGAAAGTAACAGGGATGTGGTACTTTTCAGCGGTTTGTCTTTTGTAATTGAGAATGGAGTCAATAATTAAATTTCCACTATGGCAGACTCCTACGGGGTGTTCCATACTACCAAGTAGTTTATCTAGTTCATGTAGATCCTTTTTTTCTACACCGGATTGTAGTTTTGCACGTAGTCCCACCAGGATATTTTTGAAGTCATGTTGAGACTTAAAAGACTCTTCTTGCATTTCTTTGGTCATAAGATATTGATTTACATAGTAAGCGTTTTGTTGTTCTAATAATTGGCTCTTACTCTTCGCAGATTGCACACATAAGACCCGGTCGCATAAGACAAATAATAGGATGTTTATGATAAGCAATCCACCGGAAGTGATGGAGAATAAGGCAGGATAAGTCCGAAAAAACAAGGAAGATGTTAATAGGGTTATACCCATAATGCTTATAAGCGGACAAAAGAACAAGAGTATCCAATACCAACTGGACAAACTCCCCTCGCCATATGAGGTAGTTATTCGCGTTGAAATTAACACCAGGATAAACATGAGAAGCTTTGAGAGAAACAGGTTAATAATATATCCCTTTGATGAATATGTTGCTGGCATCACAACATCGCTAAGGAGTATAAGAGCTACGAGAAAAATCGCGGCACATATCCTCCATTTAAGACTTCCTTTATAGAACAATGATAGCAGCACAATTAAACCGATATTCAGAGTGAGTTGAAATGCACCAGGTAATGGAACAAAGCGTAGGGCAGCGCTGCATGAAAAATATATAGAATAGAGTAAGAACAGATGGGTCTTTCTTTCAATAAGGCACACAAAACAGTGACTGTAGAAATAATGAATAATGACGGACAGAAAGGGGAGCGTCGTTAAATAAAAGAGTTCTTCATAAAACACATTAGGTCCCAATAAGATCCCCCCTGAACTTCAAATAATGCATTCTGACGGAGGCACTATTCTTCTCACTTATAGGTAATTCTTTACCCGTCGTAAGCACGATCTTCCGACTACGTATTTCTTTAATAAAGTAAAAATTCACGATGTATGACTGATGTATCCTGATGAAATCGTGGGAAGGAAGCTTGTTCCCTTCTTCGTTTAATGTGCCATAATATTCGATTCTATCCTCTCTGGTGTTAACAATAACTTGTCTTATATGACTCTCTAAAAAGATGATGTCCCGGAAGGGTACCAAAACTTCTTTACCCTTTTGATGTACGGGGAGGAAGTTTATTTTGCCTTGTTGACGTTTGCGAATGGCTTTGTGAATGCTAGGAATCAGTTTGTTATTAAAATTATCTTCCTCAATAGGCTTTTTAATAAAACCCGATGGTTGAACATCGAAAAGTTGCAGATGATATTCTTCATGACTAGAGATATAGATAAGCTGCACAACATCATTCTCATCATTGGCCCTTAGCGTGTGCCCTGCGGTAATCCCATCCATACCTTCCATTTCAATATCCATACAAATAATATCAAATGGACAACCTTTCTCCACTGCTCTAGCGAAGCTCTCACCTGAGTAGAAGATATGAACTTCTATTTGTTCAGAAAAGTTATTCTGAGTATTCATTATCATCATTTCAATCTGCTGTGCTACCTTCATGTCATCATCGCAAATAGCGATATGAATCATTTCATCACTCCGTTCAACAATCCCAGGCCTCAATTGGCGGAATTTGTATGTTATATGAATAATTCTATAGACACTTTAGGGAAAATCAAGCGAACCCTGAATGTACATTTTCTAAGCCTTAATAACGACATAAACGACCCCAATTCTAACAATCCATACCTTTATTCAGTGAAATTATGCTAATTAGTTAGTTGGGAGTAATGAAGTAGAGGAGGATTTTAATTGAGTTCAACTATTTTTGAAGCCAAGGGACTAACCAAACGTTATGGATCATCTATTGTACTTCAGGATATCAATATGACAATCGATTCCGGTGATATATATGGTTTTGTTGGAGAAAATGGTGCCGGGAAAACCACTCTCATGAAAGTGATCGGCGGCTTGGTCCATCCGACAGGTGGCAAAATATCGTTGCTTGGGAAAAGTGACAAGAAAGATCTCAATTACGCTAGACGGCAGGTAGGATTTCTAATTGAAATGCCAGCCCTGTATCCTCATTTAAATGCGGAAGAAAATCTAACATTTTATTGCCGTGCTTTTGGTATTAAGGATGATCACAAACTGAGGATTGCTGATGTACTGCAGGCTGTAGCTTTGTTAGATGCTGGTAGCAAGAAAACGAGTGAGTATTCTCTGGGGATGCGACAACGTTTAGGACTGGCAATTGCTCTGCTTAACAATCCAAAATTTCTCGTATTAGATGAGCCTATCAATGGATTAGATCCTTCTGGGATCGTGGAAGTTAGAAAGATCATAGAGCGCTTAGTAAAAGAAAAAGGAGTTACTATTTTAATATCGAGCCATATTTTAAATGAGCTGCAACTGTTGGCCACCAAATTTGGTTTTATCCATCATGGGCGGTTAATCAAAGAAATCTCTGCAGCTGAATTGCTGAAATCGGCGGAAACACGAATCTGTATTCAAACACCAAATCCAGCCCTGGCTGCCCAAATCCTGAAGTATGAACTTCAATTGAAATCCATAGTGATCACTGAAGCTGGAGAAATTCAAATTCCTAAAGAAAATACGGACCTAGAAAAACTGATGTCTATTCTTCTACAGAAGGGAATTCAAATGGAAGGAATCAACGTATCTACCCCTAATCTTGAAAACTACTACATGGATCTAATAGGAGGGGGCTAACTCATGAAAAATTTTCTGAATGGCCAAACTTTTTATTTGAAAAAGGATACAACTTTTCGAAGCATTTGCTTCATATTTCTTATTGGAAGCATTGCGCTGCTAGTTTTGACAGGATCAAAAGGCGGATGGGATATTAGTAGTCCAATGAAACCTTTAAGTATGGCTGCTTCTTTTTCGCTTTTTCTGTATTTTGTTATTCCGATGCAAGCTTGTTTTTTTTCAACAGAGGGATTTGAATATGGATCAGTCAAAAATATTATCGCCTCAGGACAGAGTAGGACATCTTATTTTATGGGGAAGTTTCTTTCGGAGATCAAAGTCATCATATGGTGTGTGCTCCAATTTACAGGTGTTTTCTATGTTTTGTATATGATGGTAACCCTAATTTTAGGCGCTCACATTGGAGATAACAGTCTAAGACAAGATGCAATAGCCGGATTTACTGCACTTGGTTTCAACATGATGTATTTGGCTGCCTACTCTGCCATCGTCATGATGGTGGGGATGATTGTTAGAAAAACGGCTTCCGCGATACTCATCACTTTTGTCATCATATTCGGTGATTTTTTACTAAGTGGTTATCTTAGAGACTCTTCTTCTACTTTTTTGCGCATGGTTTCTAACAATACACTAATGACTCAGATCATGAAATTTTCCGGCATGTATGTTAAAGATTCTGAGCGAGTGTTGATAACAAGCATGAATGATTATGTCCACGTGGGTCTTATTCCAATGATCATCATAGCCATCTGTTTAACGGTAACCGTCATTTCTTTTGAGAAAAGAGATATTCATACTTAATACGCTATCCCTGATTACGTTCAAGGGCTGATAAACTCAAAACAATAATTCTTATCGTAAGTACTTTTATGGTCTTACTTATCTTTTGTATACTTTTTGTCGGCATCAAGCGTGTTTGAACTTTAGACCCAGACATTCCTTCAAATATGGCCCATGAGGTAGTAAGTTTGGCTTTGCTGCTGCTTGCACGTTCCGACATGTTTCTTTACAATAGGAATGTTAGGAAGTCCATTTGTGATAGGAGAGAACAATATGAGCGTCAAAATTACCCGCAATGCGGCGAAGGTGATAAAGAAAGAACTGGATAAGGAAGAGAACAAAGGATTAGCGCTGAAAGTATTCATCACTCATGCGCATGGTGATCATGCCCATTATGGACTTGATTTGGCCAAGGCAAGTGATAAGGATCATGTTGTTTCGACGGATAAAGAAATCGATGTAATTATTGATCCAAACGAACCACTCCTCGATGGTGTGAAGATTGATTATCTATATTTCCCTGAAGAAGGTTTCGTTATTACCAATCCTTCCAAAGGAAATCACGGAGATCACTAATTAGTTGGTCTAATATAAGGACAATCTAAATAGGAGCAATCTTATTTTTTCATCATAATAAAAGAAGGGATTCAACATGGCTAACGATATTCGCGTATGCGAAAAATGTAATCATATTCGTTTGAAGACGTTTATACCGAAATTACAGAAGCTCGCACCGGATGCGGAAATCACAATTGGTTGTAAATCTTATTGTGGACCCTGTGGCAAGCGACCCTTTGTTTACATTAATGGCCGTTATTTAAGCGCGCCAACTGAAGACGAGGTGCTAGCCAAAGCCGCACCATTTGTGAAGAAACCGAAGGCATAAATTAATCATAGCTTCTGAGCATAAATAATGAACAAAAAGCGGCATCCTTTATGGATTGCCGCTTTTTGTCGCTAATAAATCATATGTGATTACCTTATCGGAAATGTTAAGGCGTTTGTTGGCTTCATCATAGGCTACACGGCATTTCTGAACGTCTACAGGCTCGCGTGTACCAAGGTCATAACATGTACCATTTTGAAACAATTGATCATCTGAAGGGATATAGTATAATTTGTCATTTGAGAAGGCCCCCGATCTTTGAACAACCAAGTGTTCTTGTTCGTGACCTGCGAAGAGATTGTTCCCCATCATAGAGAAGGGTTCCGTGGAAATGCCTAGAAGATGAAGGATTGACGGCGCTAGGTCTAATTGTCCGGAAGGTTGTTCTTCTATACCGGTAAGTTCATCTTTTGGCACATGGACTAGTAAAGGAACCTGGTTCATAATTTGTGCCATGTCGAGCTCAGTCAAAGATTTTCCGAGAAATTTCTCATAGTCTCCCTTGTCCGTAACCGAATTATCATGATCTCCATAGAGAACTAATATCGTATTGTCCCATAAGCCATCCCGCTTCATATCTTCGATCAACTCACCTAAAGCTTCGTCCACATAATGAATCGACTCCAGATAATTCCCAAAGATTGAACCCTTGAACTCCCCGACATCCAAACTTTGTACTTTGGCCGGGAGAGAGTACGGATGATGACTAGTTAACGTGATCATAAAAGAATAGAAGGGCTGTTGCTCACTTGTCTTGGTCATAAAATCAAGAGATTGGCGAAAAAAAGATTTATCCCCAAGTGACCAACCGAGTGGCTCATCTATCTTAAAGTCTTTTTTAGTGTAAAAGTTGTCATAGCCCATAGCCTTGTACATATTAAATCGATTCCAGAAACTTCCCTCGTAGGCATGGAATGCCTCTGTCTTATAGCCACTACTTTTAAGGATCTGTGGCATAACATCAAACTTGTGGTCGGGGTAGCGAACAAATACCGAGCCCGTCGGTAAAGGATGTAATGAGCTTTGTGCGGAAAAATCAGCATCTGAAGTACGCCCTTGTCCTGTTTGGTGATAAAAGTTGGAGAAATACAAACTGTCTTTCATCAGTTTATTGAAGTTAGGTGTAATCTCTTCACCATTTATTTTCTGACCAATCATGAAGTTCATGAATGCTTCCACTTGGATAACGATAACATTGCTACCAGCATAAGCACCAAATGTCTCATTCCTTGTATTACGGCTAAGGCTGGCAGCATCAAACCATTGCTGTATTTCATCGTTTTCTTGTGCGGTTAGAACAGGCTGCTTGCCGTAATGCTCCTTAACGTAGCGGGACACGTCATAATAATGGAATCCGAGTAATCCAGTTACGTTATACAGGGAAAGATTCCACCAATTCCCCTTAAATAAATCACTAGCCCAGGTTTTGGTGTAAGATCGGATGGGTCCCATCGTCATAGAGAACCCGATGGTGAAGACAATCATACCCGTCGCAAAGCGTCTTAAGGGCTTGCCCATTCTTGATTGTTGTGGATCATGGCTTAAGAAGCTGCTGGGATACTGCGAATATTTGGCACTACGATTATGATGTAACAAGGTAATGGTGATCATGAGGACAAGCCACAGGGCCCAGTCGGCAACAAACCAGAGATCAGAGATTTGGATCAAAGACTGGATACTTTCTCCGAGTTCTCCTACTTGCCCTATTTGCATCAACACGGGAACCGTGATGAAATCACCAAAGTACCTGTAATACACTAGATCCGAGAAAATAAGTGCGGTTAACAGTACATTCAGTACACATAGAGCTATGGACCTCGCCCGATGAGGTAGCCATAGCGTCCAGAATGACAAGAGGATGATGGAACCTATGGCAATCAGGTCATCTATTCGGTTCATGTCAATATACCTGGCATGTAACTGATTATGGAGAAATTTAAGTTTATAGAAAATCGCAAAAACAAATATAAGATATTCAAAAAAGCGGTATTGCCAAAGATTACGAAGTAATCTCTTGGAATCACTATTTGGGGAAAAGCGGATCATTCTTTGATAACTCCTTTCCCAATTAGAATAGGAGAAACCCTCCCTCTACGTCAATTAATGACGAGGAGGAAGGGGCCCGAGGAACTGTAAATATTGACATTCGATCCGACCGTTAAATAGTTTACGACGTTTGTCTGCCTTGCGATGGAATATTTCCTCAAATCGCTCGGTTGGAGTAATGGCGAAGAAGGACCAAGTTGGAAGCTCAGCAGATAAACGACCGAGATGGGCGATGAGCTTACGTACTTCTTTCTCCTCACCAATCCGTTCTCCGTATGGAGGGTTTGTGATGAGGCATCCATAATCCCCCTGGGGCTGAATTTGGATCGCAGGGATATTAAGGAACTTGATCTCCTTAGCAAACCCAGCGGCCTTAGCCGAAGCCATCGATATCTCAATGGCAGCAGGATCGATATCGCTTCCGGTAATATTCAGCGGAATATCATCTTTAACGGAATCAAAGGCTTCTTCTCTAGCTTGTTGCCAGAGGTTGTCCGGCAGGACGGGCCAAGATTCCGAATTAAAGGTTCTACGTAGTCCAGGGGCAATGTTCCAAGCGATCATAGCTGCTTCGATCGGTAATGTACCCGATCCGCAACATGGATCGTAGAACGGTCTTGCAGGGTTCTGGTTCCACCGACTTAGAAGAATAAGGGCCGCAGCCATTGTTTCTTTAAGGGGAGCTTCTGTTGCATGTTTCCGATAACCCCGTTTGTGTAGCGCAGGGCCCGTCGTGTCTAGTGTCAACAATGCGGTATCATTTAGCAAAATGATCTCGATGACGTAGCGAGGTCCAGTCTCTTCGAACCATTCCGAGTTATACGATAGCTTCAGCTTTTCAACGATCGCTTTCTTGACGATACCTTGGCAAGCTGGAACGCTGCTAAGCTGAGATTTATGAGATCTACCCTCTACAGGGAATTCTCCGTGCGCTGGAATCCATTCTTCCCATGGCAACGCTTTGGTTCCTTCAAATAATTCATCAAAAGTTAAGGCAGTGAATTCACCCATCTTGATCAGAACTCGGTCTGACGTCCGCAGCCATAAGTTACATCTGCAAATATCAATGTAATCTCCTGTAAAATTGACCCGTCCATTCTCGATGAATGCATCATGATATCCTAGCTCTTTAAGCTCGCGCGCTACTACTGCTTCTAGACCCATTGGAGCAGTTGCGATTAAATTCAATTTTCCTGGCATGTTATCATATCAACTCCATTTAAACTTGTAGAAGTGGCTCTCACTTGTGTCAAAGGTGCAAAAACCATACAATTCAGTATAGGACAATGTGAAGCTAGATACAATCGGATAGCTACGAAAGGAGCAAATAACCTATGCAAACCCCTGAACAATATAGCGAGGATTTATATTTGAAGGATGAGGTTCTAGAACAAGTGCGACAATCCATTCTGGAAAGTGGATTAAATGATGTATCCATCGAAACGGGATATGGACGTTTATTAACGTTGCTAGTAATGTCATCGGGAGCTAAATCCATATTGGAAATTGGTGCACTTGGTGGATATAGTGGCATTTGTCTTGCGAGAGGACTTCAGGAGGACGGAAAATTGTTGTCTCTTGAACTCAAAGAAGCTAATGCTGGGTTGGCAAAAAGGAATTTGGAGAATGCGGGATTTGGTGACTCGGTGAATTATTTGGTCGGGCCGGCACTAGACAGTCTTAAGGAACTGGAGAGCCGGGGAGAACGTTTTGATTTCTTCTTTATTGATGCAGACAAGGAGAACTATCCTCATTATTTGGAGTATGCCATTTCGTTGTCACTGCCTGGAGCTCTAATCGTTGGAGATAACACATTTCTCCGTGGAAGAACATTAAACAGTGACAAGAATGGACCGTCCGTGTTGGCTATGCGTAAATTCAATGAGATGATTGCCAGGGATGAACGACTAATCAGTGCATTTCTCCCCTCATATGATGGGTTAGCTTTAGCCCGGGTTAAGTGATTTGGGCTTACTATATAATTTCATTCTGACCCAAATCGTGTTGATGAACAGAAGGATACCTGAAATAATAAAGATCCCCTCGATTCCAATATAACCTGACAAAAATCCTCCGATGAGAGAGCCGAGCATGTTTCCAAGGGCAAGTGTGCTGCCATTGAAACCATAAGCTCGGCTCTCCATGCCTTTAGGCGTATAGAAACGAATCAATGCATTGACGCTTGGTAATAGTCCTCCCATGAAGATCCCCATAAGAAAGCGAATGATAATGAGTTGCCACACCGTATGTACAAACGCTTGTGGTATCAGTGTAGCTGCCGCACCTAGTAAGGAGAAGGTTAAGATCCGATGAGCACCAACCGAATCGCTGAGTTTACCGAGCAAAGGTGAGGTAATCATGTTAGAAATTCCCGTCACTGCGATCACAAATCCTGCCCAGAACTCTACCTTGGTAGCTATTCCGTGAAGCTTCTCCACATAAAGGGGGAGGAGCGCCATCGGGCTTAACATGGCAAATTGCAATAAGAACGTCACGGCAAATAATGCGGTGAGCTGTGGTGTTTTGTTCAGTTCCCGAAAACCCTGCAGTACAGAAATTTGCGGCTTATTGGCTGCTTTCTGACGATCGAAATTCTCACGAACTAACAGTAATGCAAGGACGGAAGCAATAAACAACAAGCTACCGGTAATATAAAATATGGGGCGAAATCCAACCCATTCAGCTAACAGGCCCCCGATTAAAGGACCGAGGATGGTGCCAGCGACATTACCGGATTGAATGGTCCCCATAGCAAACCCCATTCTCTTTTCCGGTGCGGTTCCTGAAACGAGCGATACTGCAGCTGGATTGAACCCAGAAATAGTCCCATTAAGCAACCTTAGAGCTAATAAGTGCCATGGCTGTGTTGCAAAACCCATGAGCGTAATGACGATAGCCATCCCAAAGCCTGATCGTAGTAACATAATCTTTCGTCCATATTTATCCGAGAGCTTTCCCCATAACGGTTGAAAGATGAATGAGGTCGCGAAATTGGCAGCAAAGATGGCTCCCGCCCAAAGACCAATTTGGTGCTCACCTTGAACATGCAAATCTCTTGCCAAGTAGAGCGATAAGAAGGGGGTGATCATGGTCATCCCCGCATTGACTAAGAATAGTCCGAACCAAAGCACAATGAGATTGACTTTCCATGTCTTCAAAGTGCATTCACTCCCTTTTTGTGTATTCTCGCTGCAGATAGACAGAATTCCAGTATATCACAGTTGTTCTAGAACCTCAGATAGAGATGTCATACTATTGTCATGAGTGAGTTGTCTGTGATAGTTGTTACTTACTTTTAAAAAGGGCATAATATAAATTGGGTAAATTTTAATTATTGGAGGTCTCTTTCATCATGGTTTATAACGACCAGTTTATTCGTGCCTGTCAAGGACGGGAAGTGGACCAACTCCCCGTTTGGTATATGCGTCAGGCGGGTAGGTACGATCCTGAGTACCGCAAAATCAAAGAAAAGTTTAGCTTACTTGAAATATGTCAACAGCCGGAGCTTGCGGCTGAAGTCACGATGATGCCAGTTCGCAAACTGGGTGTGGATGCAGCCATTTTATATTCAGATATTATGAACCCGGTTGCTTCAATTGGAATCGACTTCGATATCGTTAAGAATATTGGCCCTGTGATTCACAATCCGATTCGCAGCGCTGAAGATATCGAACGTTTGAAACCAATTGATGTAGAGAAAGACCTTTCGCATATTCTTGAGACGATTTCTATTCTTGATCGTGAGCTAGACGTTCCTTTAATCACTTTTGCTGGAGCTCCATTTACGATTGCAAGCTACTTAATTGAAGGACGCCCTTCTAAAAGTTATATCCGCACCAAGAGCATGATGTACGGCGAGCCACAGCTGTGGTTTTCATTAATGGACAAGCTTGGCGATATGGTAATTTCGTATTTACGAGCTCACGTCAAGAGCGGGGGAAAAGCATTCCAATTGTTTGACAGCTGGGTAGGTGCTTTGGCCCCAAGAGATTTTGAAAAATTCGTACTTCCGACGATTACTCGTATTTTTGCCGAACTTCAGGATTTGGATGTACCGAAGATTTATTTTCCAGGTGTGAGCTCAGGAGAGCTACTTCCTAAACTGAGAGATTTGCAAGCGGATGTTATTGGGATTGATTGGCGTGTGTCTATTGAGGAAGGACGCCTACGCACAGGTGGTAAATTTGCTATTCAAGGCAACCTAGATCCTTACATTTTGACAGCTCCAATGGATATTATTAAACAGCATGCGAAAGATATTATTGATGAAGGCATCAAGCAACCTGGGTTTGTGTTCAATTTGGGACACGGTTTATTTCCGGAAGCTTCACTTGAGAAGCTACGTGAGCTGACAGAATTCGTTCATGAATATTCTGCTGAGGCTATCTTACGTACAGGTTTCACTATATAAGGAAATTTTCATTTAACAGCGATGGTAACATCCTCCAAAACGTAACGCAACTTTCCGTTGTATGTGGTCAACCACTGTACAGGAAATCAAAAATAACAAGATTGAGGTGATGCAATCATGGCAACTAAAGTAGGCGTATTAGTCATGTCTTATGGAACACCAGAAAGCTTGGAGCAAGTAGAATCTTATTATACTCATATTCGTCGGGGACATCCCCCAACGCCTGAACAACTCAAAGAGCTGAAGGATCGTTATGAGGCTGTTGTGGGTGGTGTATTTCCTTTACGGGCGAACACGAATCATCAGGTTGCAACACTTCAGGAGACATTAGATACTCATACTAAGAACCATGATGTTGAGTTTCACTGCTATCAAGGGCTGAAACATGCGCATCCCTTTATTGAAGATGGTGTAGCAAAGATGGCGGAGGACGGCATCAAGGATGCCATCGGAATCGTTCTGGCTCCTCATTACTCGATCATGAGTGTGGGTGGGTATATAAAACGAGCAGAAGCAAAAGCAGAAGAAGTCGGAATTTCGATGAAATTTATCCAAAGCTATCATCTACACCCGAGTCTCATAGAGGCTCTAACAACTAGAGTATCACGTAAGTTGGATCAGTTCGTGGAAGCAGGCGCAGAGCGGGATAAGGTACGAGTATTGTTCAGTGCGCATAGCTTGCCAGAGAAAATTCTCCAGATGGGTGATCCTTATCAGGAACAATTGCTTGAGACTTCAAGAGCAGTAGCAGAGAAAGCTGGCGTTACTTCATGGCAATTTACTTGGCAGAGTGCTGGACGTACAGCGGAACCTTGGCTTGGGCCTGATATTCTGGATACACTACGCACGTTAAGTCAGGAACAGGTGGAGGACATTCTCGTCGCTCCGGTTGGTTTTGTATCGGATCATCTTGAGGTGTTATATGATTTGGACATTGAGGCCAAGACGATTGCCAAAGAACTGGATATGCGGCTTGAGCGTATCGATTCGTTGAATAGTGATCCGTTATATATGGAGACAATGAGCGATGTCATTATCAAGACATGGGAGAAGGAATAATTAAACGATGAATGATACATCTTCTAGTAAGGTAGTCATAATCGGTGGTGGTTTGACGGGACTAAGCGCTGCCTTTTACATACGTAAATTTTACCGGGAGAAGGGACTAATCCCGCAAATTACGATTGTTGATAAAGATAGCAGGCTAGGTGGCAAAATTGAGACGCTCCACCGGGACGGATTCGTTATTGAAAAAGGCCCGGATTCCTTTTTGGCGCGAAAGACGGCCATGATCGATCTCGCTAAGGAGCTTGAAATCGACCATGAACTCGTCTCTATGAATCCCGAAGCCAAGAAAACTTATATTGTTCACCGCCGGGAGCTCCATCCCATGCCTTCGGGGCTTGTGCTTGGTATTCCAACTGAACTTGGTCCATTCCTGAAGACGGGCTTGATATCATTAAGCGGGAAGGCTAGGGCTATGCTGGATTTCGTTCTTCCTAGACGAAAAAGTAAAGAAGACGAATCACTGGGGCATTTTATCGAACGTAGGCTTGGCGCTGAGGTTCTACAGAATGTAACAGAACCCTTACTCGCGGGCATTTATGCGGGTGATACACATCATCTTAGTCTGCAATCTACCTTTCCCCAATTTGGTGAATTGGAACAGCAGTATGGTAGTTTGATCAAGGGAATGATGACAGGAAAGAAGCCAGTAGAGACCCATACGGGTACAAAACGAAGTGCTTTCCTCACTTTTCGTCAAGGACTGCAAAGTCTAGTTCATGCATTGGTGTATGAACTAAGCGATGTCGATCAGCGTTTAGAAGCACAAGTTGCTTCGATTTCTAAGAATGATGCTGGGGGCTATCAGGTTGTTTTGGCTTCAGGTGAAAGCTTACAAGCAGATGATGTCATAGTGACCGCACCTGCTTTCGCAGCTGCAGATTTGCTACGTCCTTATGTCGATGTTAGTGCGCTAGATGCTATCAATTACGTGTCTGTAGCCAATGTCGTTCTTGCTTTTGATAGAAGAGATCTAAAAGGCTTGTTTGATGGTTCAGGCTTTCTTGTACCGCGTAAGGAAGGGATGAGCATAACTGCCTGTACCTGGACCGGAGTGAAGTGGCTTCATACTAGCCCGGATGACAAAATGCTACTACGTTGCTACGTAGGACGTTCAGGGGATGAGCAGAAAGTGTTCCTCTCGGATGAAGCGCTCACTGACCTAGTACTACAAGATCTTCATGAACTAATGAATATACAAGCGGTTCCACTCTTCTCAGAGATTACGCGGTTACCAAAATCGATGCCACAATATCCGGTTCATCATTTACAGCATATTGCTGAATTACGCCGAAGTATAGAGTCTTCGCTTCCTGGACTATACGTTACTGGGGCGGCGTTTGAAGGTGTCGGATTACCTGATTGTATTAAGCAGGCCAAGGAAATGGCACAAGGTATGGCTAATAAGGCCTATACCAAATAACATGAAGTCTTGAACCCCTCCCTATAAAATAGGATTGGGGTTCTATTTATTTTGGGTTAGCTGATATAATAAAATGAAGGGTGCTTCTACTTTTAAATTGGGTTACATGAATAAGAATTAAAGGAGTAACTGATGAGTTTATCAAGAATGGAAAAGAACAAGCGTAGAAAAAAGAAAAAAAGTCCACGCCAAGGTCGTGTTTGGGTTGCGTTAAACCTGACGCTTATTACGGCTATTGTGGTATTAGGGACTTATTTTTATATTGAGCAACGTTTCCAGCCGAGTAAAGAGGTTACGTCCCAACAAGGAGCAATCTCAAATGAGGGAAACGGAACTGTTCCATCAGATCAGATCGATTCTGTTGATCCAGCGGTCGGAACTTCAGTGCCAGATGGAACTGAGAATGAAGAGATAGATGAACCGGAGTCGAAGCCTGATACGGACTTGAATCAAGGAGAAGGAGATGCACAACCTAATGAAGGATTGGAAGGGGAAGACACACTGCTCCTTCACTTTGCGGGAGACACGATGTTCTCTGACCGGGTTGCGCAAACGTTGAATATAGAGGGGTATGAGTACCCTTTCAAACATATTAGTGACTTGTTTCAAAATGATGATCTGAGTTTAGTCAATTTGGAGACGCCGGTTACTTCGTTTGGTACGAAGGCCGAAGATAAGACGTTTGTATTTAAGTCTTCACCTGAGGTGCTGCCTTTCATGGCTAAGTCGGGAATCGATGCGGTCAATCTCGCGAACAATCATATTTTGGATCAAGGTGCCCAGGGATTGCTAGACACGATCTCACATTTGAAGGACAATGATATTAAATATTTTGGTGCAGGTTCGGATACTAAAGAAGCTTATGCACCTATCTATATTGAACGAAAAGGAATTAAGATTGCGATTTGCGGCTTTAGCCGGGTTATTCCCAAATCAGATTGGGCAGCAGGTAAAGGAAAGCCTGGAGTTGCGACTACATACGACTCTACACTTGCTCTGAAGGCGATAAAGACAGCAAAAGAACATGCTGATATTGTGTTAGTCATGGTACATTGGGGTAAGGAACGTACAACAGTGCTTGAGAAACACCAAACATCACTTGCGCATGAATATATCGATGCAGGTGCGGACCTCGTTATTGGGGGACATCCACATGTCATGCAAGGAATTGAACAATATAAAGGTAAATGGATCGTATACAGCACAGGTAATTTTATTTTTACAAAGAACGCAAATGTGCCGGATACTTGGGAGACCGCTATTTTTGAAACAAAATGTAACCGTAAAGGCGCATGTGACTTGAAAATGATACCTTACTTAACTGAGGTTGGGCAGCCTGTTCCAATGAATTATGAAGATGGAGTCAAGTTATTCCAAAGGGTAGAGAGCTTATCGAGCGGTGTGAAAATTGCAAATTCCGGTGAAGTGACCTCGGTATCCCCATAAAATGAATTCCGGAAGGAAAGGAGGCGCTTTAAGATTTGCATAATCCTTGTGTAGCCCATAGAGGGTTCTCCAGTCAAGCTCCAGAGAATACGATGGCAGCGATTACGCTCGCGATGGAGCAACCGTATGTGAATTGGGTGGAGGTCGATGTCCAATTATCTAAGGACGGGGTTCCGTTACTAATCCATGATTATACGCTGAACCGTACGACAAGTGGACGTGGTCCTGTTAGGGACAAGACCTGGGCCGAGCTGAAGCTTCTTGATGCCGGAAGCTGGAAGTCCAAAGCTTATAGCGGAGAACGCTTGATTACGCTGGATGAATTTTTGGATGCCATATGCGGCCGCCTCCGCGCAAATATTGAGATTAAAACACATGATAACCTGTACCCTGGAATTGAGGGGAAGGTGATATCGGCAATCAAACGGCGTCATATGGAGAACGACGTTGTCGTAACATCCTTTTCACCTACTGTATTAGCTAAAGTGAGGGAAATTGGCCGCGATATTCGTACGGGGCTCATCATGGAAGGTAAACCAAGTGATCTGATTCTACGACTGCAATTGCTTCAATGCTCCTTCTTATCGATAAATTATCGATATTTGACCCCTGATCTAGTCTCCAAGGTAACCAATCGGGGGATAACGATCATGGCTTGGACACTCGATAATGTTAAAGTAATTAGACGGATTGCAGCTATGCATAAAGATATTTTGATCTGTACGAACAAGCCAGATGTTTGGCATAAGGCTATGTGTAATTCATGAATTTGGAGGCTAGAACGAATGAATAGATTGATTCAGAACGTTTATTGTGTCGGACGTAACTACCGACTGCACGCTGAGGAACTTGGTAACGCGGTCCCTACGGAACCCATGATTTTTATGAAGCCGTCGCATGCGATCGTTTCAATGGATGGAAGTGGAGATACCTTGAGTTTACCTGAAGGCCGGGGAGAAATTCATTATGAAACGGAGCTAGTACTGAGGATTGCACGCCGCTATGAACGGGGGATGTCTGTTGAGGATCTCGTTGATGTGATAGCTTTCGGCATCGATTTCACACTTCGCGATGTGCAAAATGAGTTGAAGAAAAAGGGACATCCATGGACTGCAGCTAAGGGATTCCTAAATTCAGCACCAATGACCCCTTACATCGCTTTTCCAGGGGCTGCAGAGACTGCGGAAGAGGACTTCACTCTGCGCAAAAATGGCGAGATCGTGCAGAGAGGTAATATCAGTAATATGATATTCTCGTTGCAAAACATCGTAGATTTTATAGCCGAACATTATGGATTGGATGAAGGGGATCACATCTTCACGGGAACACCTGAAGGAGTAGGACCTGTTGGTGCGGGAGACAAGCTGGAGATAGCTTATGGCGACCGGGAACTGGGGAGCTGCATCATTCAATTTGGATCCTCTCCATGCTGATGAGTTGGATTATTGGGGCGCTATGCGCCCTCTTCGTTTCTGTAGCGGCATATTGGAAGGGTTCGCTTAGCTTGTCCGGGATGGTTGCGGCACTCGTGATGGGAACCGTGTATTATGGTGCAGGAAACATGTTCTGGTTCGGTATATTGCTACTATTCTTTATCACCTCCTCTGTATTCTCTAAATTGCGTGGTGAACGGAAGCTGGAGCTCGAGAAATCCTACGCGAAAAGTGGACGAAGAGATTGGATGCAAGTATTTGCCAACGGTGGATTAGGCATGTTGGCTTGTATTGGAAATTTCATTTGGCCGCACCCAGCATGGGAATATTTCTTTGTAGGCTCTATGGCAGCCGTTACAGCAGATACCTGGGCGACAGAGTGGGGAGGCCTCAGCAAGAAAGCACCAAGATCGGTGATTACCTGGGAAAGAGTCCCGGCTGGAACGTCAGGTGGAGTGTCATTGCTTGGTAGTTTAGCAGCATTAGCAGGAGCTATTATGATTGGCGGAGCCGCTTGGATCCTGCTAAAATGGACAGGGAGTAGCGTAGCCACATCACTTTTCCTATGGAAATGGGTTATAATTGGTGGGGTGTCTGGGATCGTTGGTGCTTTTGCCGACTCATTCTTAGGTGGAACACTTCAAAGTATGAATCGCTGTGTTGTTTGTGGTAAAAGCGTTGAAGTGAGCACGCATTGTGACCGGGATACGGTTCATGAGCGGGGACTCGCTTGGCTTAATAATGATATGGTGAATTTGATCAGTTCCCTTGCTACGGGATGTATCGCTTGGGCGCTCGGGATGATTTGGATATAAAGTTTGGATAAAGTCTGTATAGAGAAGTAGGGAACCGAAATGAACATAATGACAGTTGAAAATCTAAGTAAGAGCTATGGGGAAAAGGTATTGTTCCAAGACGTTACCTTCGGCATGGATGAGAACGATAAAATTGGTGTGATCGGTGTGAACGGCACAGGTAAATCTACATTTCTGCGTGTCATTGCTGGATTAGATGAGCCGGATGGTGGACGCGTAGCATTAAACAATGATGCCCGGATTACCTTTTTGGCACAGAATCCAGAGTTTGATCCCGAAATCACTGTGCTCAGAGCCGTATTTCAGGGAGGTAGCTCGGAGCTCCAGGTTGTTTCATCTTATATGGAAGCTGCAGAAATGCTTGAACAACACCCAGCAGACACTGGATTCCAGGCGCAAATGACCAAATGGAGTCAAGAGATGGATCGGGTGCAGGCATGGGGATTAGAAAGTGAAGCAAAAAGCGTGTTGTCTAAGCTCGGAATTCCTGATTTCAGCAAAAAGATGGGGAGTTTATCTGGGGGACAACGTAAGCGCGTAGCTTTGGCATCTGCGTTAATCCTACCTTCAGAGCTGCTCATTCTAGATGAGCCTACAAACCATATCGACAATGATTCTGTCGCCTGGCTAGAGTCTTATCTCCAGAAACGGCGTGGAGCATTACTTTTGATTACCCATGATCGTTATTTCCTTGATCGTGTATGTAATGTGATGCTAGAGATGGATCATGGACGCTTGTTCCGTTATGAAGCCAACTATAGCAGGTTTCTGGAGCTCAAGAGTGAGCGAGAGGAACGGGAGGCATCAACAGAACAGAAACGTAAAAACCTGCTCCGTACGGAGTTAGCTTGGATTCGGCGTGGAGCGAAGGCTCGGACAACCAAGCAGAAGGCGCGGATTGAACGCTTTGAGAAGCTACAAGGTGCCAAGACGGAGTTCAAAAATGACTCCCTTGATATTTCGGTAGCCTCAACAAGGTTGGGCCGCAAAATAGTAGAAATCGCAGGTCTTCGTAAAAGCATTGGAGATCGCCTGCTTATAGGTGATTTGACGTACGTTGCAGTCCCTGGAGACCGCGTGGGTATAGTTGGTCCTAATGGTAGCGGTAAGTCTACCTTACTGAATATGATCGCAGGTCGTATTGAACCCGATCAAGGTGAGGTCATGCTGGGCGGGACGGTTAAGCTAGGCTATTTCACGCAGGAACATCAGGAGATGGACGGTAAGCAACGGGTGATCGAGTATATTAAAGACGAGGCTGAAGTCGTGTCGACTGCAGATGGCTCGCGGATCACGGCTGCGCAAATGTTGGAGCGATTCCTGTTCCAACCTGCGATGCAGTGGACCCCTATTGAGAAGCTATCAGGTGGCGAGAAACGTCGGCTATACTTGCTCCGTGTTCTGATGGGAGCTCCTAACGTTCTATTGCTTGACGAACCAACAAATGACTTGGATATCGGTACATTAACCGTGCTTGAGGCGTACCTTGACGAGTTTCCAGGCGCTGTGTTCGTAGTATCTCATGATCGCTATTTTCTCGACCGTACGGTGGACAAAATTATGGCTTTCGAAGGGGATGGCGTAGTTGCTGTCCATGTTGGAGATTATAGTGAGTACGAGGAACGAGTTCAAGGAACTGTGGAACCGGAGAAACAGAAGAGTGATAGCACCAAAAGCGGTTCAAGTAGCGTACCTAACGTTGGTAAGACCGATCAAGCCCCATCTCGTAACGAGAAGCTTAAGTTCAGTTTTAACGAGCAACGGGAGTACGACACGATTGATGGGATGGTAGAAGCGGCTGAGCAACGAATCATGGATATCGCTACCAGTATGGAGTCTGCGGCAAGTGATGCTGTCCAGTTGCAGGCTTTAATGACAGAGCAACAGGAAGCTGAAGCCGAACTGGAAAGACTGATGGAGCGCTGGACATATTTGAACGAGCTAGCGGAGAAAATTGAGAGTCAGCGAAATGGATGAATAGTTAATTTTTCTGGAGCAGACTAGAGAGATGCAAAAAGTCAGGTTCAAGGAGTGGTTATCCTTGACCTGACTTTTTGGCGTTATTGGTACATTGCAGCAAGTTAAAAACGTAAGAGATTAGCACAGAACTCCATTGGCAATCGACATCATGAGCTTGATCCGGTTGATTTGGTTCATTTCACTTACTCCGGCATCGTAATCAATGGCGGTAATATTGGCTTCTGGGTATAGTTCCTTCAGTCCTTTGACCATGCCACGTCCCGTAATATGATTGGGTAGGCAAGCAAATGGCTGAATACATACGATGTTGTTTACTTTATGATCGAGTAGTTCCATCATCTCTGCAGTTAGGAACCATCCTTCGCCCATTTGGTTGCCGATCGAGACTAGACGACTTGCCTTGTCCGCTAGTTCGTAAATACTCTCTGGAGCGTTTAAGTACGGGCTATTCTCCAGCGCTTGCCTCATGGGTTTGCGGTATAACTCCATGTATCCAATCAAGAGCGGATTCAAGAATCCCAGCATTTTACTTTTACCTAGCTGATCAGCTTTATAAATTGGGTTGTATAGACAATAGAACATGAAATCGAGAAAGTCTGGAACAACAGCTTCTCCGCCTTCGGCCTCAATCACTTCTACGATTTTATTGTTAGCGTCAGGGTGGAACTTAATGAGAATCTCACCGACGATACCTACACGTGGCTTAGATATTGTAGTTTTTGGTAATGATTCAAATTCAGAAACCATATTACGGGTAATCTCCTTGTAGTGTCGGAAAGAGAAGTTCTGGAGCGATAATTTACATTGATCCATCCATTTACGGAACAAGGTTTCGGTTGCACCTGGTTGTAACTCGTAGGGGCGGAATCGATAAAGTAGTCGCATTAATAGGTCTCCATAACATGCGGCGGCAAGTAAACGATTGATTGTTTTCAGGTTCAATTGGAATCCTGGCTGATTTTCCATACCAGAGACGTTGAGTGATATAACAGGTATTTGCTCCATATTTGCTTCCTTGAGTGCCTTGCGAAGTAAGGCAATATAATTTGTTGCCCGACAACCTCCGCCGGTCTGAGATAGGATCACAGCGGTTCGGTCTGGGTCGTAATCCCCGCTCCTCAGGGCTGTCATGATTTGTCCAATCGTCATAATGGCTGGATAACAGGCATCGTTGTTTACGAACTTCAATCCCTCATCCGTTGTTTCCTTATTTGCGGTTTCAAGAATCTTGAGCCTATATCCAGCTTCGCGAAACACTGTCTCGAACAACTCAAAATGAATGGGAGAGAGCTGTGGTGCGAGAATAGTATAAGTTTCCTTCATCTCTTTAGTAAAGGCAACTGGGCTGGAGGGAGTAGAGGAGAGCTTGGCAGTGATCTGACGATCCTCTCTTTCCTTCATAGCTGCTAGTAAAGACCGCAGTCGAATTCGCGCCGCACCCAAATTACTAATCTCATCTACCTTAATTAAGGTGAACGTTTTATTATGATTTTCCAGAATTTCTTGAATCGCATCAGCAGTTATGGCATCGATACCGCATCCAAACGAGGTGAGTTGTACAAGCTCAAGATCATCTCGTTCACTAACAAAAAAGGCGGCGCGGTACATTCTACCATGATAAGTCCACTGATTGACTACAGAAAGTGGGTGCTTCACAATGCCTAGATGGGAAATAGAATCTTCGGTAAGTACAGCTAATCCCATCCCGATGATTAATTCTGCAATGCCATGATTAATTTCAGGGTCTGCGTGATAGGGGTGACCACAGAGCACAATGCCTTTTCCACCCGTACGTTCCAAATTTGCTAGCGTCTCGTCACCTTTGGCACGAATGTCCTCTTTCGCTTGCCACGATTCATTTAACGCTTCATCTACAGCTGATAAGAGCTCCTCTTTTGGAATGTTCGGAAACGTTTCTAGTAGTCTCTTCTTAAGCACGGAGACATTATCGAAATTTAAAAATGGGCTAACGAGCGGGATTCCGGATTCCTTTAGTCCATCCATATTGGTGCGAATTACTTCTGGATAGGAGGCAACGACCGGGCAGTTAAAATGATTATCTGCTTTGTCGTCTTCTCTTTTCTCATAAACAACCGCAGGATAGAAGATGAAGTCTACTTTGCTACGGAGTAGGCTTTCAATATGACCATGTGCTAGTTTGGCGGGATAGCAGACCGATTCCGAGGGAATCGTCTCCATGCCACGTTCATATAGCTTCTTGCTAGATTTAGGTGAGAGCACAACTCGGTAACCCAATTGCGTAAAAAAGGTGTGCCAGAAAGGGTAATTTTCAAACATATTCAGAACCCTTGGCAGGCCAACTGTTCCTCGGATTGCTTGTGCTGGCTCAAGTGAAGTGTAATTAAAGATACGCTCATATTTGTATTCCACTAGATTAGGCAAATCGCTTTTTTCTTTCTTTTGAGTTGCTCCTCGTTCGCAGCGATTACCTGTAACATGAAAGCTTTTATCTGGAAAACGACTTATCGTCAGTGCGCATGTATTACTACAGAGACCGCATCTAGCTTGGGATACTTCGTATGAGAAGTTGCCAAGTTCATCTTTATGGAGAAGTGTAGTGACTCCTTGCCCGCTATATCGTTCCTCAGCAATCAATGCAGCGCCAAAAGCTCCCATCATTCCAGCGATATCGGGACGGATGACCTGGCGTCCGGTCAAATTCTCGAATGCGCGCAGCACAGCATCATTACAGAAGGTTCCACCTTGCACGATAATATGTTGGCCCATATCTTCTGGATTGCGGATTTTAATCACTTTCTGCAGAGCATTCTTAACGACGGAATATGCGAGTCCAGCAGAAAGATCGGGAAGGGAAGCCCCTTCCTTCTGAACTTGCTTCACCTTGGAGTTCATGAACACCGTACAGCGTGATCCTAGATCGACTGGTTTTGTAGATAACAGAGCCTGCTTAGCGAACTCAGAAATATCCACTCCAAGCGCTTTGGCGAAACTTTCAAGGAAAGAGCCACAACCAGCAGAGCAAGCCTCGTTCAACATTAGGGTGTCAATGGCTCCGCCACGAATTTTGATGCATTTCATATCTTGGCCGCCGATATCAAGGATGAAGTCAACATTCGGCATGAAGTGTGCTGCCGCTTTGTAATGGGCAACGGTTTCAACCTCTCCACCGTCTACGCGGAAGGCGGTCTTAATAAGCCCTTCACCATATCCCGTCACGCATGAATGAGCGATGTAACAGTCCTCAGGAAGCAGTTCATATAGTTCCTGTAGAGCGCCTGAGAGAGAATGGAGCGGATTACCCTTATTACCCGCATAGAAAGTATGCAAAATTTGATGGTCTGAACCTGTCAGTACTAACTTGGTAGTAGTTGAACCTGCATCGATACCGAGAAAGCAGGGTCCCTTATATGTTGATAGTTCTCCGCGAGGAGCCGCTGCGGTATTATGACGCTGATGAAAGACTGTTAGGTCTTCTGCAGTTGCAAACAAGGGGGGCAGTAGGGCATCTTTATTCTGATCTGCGCTAAAGTTGACGTTGGTCAGCATAGATTGCCACTCCATAAGGCTATGTGAGCTACCTTCAGCCCCGTGCAAGCAGGAACCGATAGCTACGAAATATTGGGCATTTTCTGGGAAAATGACTTCGTCTTCGGATAACGCTAGCGTTGCGATGAACCGATCGCGTAGGCGTGGCAGAAATGTTAGCGGACCACCAAGAAAAGCGATCTTGCCCCGGATGGGTCGTCCACAGGCTAATCCACTTATGGTTTGGCTAACGATACTTTGAAATATCGAAGCTGCAACGTCCTCACGGCGTGCTCCTTCGTTCAAGAGTGGTTGAATGTCTGTCTTAGCAAAGACTCCGCAACGTGAGGCAATGGGATATATCGTTTCATGGCGACTGGCTAAATCATCTAGTCCAGCAGGATCGGTCTCTAGCAGCGCCGCCATTTGATCAATAAATGCGCCTGTTCCACCGGCGCAAGCATTATTCATTCGTTGCTCGATCCCACCGCTGAAATAAATAATTTTAGCATCTTCACCGCCGAGTTCTATTGCGGTATCACTTTCGGGGGCTATGTGCTTTATCGCCTTACTGCAGGCGACAACCTCTTGAAGAAAGGGGATTCCGGCGAGCTTTGATAACGTAAGTCCTGATGAACCACTAATACATACTGTGGCCTCAGCATTAGGAAATTGATTCGTGACATTGCTCCATAGTGATAAAATGGCATTCTGAATATCACTATAGTGGCGTATGTATTCCTGATATACAATATTTACTCCGTGCATGACAATGATTTTGGCAGTTGTTGATCCAATGTCCATTCCAATATGAAGTAACATGGGCTGCTTCACCTATCCCTGCATTAAATTTGATCAATCTTTGAGAATTTGTTCCGAATTAACTCCAATGATGAAATGAACAAGGAAAGTTCCTCTTGGGAGAAATCGTGGAGCATGGTTTCGAACATGACATTACGTTTGTTGACCATTTCATCCAAAGCAGATTTTCCTGCTTGTGTTATTTGGATCCAGCAGATTCGTTTGTCTTCTTCGTCCTTGATCCGTTCTAGAAGTCCGTCTTGGACCAATTTGTTCACAGCGATGGTATTTGCACTTGATGAGAGTCCGACCGCTTCAGCAATTTGAGTGATCATACATTTTCCGCTTCTATATACAGCAAGGAGAATAAAAAATTTACTTGGTATAATGTTGTCACCATCATTACAGAACAATCGCCCCATGTTATGGGCAATATCAAGTGTAGTTTCACAAATGTTGCGTATAACTTCATTGCTATGTTCCACTCATGACACATCCTCTACTGTTCAAAATAAAGTTTTATGATAAAACTTTATAATCAAACGATATCATGATATATGGGTTGGTCTGCTGTGAGAAATGTAACACTGTAGGTGAAATATATTCCATTTATGATCTATCACATCCAACACAAAAAAGACGATAGAGGCGCCAGATATGGCTGCTTCTATCGTCTTTTGAGTTGCATTGTTGGGATAGTTATTTAATTGCGATAATTTGTTGGAGGTTTCTAGAATCACCACGTATCTTGATCTCAGCCGAGTTTAACTGTGATGAACCATCACCATCAAGGAAAATGCCTTCCTTCTTAGATCCTGGAGCAATCGTGTTCTGAATTGCGTCTCTGAACTCTTCAGCCGTACAGTGAGTAGGTGTAACGATGAGCCATAATAATCCCGAATCGTCGTATACAAGTCCGGAACGAAGTCGTCTCTCGTCGGGAGCAGGAAGGTGCTCCTGTTCCATGGTAGTACTCCAATTAGCTTCGTCTTGTAGACTCATGCTTACTCCACCTTGGGCAAAATACTGGCCACGGTCCCTAACATCAATCTCATCCGCAGAGGAAACAACCTGTATGGAGAAACGCCCTGCGACTTCATCCCATACGAGTGTACCTCGTTTATATTTGGCATTGAACCATCCAGAACCGAATTCTCGGACAGCCCCTTTAACGGGTACATCATTGTTCACAGCGATGGACAAGACAGCGTCCTCATAAAAGAAACCACCGTTCATTCCATAAAGGTGATATTCATTTAGCGGACGTTCAGCGGCCCGTAGCTCAATGGATTCTGGCTTAACAACAAGCGCATGAATCTTAATTCCTTGGGCGTCTTCTGCTTCATGATAAGTATAAGCATGGGGAAGAAGGTAGGCTCTTCCCCATAACATCATGAGTACAATACAGAAGGTAATAGCGATGATAGAAGTTGTGGCGATTCCTGTTCGACGTAACTCAGTCTTTAACATATGCGGCAAGAAGTCGCGTCGTATTCAGAATGGCTTGCTTATGAGTTCGCTCCATAGCGTGAGAAGCATGAACGCCTGGTCCTATAAGAGCGGCGCGGATATTATTCCCACCAGACAAAGCGGCGGAAGCATCAGAACCGTAGTGCGGGTAAATATCAACCGCATAAGGAATGTTCAGTTCTTTAGCAAGCTCAATGAGTTTACCTGTCATTTCATAATCATAAGGTCCACTGGAATCCTTGGCACAAATAGAAACATCGGTTTCTTTGCAGCTTAAGTCGTCACCCATAGCTCCCATGTCTACGGCGATCATTTCGTTGATGCCATTAGGTATCCACGATGCCCCATGTCCAACTTCCTCATAATTCGAGATGAGGAACACTAGATCATGACGAGGTACCCAACCTTCACGTTTACTTGATTCAAGCAGTCCAAACAGCGCAGCCACACTCGCTTTATCATCCAAATGACGAGATTTCACATAACCGCTAGGTGTAACCACTGCACGGGCATCGAAGGAGATGAAGTCTCCCGCAGAAATTCCCAACTTGAGAACATCTTCTTTATTCTCAACCATTTCATCGATTCGCACTTCCATATTACTTTCGATCCGTTTGAAGTCCCGCGCATCACTGTATACATGAACAGATGGATGGGTCGAGAGAATGGTCCCGCTATACGTATTACCACTGCGAGTATGAATGGTGCAGTATTCGTTCTCGATGCTGTGCATCATGAATCCACCTACGGAAGTGATGGCTAGCGTACCTCGTGAGGTCACAGAACGTACCATGGCACCAAGGGTGTCCACGTGAGCGCTGAGACCGATAACTCTAGAGGAATCCTTACCTTTCAAGGTCAGGATTGCGCCGCCTTTCTCATTTTGAGAAAAAGGGATATCCAGAGTCTGTGCTTCGGATTGAATTAATTTCATAATGTCATGGGTGAACCCGCTTGGGCTAGGGGTTTGTAGTAACTTAGTTAGTAAGTTCAAAATATAAGTTTCATTAAGTTGTATGCTCAATTCTGGAAGCCTCCTATTGATTACAGTTCATGATTAATCCAATACTGCGAGTTTAGTGTTCTGGTGTTGGTTCTTCTGTAGGTAACTTAGCTGTATCAGCTTCTGGAGCAACATATCCAGTAGCTTCTTGAATATGTACAAGCTTGGCTTTTAAGGTCTTGATTTCTCTTTGCAGTCGGTATCCACGGTAAATGCCAAAGGAACCAACAATAATCCCTCCAAGCAATGTGCAGCCGAGAATCAGCAAGATGAGCGGTACATCTACAGAACCTGCGAGCAAATTAACTTGTACTGGATCGACATTAATGACGGCAAATACAGCCGTAATGAGCGCAAAAATAAGCGCGAGGATCAGGGACCACTGAATTTTCACTGGGAAACGCCTCCTTTATCATATTGACAGTATAAAATCCCCCACTCATAGGAGCAAGGGATTTTATAACAGTCACTTCAAAACATCGTCATCTTTTGATCACGAAGCAAAGCAATGCAGCGGAATCGACATCGAATCTTGAATTCCCTATCTTCATTCAACCATTGAACATTGGATTACTTCGTTAAGTTCTCCATTTGTTCGATCAATTCCTCAAAGACGTTCATTGCGTCACGAATCGGTTGTGGTGAGGACATATCGACACCGGCTTTATTAAGGATGTTGATGGAGTAATCACTACCACCGCTCTTTAGGAAACCGAGATAGCGGTCCACAGCTGGTTTACCTTCTTCAAGAATTTGCTTCGAGAAGCTCGTGGCTGCAGAGAAGCCTGTAGCATATTTATATACATAGAAGCTGTTGTAGAAATGAGGGATTCTTGCCCATTCCATTTCAATCTCCTGATCTACAGCCATTTCTTTACCATGATACTTGACGTTGAGGTCATAGTATATGGATGATAATTCTTGTGGTGTCAATGAAATACCAGCTTCAGCCCGTTCGTGAATGATCTTCTCAAATTCAGCAAACATGGTTTGACGGAATATCGTTGTCCGGAACTGATCAGCGTAGTATGTCAGCAGGTATAGCTTTTGTTTTGGATCCGTCGATTTCTTGAGCAGATAATCCATCAGCAATGCTTCATTCGTCGTCGAGGCTACTTCGGCGAGGAAAATGGTGTACTGCGCATCGCGATATGGCAAGTTCTCATCAGAGAAATAGGAATGAAGAGCATGACCCATCTCATGGGCTAGCGTGAACATACTGTTCAAGTTCTCATTGTGATTGAGCAATACGTAAGGGTGGGTACCGTAAGCTCCCCAGCTATAAGCGCCCGTACGTTTGCCTTCATTCTCGTAGACATCGATCCAGCGATTGTTGAAACCATCGCGCAACGCACTAAGGTAGTTTTCACCTAGAGGCTTCAGCGCATCTTCAATCGTTTTCTTAGCTTCATCATAAGTGATGTCCCACTTGTATTCTTCCACTAAAGGAGCAAACAAATCGTACATGTGAAGCTCATCAACGCCAAGCAGTTTTTTGCGTAGTTTCATATAACGATGTAGAAGCGGTAGGTTCTCATGAATCGTGTCGATTAGGTTCGTATACACTTCTTTCGGGATGTTGTCTCCATAGAGAGACATTTCCAACACCGATGGATATTTGCGAACTTGAGAATAGAAAATATTTTTATTTACATTGGCATTTAGCGTAGCTGCAATCGTATTCTTTTGCTTGCCGTAGGTCTCGTAGATGGCTTTAAAAGCACGACGACGTACGTCACGGTTTGGATTTTCCAAGAACTGAATGTAGCTACCATGTGTAAGGTCGACTTCGTTGCCGTTCTCATCCTTTATCTTTGGAAACTTGATGTCAGCATTGTTGATCATACCGAAAATTTGCTGTGGAGCCTGTGAGAGGTTGCCAACTTGTGCAAGCAATGCTTCCTCAGTTTTGCTAAGTACATGAGCTTTCTCACGTTTGATTTCTTGTAAAGTGAATTTGTATGGCGCTAGATCAGGGTGCTCAATCAATTTATCTAAATCTTGCTCGGGTAGAGACAGAATTTCCGGTGTGATAAAAGAAAGTGCCTCGCTGATATCCACGCTAAGTTTTTTCGCTTTTTGTACAAGTGCTTGGTATGTAGGGTTGGTTGTATCTTCATCGTGATTCAGATGGGCATATACGTACAACCGTTCAATTTCCAAAGACAATTTATCTTCTAGAGTAAATAATTCTTTGATACTCTGAGGATTATCCAGTTTGCCTTCAAATTCGGAAGCTTTATCTTTCAGTTTCTTCAAATCATCATAGGCCTGATCCCAAGCTTTCTGATTCTCAAACAAGTCCTCTAGTTTCCATTTGTTCTCTGTTTCGACTTCGGAACGTTTCGGTAATGTGCTCATTGAAATCCTCCTCAAATTTGTGGAAAATGATGACTGATTATTCTTCTTAGCTGTGCTGTCAGGCACAGCAGCAACAAGCAAGCTGCAAGATAGCAGAAGGGGAAGCAAGTGGGTACTTTTCATACAGGAATCTCCCTTTCAAAGTCTTGGGGGACCATTAAAGCATGAGACAAAATTACTTTGACTCATGCTTTATTGGCATTTTCCTAGTATGACCCTCTGTAATGCAAAATATTTCCACTGTACTTTTGGAACGAATCTACAAGGTCCAAAAGCTGTAAACAATAAGGCAAAAAGCGACTACGACAAAAAGAAGTGTTGTTATGGCTAGGCCGCGTTTCAGCTTTGGAGCAATGTTGTTTTTACTCATCACAACCACGCCACCTAATGCGAATGCGGATATGATAAAAATAAGAATATTTGAACTATCCATGAACGTGATTCAACTCCTTTAGATTTAAATCCGGGCCTTACTAGAGCTCGTTAAACCTGTTTGAAGGCGTTCATGATGTCGTTCCATTCTTCTTCTCTTCCGATGAATTCTTCTTTGGGGAAGTGATTTTTAGCCCAGTGCATTAATGCAGGACGACTGAGGAACGTATGGGTTTCTTCACCCCACTGGTCAGATATTTCCCGGAGAACAATGTATTTGCCCTGTACTTCTACAGTTAACATATTCCATTTATCTCTTTTGTATATTTCGTGTTTTTTTATCATATTGTATTGCTCCGATCTCTACATCTAAATAGAAGGTATTTTTATGTAAAATGATAACGCAGGCCTGAGCGGAAAGCAAATAAAACAAGGGTAAAAATGATCAAGACAATTTTTCCAAAGTATGACACATTGCATTGTATATGACCATATAGTATACTATAGTTATTCGTCAACGATGGCGATTATTTTTAGGAGGTTGTTCATTTGAAAGGTACAGTTAAATGGTTTAACGCAGAAAAAGGTTACGGTTTTATTCAAGTTGAAGGTGGCGAAGATGTATTCGTACATTTCTCCGCAATTCAAGACGAAGGTTTCAAAACTCTAGATGAAGGCCAAGCCGTTGAGTTCGATATTACTGACGGTAACCGTGGTCAGCAAGCCGCTAACGTAATCAAATTATAAGACCCCTTCCGGTTAACGGATCACTTATAAAGTTTGGTTCCAGGCAATGATATGAAAGGCACAGCTCGAAAGGGCTGTGTCTTTTTTTGGTATGTCGTGAGAGTTGATTATTTGTACTTATTTTCACGATAAGAGTTCTTTCCTTTTGACCTATTTATAGTGAGAGTGATAAACTATTGAGGTAACTACTTTTTCTGGGAAATCAATTTTGTTGATTTTTGCAGTAATACATTTGGTGGGGAGCGTTAAGTTATGAAGTTCAAACTATTTAAGGATCGCAAAGGGAAAGCGGATCAAGCGAAGAACAACCAATGGGTTAAGATGAGCCGTGATATTTATATGCAAGCACGTAAAGGTGGACCCAACCCTGAAGCCAATTTTGGATTGAAGACGGCAATTGCTAATGCTAGAGCTATTAAAATGCCGGCTGATAACATCGAACGGGCAATCAAAAAGGCGTCCGGATCAACAGATAGCGTTGAATACGAAGAAATTTACTATGAAGGATACGGCCCAGGTGGAGTAGCGATCATGGTAAAATGCTTGACGGACAACCGGAACCGGACTGCAGCGGATGTTAGATCTATTTTTAATAAAAGAGGCGGTAACATGGGCGAATCCGGCTGCGTAGCCTATATGTTCGACCAGAAGGGTATGCTTGTCATTAACCGTGAAGAATTTGAGGATTTGGACGAGGATACGATCATGATGCAAGCACTTGAGGCGGGAGCCGAGGACATGAATGTTCATGAGGACAGTTATGAAATACTAACCCATCCACATGAACTAGAAGTAGTAAAAAGTGCATTAGAAGCATCCGGGCTGCAATTTAGTAGTGCAGAAGTACGCTGGATCCCACAAAATACTGTGGCTGCAGACGGCGAGAATGCTGAGAAGTTGCTTAAAATGATGGATGCATTTGAAGATAATGATGATGTACAGGACGTGTTCGCTAACTTCGAGATCAGTGAAGAAGAGATGGAGCGTATCGGATAAGCGACCGATTTATCATCTGGATATACACCTATGGAGAGGCTATCCTTACAAGTAGAGCAAATCTAACTTGAGGGTCAGCCTCTTTTTTATTAAGAAAATGTGATACAGATATTATAGGTGACAGTCAGTTGTCACCTATTGGTTGTTATGATGTAGGGGAATAGGGAGGATGCAGCATGAAGAGAATGGACCGAATGATGGCGATTCTGATGGCTTTACAGCAGAGATCAGAAACAGCCCAATCTCTTGCCGACAAATTTGAGGTCTCAAAGCGGACGGTATTACGTGATATGCAGGCTTTATCGGAAATGGGAGTTCCTCTGTACGCTGTGTCAGGTCCAGGAGGAGGCTACCGGTTAATGGACGGCTTTTATCTTCCGCCTCTGCATTTGGACTGTAACGAAGCGTTAACCGTATTGGTGGCGCTTGATGGGATGGCTAAGTACAGTGACGGTCCTTTCCATTCAGCGCACTGGACAGCCATTGATAAAATTCGTGCAGTTCTACCTGAGCAGACACTTCATCAAGTTGGTCCATTGCTTGAGCACGTGGAGATGGAGGTTCCCAAACGTCACTTCACAACCCCCCATCTTAACGCAATCATGACCTATGCGGCTAACTCTCAATGGTTAAAAGTAATGTATCGTTCGCAAAATTATCATCGTAGTCTTGAAATCTTTCCGCAAAGAGTATATGCAGCGCATGGTTTCTGGTACTGTGAAGCTTATTCTCTTGTACACGAAGAAGTACGGACTTTACGTATTGATCGTATGGAAACAGTTGAGGAGATTGAATATAGGGCTCCCGATTGGGAGAAGAAGGTGACAGAAGAGAACTCGGCACAGGTTCAATCGGCTTTACAAGATGTTATATACATATTTGCAAGATTGAGTTATCGCGGTGCGCTACTAGCAGAACAGGATCCACATATGGGGCATTTGGTTAAGCAGGTAGGTGACGAGGAATGGGAAGTAGAATTTCAGTGCCCTCTTTCGGAATGGAATTGGGCGGTATCTTTCTTTTTTAACATGGGATTTGATGCGGAAGTTATAGAACCACTGCTACTTAGAGAAGAGATTAGAGCACGAGCTAGGCATGTAATGGACAAGTATACCAAAGATGTAGGAGGATCACGATGAATCCATGGCAATATAAAGGAATAATTGCTGAAAGAATGAAGAGACAGGGGTTAGCAGAGCCTTTGGGTGATTCTAAGGATGAGGAGGCATACATTGATTTATTTCGTTATCTTCAGCCGGTTGCACCTCCGCATTTTACGCGTCCAGGTGATCCTCCAAAGCTTGTCCATCGGACACAATATGATGCTACGGAAATGGCATCTTCACTAAGAGAGCGACACTCTCTTGTCAAGGGGCGTTATTTGGGCGGGCGTGTCGGATATGTATTTGAAGATGATCTGAAGTTATACGGCACAGCATTTCGCAAAGTAATAACTCGTTTCAATCGTGTGCACGAGGATGTACTTAGTGCGATTCGGGAAGCAGGTGGATTGACTAAGGAACAATTGAAGGAGGAACTAGATTATCCTGCAGCACATATTGGTAAAGCACTTCAGGATCTACAATGCGCATTCATATTGCAAGAGGATCAGATTGATACGGACTGGGAAACAGGGTGGCTTGATTTCGCTGAAGAGTGGTTTGAAATCCCTAAGGATCCCGCGAGTCAGGTAGAAGCTCAGATGAAGGTCATACTACGGTTTATTGGATCAATGGTATTTGCAACCGAGGGACAAATTAAAAGCTGGTGCAATTTGCCTTCCAAGACGATTAAGGAGCTTGTTCGTCGTTTGGTAGAAGCCGAGAGGTTAGTGTGCATTGAGATTGAAGGACTAGGCCAAGGGTTGATGCTAGAGAAAGATGTCGCAGTTGGAGATTTTCATTATAGGGAGTGCTCTCGGAGTATTCATATGTTAGACCCAAGCGATTTTTTAGTAAGAGCATATTTGGAAGAGTTGAAATCACGATATAAAGGGTTAGAAGTTCTACAGTATTTACTGGTGGATGGCGAGTTTCAAGGTGCTGTTCTGGGGCATTGGCGGATTGGTCCATATGATGTTGATGATGTCATTTTAGACTTGGATGCTACTGAGGCGGTCTCTAGACAAGATGAAGTGATAACGGCAATTCGTAAAATCTATGATCCAGAATCCTGCGCAATATTGCGATATAACGGTGTAGAGATTAATCAATAAAGGGGGTTACATTCATGAGTATGAATAATGAAATGTCTGGGAACAACAATATTTTGAAGCGTGCAAGGATCTTCATCTATAGTAATGCCAGGTTACTTGAGCGGTTGTGCTTCGCATACCATTTCGAGAACGGCTCGAAGGAAGCTGTGTTGATGGCACTACGTGCCTATCAGAACAGTGATGGAGGATTCGGGAATGCATTAGAGGCTGATATGAGATGTCCGCAGAGTCAGCCTGTTACAACTGAAATGGCTTTAGGTATTATGGATGAGATAGAATGCTTTGATGTGGAGATTATGAACGGTGTGATTGCTTATTTACAATCCATAACCTTACCTGGAGGGGGGCTACCAAGGGCTACGACCGCGGTCAACGCATACCCACATGCTCCATGGTGGACTACAGAGCGAGATGACATTCCTTCAATTAATCCAACGGGGATTATTATAGGAGCATTACTTCGTCAGAAGTCACGGAGTGATTTACTAACAGAGGATTGGTTCCAGAGTCATATCTCATTCATGTGGCGTAGTATGGATGAGCAAAAACCAACTGATTATCATGATTACTTGCAATGGCTACAGTTCCTACAGAATACACCTGAGCGTGAGCGCGCCATTCCTTTTGAACAAATTCTAGACGAATGGTTGCAGGAGCCTGGAATCATTGAGAAGAATCCAGGCCAAGAAGGGTACAGTCATAAAGTACTGGATTATGTTCCAGCTCCAGGGAGTTATGCTTCCAGGTTTGTTACCGATGATGAAATTACACATCATCTAAATTATTTGGTAGAGAATCAACAAGAGGATGGGGGATGGCCTGTTTCTTGGCCGACGGTTAGTCCTGTAGTAGAACAGGAGTGGCGGGGCCGGATTACCATTGAACGCCTCTTAACACTTCGAGCCTACGGGCGAATTTAATAATAGTGAAGCGTCCACCTATTCGATACTTGAATGGAAGTGGACGCTTTTATTTTTACCTTAAAAGGTACAATGTTGGCTTTTCTACTTTTTCACAGTGGCACGCCGACAGCTCATGACTCTTCGGTACATCGATTTATCTTTTAATTGATTAAAAATATAAGGATCTGGCTGGGTATTCACTTCTATAATTTGAGGAGTAATTGTTTTGTCCAATCCAATATCTACGCCAATTTGCCTGAATTTTGGATAAGTTTTGCTGAGATGCGAAGCAATTTGTATCCCAAGCGAACTTAATTTTTTATGAAGCTGGGTTTGTTGACTTCTGGACAGATGATTATGGAGTAAACTTTCAATACTCATAGGTTTCCCTTCACTATGATAATTCGTCACAATTTTGCGAGCGTGCCCTAAACGTCCAATAATTCCCGTAGTCTCCCATCTTCCCTTAGGATTTACCTGTACCATGACTCTGATATCGAACCTGCGATGATTTTGTTTGAGTAGATGGATTCCTTTTTGAATCAAATATCTTCGTTTTTTTATCTGCTTTACAAGGCTTTTATGGAATTCTGAAAAGGTTTTGAACTTGAGAATGTTCTCGTTGATCTGGTATTTATAGGAATACTCGTCAATCATTTCTGCACGGATAACTCCTTTTCCGTGTGTTCCACACTCTGGTTTTACGTAGACCATCTTATACTGATGAATCATGGTTCTTAAGTTGTTCATGTTAAATTTACGAGTATCAGGTATGAAGGGCTTTATTGATTTATTCTGAAGTAACACTTTGGTTTTGGTCCATTTACTTAGGACTGCCACTCGGTTTGATTTCAATTTTGTTGTCCCTCCCAATATGATCATCAGAAATCCGCGAATACTACTTCTAGGTAATTCATCATATGCTGACCGATAGATTGGGTACAGAACAACAGCCCTCACTATATTATAAAATGGGCTCCATGATTGCCCGGACCGTGTCTTCTATTATTGAATAGACTAATGTAACGCTGAAGATTGCGTAATTTTCTATGTGGAGCTGAAGTGATGAACAATTCGCTTACCATTGATGTGCTTATCCCAACGATTGAGAAGGATTTAGCAACCTTACCTCATGTTATTGATAGCCTCCGTCGTTATGTGAAGCATAAGATTGGTCACATTTATGTCGTATCTCCTCAGAGTAGTAAGATTCAGACTCTTTGTAGCAATAAAGGATGTGTATTCATTGATGAGAAAAAAGTTCTCCCTATAACTAAAAAACATATTCGATACCGCTCAGCACATTGGGAACGCTCCGGTTGGTTATACCAACAACTTCTTAAACTGAGTGGAGACACCATATGTAAACACAAGTATTTCTTAGTGATTGATGCTGATACCGTACTCATCCGGCCACATACCTTCGTATCTCAGAATAAGGGGATATTCTACTATCGCAATTGGAGCCAACCAGAATATTTCCGCACATACAAAAAGCTTATGGGTTCCAAAGCTCCCTCACCGAAGTCTTTTGTTACTCACTATATGGTGTTTGACAAATCTAAACTTCGTCAAATGAAAAGAACGATTGAAGCGAAGCACAATCATCCTTGGTATAAAGCAATTATCCGTAGTATCGATAAAACGAAACAATTTGGGTTCTCTGAATATGAGACCTACGCCAATTATCTATACAGCGCGAATCCTAAGGCGATGATTCTAAAAAGTGCCCTGAATAAAGGTCTTAAAGATAAAGTATCTACGATCCCGCAGACTCAAATGAAAAAGCTGGCAAAGAGCTATCGTTCACTCTCTTTTCATGAGCGAAAGGGCTATAGAAGGTCGACCCGATAAATGAAGGATACCATGCACATTGTATTTCTATGTGGTGGCTCCGGTACAAGATTATGGCCGTTGTCTAACGAGATTCGCTCCAAGTTATTTCTTGAAATTCTTCCTTCACCTCATGGGGAGCGAGAATCGATGATCGGACGTGTGTATCGTCAGCTCACAGCGTCAGGATTACAAGAATCCGCCATTTTTGTTACTAGCCAAGAGCAATCGCATCTTATAGCACGGTATGCTGGAAGTCAGCCTCCTCTTATCATCGAACCGTTTAGACGTGGGACATTTGCAGCAACTGCTCTTACTGCAGCCTATCTGATTGCCCATAAGATGGCTGAACTTGACGATATCATATGTATTACTCCAGCTGATATGTTTGTAGGTGAAGACTACTTTAGCAGATTCAAATTACTTCCCAAAATACTTAAAGCTGCAAAAGCTGATTTAGCCTTGCTTGGAACAAAGCCTACAACTCCGTCAGTACAATACGGATATATTGTACCGGATCTAAATAAGGGAAAAACATCATTAGAATATTTCAACGTATCTAGTTTTCTGGAGAAACCAGATGTGGGCAGGGCAAAGGTTCTTATGGGTCAAAAAGCTTTATGGAATTGCGGAGTATTTGCTTTTCCCCTCCAAATTATCCTTTCTTATATGGAAAAAATCAATTTGCCGACGGATTACGAAGAGTTACTATCTATTTATGAGAATTTGCCAATACGGAGCTTCGATAATGAAGTTGCAGAACGTATAACTAATTCGATTGTACTGCCCTATACAGGAGAATGGAGTGACCTTGGAAGCTGGGCTTCATTAACTGAGCAATTAGATGTTAAGGTTATAGGCCGAGGTGAGATTTCCGGAGAATCCTCTAATACTCATCTTGTGAATGAGCTTCCATATTCTATACATGTGATTGATGTACCTGACATTATTGTGGCAGCAAGCCTTGAAGGAGTTTTGATTTCTAAAAAAAGTAGTGCAAATAAGATCAAAGAATTGAGAAGTGATATAACAATAAGTCCGAAGTATAATGAAACTTCCTGGGGAAGTTATCAAGTTATCGACTGTTCTCAAGATGAGCAAAACAGCAATATAAACACTTCCAAAATGACGGTTTTACCACATCATCACATCGCTCCTCAAATCCAGCATGGTAGCCACAAGGTATGGACGATCCTAACTGGAACTGGGGAGATGGTGTTGGATAATAACTTGTATCATGTTCGAAGTGGCGATGTTTACACGATTCCTGTAGGGTCACAGTATTCATTGACTGCCATAGACAAACTAGAGCTAATGGAGGTTCAGTTCGGAAGTCAGTAAGTTTCTTTGGTGTTTTTATATATATCACTCTGAAAAGCCCCGCCAGCGTTGGCGGGGCTTGAAATGTGAGCGTCACTCTAAGATGCACAATATGTCGGCGACTTCCTTTCGAGGAATCGCCTTTGGTGTGATCGCAGGATGGCCAAGAGCAATGACCATGGTAACTCCCCGATCTTCTGGAATATTGAGATATTCGCGAAGTTTCTCTTCAGCAAGCAGAACGGGACCGGTCATCGGACAAGTTGCAAGTCCTTTTGCGTGTGCAGCAAGCATTAAGTTTTGTGCTGCGAGACAACTACTCTTGAGGCCTTCTTCTTCCCAAACATCTGGCTCTACAAAGGAAATAGGGTCAAAGATTTTATCTCGAAATTTAGAAGCGTAGGGTGTAGATAGACATATGATCAATACAGGAGCACCTGAAAACGCAGTAGCATAGGGGCCAAACGATTTTACAAGTAGTTTAGCTTCACGCTCAAGACCATTCTGCTCAGCACGTGCTGCAATCTCATGAAGCTTCCCCCATGTTAGATCTTCTATTGCCTTGATTTTATCTCGGTTAACTATAGCGATAAATTCCCATGTCTGTGAATTGGTGTCACTGGGGGCGAAACGCGCACAATCGATAATATCCTCAATATCGGACAGGCTAACAGCTTCCTCTGTGAATTCGCGGATACTACGGCGTGTCTTGACTACATCTCGAAATAAAGAAAATTCCATGCTATCCCACCCTTCAATTTTAGTACTAGGTACTATAATCTGATCACAAATATTATATCTTAATTTTTAATATTTGGATAGTAAGGAGCAAACTGTCTTATTTTGAGTGTGAATTACATTGTACGTTGGATATCTCTAGGACCTCTGGGTTCACGGAATAGATATCGGCTGGCGAAACCACAGCAGGCAAGTACAGAGAAAGCCATAGCTACTAGGTAGAAATTACTTCTTCCAAAGTGCTCGAATACCATTCCTCCGAATGTACCGCTGAGTAAACCTGATATACTCGACCACATCACTGTAAAAAGAGCAAGGCCTGTTGCCCGATAACTATCCGGAATCAGACGTGTTAGCATTCGGATAGCGGTTACATAGAATACACCAAATGAGACACCGTGCATCATTTGAACGCCGATGATCCCATACGGGGAGTTGGTCAATCCCATGAGGAGAAACCGAACAGCGAACATAAGACTAGCGAAGATCAGTAAGGGGAGTTCTTTAAATCTGTCGCCATATATGTTAAGAAGTATAAAAATAGGAACCTCTGTAAGCGCTGAGGCAAGCATAGACCATCCGATCAGATTTTCCGTTGCTCCGAGATCATGAAGTGAAATCGTTAAGAAGGCATCATTCATACGTAGACCAATAGCTAGACAAAAGACACAACCGAAAAACCATATCAACTCTTTCTGTTTGAGGATAGACCAGATGCCTGATAGATTCACTTTAGCAACGTCAGTTACTCGATCTTTAACAAACATACTGAAGATTAATGATGCCAGAGCGATGACTATGGATACCCCAAGAGTCCACTTCGAACCTATGAGAGTTAAGACGTATCCAATGACGATAGCAAATGTGGCGTACCCGATGGATCCAAAGATACGGATCGTAATGAAATTTTTATTATATTGTTTAGCCGTAGAAATCGCTAACGTATCCGTTAGTGGAAATACAGGATAGAAGAAAAAGTAAAAGATCGTAATACAGAACATAATCATTGTGAAATTAGAAGACATGGAGAGGAACACGGTCATCATAATTTGACCAAGTAGTAGTAACATCAGAATTTTCTTAACTGTTCGGTAGCGATCACTAGTTAGACTCCAGAGCATATTTGAGAAGAGAGAGATCATAGGCCCAAGGGCGTACAACAAGCCAATCTGAGTGTTGCTGAAGCCTAACTGGGCATAATAGAGAGGAAAATAAGAGGCTACGAGCACGCTTGTCCCAAAAATCGTGAAGGTATACACCCGTAGCCATGTGAGTTCGGGCCGAGCGAAGAACAATGATCTCATGAATAACAATGCTCCATTCTGCATATTAGCTTGTGGGATTACTCACTGCGTTCATTGAACATTTCGCCTATAGTGAGCCAACGATAGTATATCATAGGAGGCTCCTATAGCATCTGTGATATTGTTTATTTGTGCAATAAGAGGGGACATATTATAATATAGAATGGTTTTAATTAAGTCTTAACGACATAAGTGGAGGCAGGCCATTGATTGAACATGTGCAAAGCCGGAATAAGATTCCACGTGAGCCGCTTCGGCTGATGAGTCGGGTATACAAATTCATTTTGCCAGATGTACGAAAGGAACTTAATGGCTGGAGGGAAACTGCGGGTAACATTCCTGATCCAGAATTAAGAAAACAAGCCCTCGCCAGTATTGAAACGAAGGAGTTTCACTGTCAAGGCGGTTCGGTTTATGCAGCAGCTAATCTGGAGCAACGTCATATTCTTATTCCGTTGATTGTTGCATTTCAGACTATTAGTGACTACTTGGACAACCTATGTGACCGAAGTACATCAATGGATCCTGGTGATTTTCGTCTACTTCATCAAAGCATGCTTGATGCGGTTAATCCCGAATTTGAGATTTCAGATTACTACGCTCTAAGGGATGAACGAGATGATGGAGGTTATTTGATATCTCTTGTTAATGCTTGTCGTTTGGGAATATCCAAATTGCCTGGATATCGTGCGGCGCAGCCATACATTACCGATCTGGTGAAATTGTATACGGATCTTCAGGTATACAAGCATATTGATCCGAATCTAAGGGAAGCTGCACTGTTAGATTGGTGGGAGCAACATAAAGAGCGAACTCCAGAACTTCATTGGAATGAATTTGCAGCTGCGACTGGTTCAACTCTTGGAGTGTTTATGCTATTCCTAGCAGCAACTAACCCTGAACTAGATGAAAAGAGTGCTAAAGTGATTCATAATGCGTATTTCCCTCATGTATGCGGGCTACATATTATGCTGGATTACTTGATTGATCAAGAAGAGGACGAAATCGGTGGAGACTTGAATTTCTGTAGTTATTATGATAATAAGGAAATCATGTTACATCGAATTGCTCTAATTGTAGAAGGTGCTCGAAAGGATGTTGCGATCCTTCCTGTTTCTTCCTTTCACGTGATGATTATTGAGGGATTGGTGGCTCTTTATTTGTCTGATCCTAAAGTAAGCAGGCAGCAGGAAATCAGAGATATATCCAAACAATTGATGAGAAATAGTCCGTTGATGCGGGTATTCTTTTTCATTAATAGCCGTTGGATACGCAAGCATGTAGTATAAGGACGTAAGTTATGTAACATTAAATTAAAGTTATGCTTCACAGAACGTTAGGTTATGCTTTCGAAGTAATTTTACTTCGTAAAATTTTGAGGAGGAATCATCATGTCAGAAGTTAAAAAAATCGCAGTTCTCACTAGTGGTGGAGATTCACAGGGCATGAACGCTGCAGTACGTTCCGTAGTACGTAGTGGATTGTACTATGGACTCGAAGTATTCGGTATTCAACGGGGCTATCAAGGCTTGCTTAATAATGATATCTTTTCGATGGATATTCGTAGTGTAGGCGATATCATTCAACGTGGTGGTACGATTCTTCAATCCGCTCGTTGTTTAGAATTCAAAACACCAGAAGGTCAACAAAAAGGTGCACAAATTTTACGTGATCATGGTATCGATGGTTTGGTTGTTATCGGTGGCGATGGTTCTTATCATGGTGCTGAGAAGTTAAGTAAATTGGGCATTAAGACGATGGGACTTCCGGGTACAATCGATAACGATATTTCATTCACAGATTATACTATTGGCTTCGATACAGCAGTGAGTATTGTAGTGGATGCAGTTAATAAACTCCGTGATACGATGTCTTCTCACGAACGCGCTTCTGTCGTTGAGGTTATGGGACGTCATGCTGGGGATATCGCGCTTCATGCGGGACTTGCTTCAGGTGCTGAGACGATTCTTATTCCAGAAATGCCATTTGATTTGAATGAAGTGGCTGACAGAATGAGACAGAACTTTGATAATGGTAAGAGACATAGCATTGTTATCGTAGCTGAAGGAGTTGGAAAAGGCGAAGAGGTTGTTGAGGCAATCAAATTGCGTCAACCATCGCTTGAACCTCGTGCTACTGTTCTAGGACATATTCAACGTGGTGGATCACCTACACCATTCGATCGGAATCTTGCAAGCCGCCTTGGTGACTTCGCAGTTCGCAGTTTGATTGCTGGAGAGTCAAACAAAGCTTGCGGTATGATCGGTGGAGAAATGGTTCTAACAGATATCGAAAAAGTAGTAACTACGAAGAAAAAATTTGATCTAGATCTTTATGAGCTAGCTTCCCGCTTGTCTCAATAATATAAGACCAAAGTTTAGAATAGGAAAAGGGAAATTCGTAAGCCCCCAAGAGGGCCTCGAATTTCCCTTTTTTAGTTTGGATTAATATTGAGTAATGCTTGTAACA
The DNA here is from genome assembly GCF_014639155.1 of Paenibacillus segetis. Classification (NCBI taxonomy): domain Bacteria; kingdom Bacillati; phylum Bacillota; class Bacilli; order Caryophanales; family Paenibacillaceae; genus Paenibacillus; species Paenibacillus segetis. The sequence goes on from NZ_BMFT01000001.1 coordinate 1,178,036, forward strand.
GCAAGTTTCTTTTGAATGAAGTTTAGTCGTCCTAATAATAGGACAGCCGCAACTGCTAGACCACTGATCAGACCAATCCAATAACCGTAAGGGCCTTGCGATGTGTAATTCGCCAATATATAACCGAGTGGTAATCCAATGATCCAATAAGCAAGTAAGGTGATCCAAAAGGCAGGATTAACGTCCTTGTATCCTCGGAGCGCACCTTGAATTGGCGTCGCAATCGCGTCAGATATTTGAAAGAAGATAGCGTAGATTAAGAAATGTTTAATCATTATAACGACATTGCTGTTGTTTGAATATATTTCTGCCACGTTTTGGCGGAACAGCATCAGGATGACAGCTGTGAATAGCGACAGGATTGTAGCAGTACTGATACCTAGTACGGCATATTGTTTCGCATCTTTAATACGTGAGGCCCCTGTTTCATAACCTACGAGAATCGTCAATGCCATACAAATGCTATATGGAATCATATATAATGTTGTCGCGAAATTGTTAGCCGCTTGGTGAGCAGCAATCGTTACAGTATCGAATTGACTCATCAACAATGTAACGGCAGAAAATACTCCTGTTTCGAAGAAAATAGCAAAACCGATCGGCACACCAATCTTCATTAATTCCTTCCATTTGCTCAAGGATACGCGGTGAAATGTTCGAAAAATACCGAACGAAGCAAAGGCTTCTTTTTTATGGACGATAACTAGCGCCAACAAAAAGATACACCAATACGTAAAGGCAGTCGCGATTCCTGAACCAATTCCGCCGAGTCTGGGAAAACCCCAATGTCCAAAAATCAGTAAGTATCCCGCTCCAATATTTAGCGGAAGAGACACCAGTGTGATCAACATGGAAACTCTGGTTTGACCAAGAGCGTCAATAAAAGATCGGATAACGATATACCCGAATAGAGGGAGAACTCCTGTTGATAACGAAACAAGGTAATAAAAGGCGACATGATGGACCTTTGGCTCAAGATTCATGATGTTTAAAAGGGGAGAAATGAGCACTCCACCTGCAATCAGAACGACTATGCCAATTGCGATGGATAACCATAAAGCCTGGATCACATGATAACCTACCTTATCCCGCTCTTTAGCTCCTATTAACTGGGAGACGATCGGAGTGATTCCCATCAAGATTCCACTTAATCCTGTTTGAACGGGAATCCAGAAGCTGGTCCCAATAGCGACCCCAGCTAAATCGGCAGGACTAGCGTGACCCGACATCGTTGTGTCAAAAAAAGTCATTAACGACAACGTTACTTGTGTAATGAGAATAGGGATAAGAATGATTAGAAATTGACCGAATTTTTGCTTCCTTGTATTAGTAGCTTTCACTGACGTAAACTCCAATTCATCTAATTTTGAACATAAAAAGACCGCCTCTCTACCGTAGGGGCAAAAGAAACGGTCTGCATGTATTTCGGTTGTTTCAATTTTAGTGAAGATATGCCGCATTTTGATGCTCGCAGATGCTGAATTGGATGATTTCCAAGGCATCATTTGGTTCCAAGATGGTCAAGCCATCGCGGAGAACGATCATGGAGTTAAGTTCCTTATGATTGAAGAAAGGTAGCATATCAGGGAACCACTTCATAACAATTTGTGCAAGTTTTACCGTCTCCATATCCACATCAATCACCCTTTCCTCCTAGAATCATTCTTACGGAATCATTCTTAAATCGGAAAAGCACAAAGCTTGTGAAAAGGTAAAGCTGCTAAATATAGGATTGACTAAGGAACCGCATAAACACATTATAGCACAAAAAGAAGGAAGTTAAATGGGAGTTCCGTACGTATGGTACAAAGGAACTGAATTATCGTTTCCGGAATGATCCCATGATCCCGACCGTCTCCACGATATTAACAAAAGCATTCGGATCGCATTGTTTAATAATATTTCTTAATTCGACTAATTCATAACGTGTAGTTACGGTCATTAACATGTCCTTTTCTTTGTGGGTGAAAGCCCCTTGGGTCTTGATTAACGTAACTCCTCGTGGTAACTTCAACAAACTCGATAATAGCTCTTCAGTCTTGTCGGTAACAATAAATAAGGTGACTTTGATATGACTGATATGAATTAAATCAACTACTTTTCCACAAACGTATATAGATACCATGGAAGCCAAAGCCAAATTCCAATTGTTGTCTAAGTATCCCATGGCTAAAATGACGATAGCATTCATGGCAACTAGCACATTCCCGATGGGGAAATCACGATATTGGGAAATGATGGACCCTACGATATCGAAACCACCTGAAGAACCACCCGCTCGAAACGAAATGCCACTTCCAATTCCGACCAAAACACCACCAAAGACAGCGGATAACAGCATATCCGTAACTAGGAGGTTCACCGGTATTACAGCGATAAACCAAGTAACGCTGATAACGGACAATATACTAAATCCAATATATCGTTTGCCGAGCATGAATAATCCGGCGATGAGGATTGGAATGTTGTATAAAAAGTACATGACACTTAAATTTAGAGGTGTGAAATAACCCGTTAACATGGCTAAACCTGAAACGCCCCCACTAAGTAAATGATGAGGAACGAGGAATAAATTAAAACCCGAAGCGATTAAAGCAGCTCCAAAAACAACAATTAGACCATTTCTTACATCCTTTAACATGATGACTCACCTCACGAAGAATATGAAAGTAACCCAAGCCTGCTTGCTGGTGTTCTTTCATTGTTATGTGCTATAATGTTTGAGATATTCTTGAGTAGGGATCCTTTCCGACTTGACACTTATTTTTTTTGGGTCAAGAATATGGAAGTTTATGTAATGATCTAGTGCCGTATGTAAATTTTATAGGTTAATTGGAAAGCCTATAGACGTTGAACGCTACTTAAGAATACAGTCAAGAATGTGGATTGTCCACTATATAGAAGGAGTATGAATAAATTTGAACACATTTGCAGAGTTTGGCCTAGAGCCAAAGGTATTACAAGCAGTAACGGAACTTGGTTTTGAGGAAGCAACACCGATTCAAGCCAAGTCGATCCCCTTAGCTTTGGAAGGTCGCGATTTGATCGGACAAGCACAAACGGGGACAGGTAAGACGGCAGCTTTCGGTTTGCCACTGATTAACAAGATTGCCAAAGAAGAAGAAAAAATTGTGGCGCTTATTATGACACCAACACGTGAGCTCGCCATTCAGGTAGCTGAAGAAATTGGTAAATTAGCTCGGTTTAAAGGAACACGCTCCCTTCCGATTTATGGCGGTCAAGATATCGTTCGCCAAATTCGCGCTTTGAAAAGAAAACCTCAAATTATTATCGGTACTCCGGGCCGCTTGCTTGATCACATCAACCGGAAAACGATCAAACTTGATGATGTTCAAACTGTCGTACTAGATGAAGCGGATGAAATGCTTGATATGGGCTTCATGGACGACATTCAGTCGATTCTGAAGCTTGTCCCTGCAGAACGTCAAACAATGTTATTTTCAGCTACTATGCCCTCGAATATTCAACGGCTGGCTCAACAATTCCTGAAAAATCCTGAGCATGTCTCCGTTATTCCTAAACAGGTCAGCGCACCGTTGATCGACCAAGCTTACATTGAAGTACATGAGCGTCAAAAATTTGATGGGTTGACTCGTTTGCTTGATATGGAATCACCTGAACTAGCGATCGTCTTCGGTCGTACGAAACGCCGGGTAGACGAACTTGCAGAAGCTTTGCAGAAGCGTGGATACTCCGCTGATGGTTTGCATGGTGACTTGTCGCAGAACCAACGTGATAATGTTATGCGCAAATTCCGTGATGGCAGTATTGATGTCTTGGTAGCAACGGATGTAGCTGCACGTGGTCTCGACGTTTCAGGCGTTACTCATGTAGTTAACTTTGACTTGCCACAGGATCCTGAGAGCTATGTTCACCGTATTGGACGTACTGGACGTGCTGGTAAAGAAGGTGCGGCATGGTCTTTTGTCACCCCTCGTGAAATCGATCATCTGCACTTTATTGAACGGATTACTCGCCATAAGATCACTCGTAAACCATTGCCGAGCATTGCCGAAGCGATTGAAGGCAAACAACGTATTACGGCAGAGCGTATTATTGAACTCGTTGAAGCCGCTGAGTTGAACGAATATAAAGGTATGGCTATTCAAATGTTGGAGCAATATGACTCCGTTAATTTGCTAGCAGCAGCCTTCAAACTTATTACAGGTGAGAAGAACGATAAAGCCAACATCGAACTTACACCGGAAGAGCCGATTCGTGTAAAACGCCGGAACCCGGACATTCGTTCAAGTGGACGCAAACCTTCAGGTTATGGCAACCGTAGTGGCGGAAGCAACGGCGGTGGTGGATATCGCCGTGATAATCGTGATGGGGGTAGCAACCGTGGTAGTTATGGAAGTAACAACAAAGGTGGCTATAACAAAGAAGGTGGACGGGATTCATATCGTTCTTCTTCTGATCGCAAGCCTCGCCCAAGTTCTAGCAGCAGTAACAGACCTGCGAAACGTACTGAGAATAACTCCACTGACAACTAATTTCTGGTTGTTTAATAAAAGAAGACGAAGTGTTAACCACTTTCGTCTTCTTTATTTTTTATTTAATTAAATACATGCACGGCTCACAATGACAAGAAGAATGAACAATACCAGAATCGTACCAGTAGATGTAAAAAATCCACCAACATGTGACATGAAATGACCTCCTTTTTGAAGTTGTTAACTGTAATAAGTTATAATTTACGGTATATACTATGGCACAATAAACTACTAAGTTTAGACTTTAACCCAGAACTGTCAAAATAGGCGGTGGATTGCGATTAGGTTATCATGTATAGTTATAAGTAGAGAGATTGATTTACTACTGGAGAGGAGTAATACTTTTGGAATACAAAGGACTAATGGGTGGATTCTACAAAATAACGGAATGGATCATGAGGATATCGGGTAGCAATTTGCTATGGATCGTTTGTTCGATACCATTCTTATTTTTCTTGATGACTTACGGTATATCTGCAGATGAGGCTGTTAGAGCATCGTCGGTATGGTTTATGGGAATTTTGGCACCGTTTACAGTGTTTCCGGCAACGTCTGCATTGTTCTCTGTGGCTCGTAAATGGGTTATGGGTGAAGCGGATCTGAGCGTTATAAAAGTGTATTTCAAAGGTTATAAAGAAAATTATAAGCAAAGCATGTTAGGCGGTCTTTTTTACACTCTGCTGATCGTCATTATGGTTGTAGATTATAACGTTTATATGAAAGAGCTTAAGAATCTACAAATCATTGGAATGATTATGCTTGTCTTGTTGTTAGTCCTCTTTATTTCGCTATTTAACTTCTTTTCGCTTGTGGCACATTATCACTTGAAAGTGACATTGTTAATTAAGAACTCGATTTTATTGACGTTAATCAGCCCGCTGCGGTCACTGTATACGGTAATATTTACAGTTGTATTAGCGATGGTTACCTTTAAATTTCCGTGGCTTATTTTCTTTGGATTCGGTAGTTTGACGGCGTATATGGCATTTTTCAATTTCAATGCGGCCTACAATAAGCTTCAAGCTAAGGCAGAGAAGATGAAAGCATCTGAAGAGGGGACGGATCAAGAGGGTGGAGAGAATTCATCGCTTGAACTTCCTGATGGAAAGAATTCGGAGAAGTAGTTAACAAGGTTTACTTTTGCATTTTGAAGTTTTATAATGGGTTTACGTCCTGCGATGTACGTTTCGGTTCTATGTTGTTTTGAACCAATGACGATGTCTTGGGAGACTCATATTGCGCCGCCACCGAAAGGCCTTATCCATCTGGATGTGGGGACTTCGAAAGCGTCGCTGCGGTCACCCACCTGCTATAGCAGGTTCGAGACAATGTAACCGGACGGCATAGGCGGGTCTCTTGTTACTTATGGTTAACAGCACCTTATATCTTCCTTGTGGAAGGTGACGGGTGCTGTTTTTTGTTTAAGAAGTGATATGTTTACTTTTGTTTGTTACTCAACAATGGTAAACTATAGTATAAAGAAAACGCATACCTTAATTTCTGTTGGGGAGTAATGAAGGAGGAAGAATAGGTTGTCATTCAAAAGAACATTAACCGGTATTTTTCGTAGCCAAGAAGGAACGAGCGACCGTGCCAAGATGCCTGAATTAAAAACGAGATATTATCAATTGTCCAGGGACAAGGTTTGGGAGGATGTCTCTTCCACTTTGAAGAAAATACCGGGATACAAAGTATTACATGAGGTTCCTTCAGTAGGTGAAATCACTTTAGAGAAGCGCACTAGCTTTGGACGGACGATGGATATTACGGTTTCTGTCATTTCGACTGGCCCGGTTCGTACAGCGATAGATGTTTATTCTGCGACTCGTGGATCTCTTGGTGACCTGGGAGCGAATTACCGCAATATTATGCAATTGCTAGCTATATTAGATAAGAAATTCTCATCATATAGAGTGTCTTGATAGGGCTAGGAATACAGCAAAAAGCGAGTAGGGAGCGATACTCCTCCTACTCGCTTTTCGTTCATTTGATCGAACTAAGCTAAGAGTTCTTTGACGGCTGCTACTGGTTTATCATAGTCGGGGTGTTCCGACATTTCATTTAGATACTCGACATAGCGAATCGTGTTATCTTTGTCTAATACAAACACGGCACGATGATCAAGTTTAAATTCTTTAATCAGAACGCCATAATCTTTACCGAAGGAATTTTCCTTATAGTCAGATAAAGTGATTACGGATTCTATGCCAGCCGCACCGCACCAGCGTGCTTGGGCAAACGGCAGATCCACGCTTACAGTAAGGATGACGACATCCTCACCTAGATCTGCGGCTGCTTGGTTGAAGCGCCGGGTTTGAGCGTCACAGACGCCTGTATCAAGGGAGGGCACGACACTGATGAGTTTGATCTTGCCAGCATAATCCTGAAGGCTTACCTCTTCAAGTAAGTTCTTGATTAACTTGAAATCAGGAGCGGTATCGCCTACTTTCAGTTCTGGACCGATCAGGGTGATGGGATTGCCTTTGAATGTAGCGACGCTTGCACGTTCTTGTGTCATTTTAATTATCCTCCTAAACATTGTATAATTGATATTATTCAATTTTAATTATAGTCTTTTTAAAAAGCTTTTGTCCAACTTAAGGAAATACTCAAAGGAAAAGGAAGATTAATATGATTTTTATTCGTTATGAGAATTGGAGAAGTTATCTTCGATATTATCCTGTTACATGTCTGATCCTAGCTGCGAATTTGATTATGTTCCTTATTGTCGCAACGCATGGAGGTTCTGGGAACGTTTTAACCCTACTTAAATATGGCGCGATGACTAACATTGAGCCTTTTGCAAGTGAATGGTGGAGAATGATCTCGTCAATGTTTCTTCATGGGGGCTTCAATCATTTGTTCTCGAATTGTTTTGCAATCCTGGTATTTGCTCCGCCTTTGGAACGACTAATGGGCCACTCTAAGTATTTATTGCTCTATTTAGGAAGCGGACTCATAGGGAATCTGATTAGTTTGCTAGTGTATCTCCAATCTTCGGAACCGCATATATCTGTGGGAGCTTCAGGGGCAGTCTATGGGGTTTACGGAGCATTTTTGTATATTGCCTTGCTTCAACGTGGTTTGATGGATGAGAGCTCGCGTAAAACGCTATACAGCTTGCTTATGGTTGGTGTCGTGTTCTCATTTGTGGTAACTCAAGTGAATTGGGTAGCGCATTTTGGTGGTTTAGCGGGTGGCTTCCTGCTCTATGCATTAATGAACTTGTTTGTAAAACGTCGTTGAACCCTATGGGGGGAAATGGTAAAGTTGGTATAATGAGAGGAAGCGAAATGGAGCGATATAATTCGTGGAACTGAGACAGCTACAATATTTTGTAAAAGTTGCACAAAAAGAGCATGTAACTCAGGCAGCTGAGGAGCTTCATGTAGCTCAATCTGCTGTAAGCAGGCAGATTCATCAATTGGAAGAAGAGCTTGGTGTTAACTTGTTCATGCAAAAGGGAAGAAATTTACACCTGACGGCAGTAGGTCAGTTGTTCTGTGATCGGGTCGAGACGATTCTTAAAGACTTAGATCGCGCGGTAAATGAAGTTCACGAGTTTCTGGATCCTGAGCATGGGGAGATTCGACTTGGGTTTCCGAATAGTCTAGGCATTCATTTAATCCCCAGTGTTGTTGCTGAATTTCGTAAACTATTTCCAAACGTAAAGTTTAGGTTTAAGCAAGGGACTTATCCAACACTTATCCGTGATATCATTTCAGCAGAAGTGGATTTGGCATTTATTTCACCTTTTCCAGAAGGCCATGATCAAGTGACTGGTAACGTTGTGTTGACAGAGGATTTGGTCGCGATCCTCCCACCAAATCATCATTTAGCCGGAGAACAGAGCATTCGATTAAACCAGCTGAAGGATGATAAATTTATTCTCTTTAGTAAAGGCTATTCTCTTCGCCCGATTGTGTGGCATGCTTGTCTTGAAGCGGGTTTCACGCCGAAAATTGCCTTTGAAGGAGAAGAGACGGATACTATCCGTGGTCTTGTGGCTGCAGGAATGGGAGTCAGCTTGCTTCCGGAGATGGCGCTCTATCAGAGTTTCTCGCTGCAACCAAGCAGATTGCGTGTTTCCGAACCGAGGGTGACTCGAACAATCGGTTTGATTCATCGTACGGATGAGAAATTACCATTGGTGGCTCAATCGTTTCGTGGATTCCTTCTAGAATACTTCGGATTACAGGTAGATACGCCTCCAGTTAAATAAGAATGTGGCATTATTGGATTATTAAAAAGGAGCTATTCTCAGTAGATGTGTCTACTGGAGAATAGCTCCTTTTTGGATAACGATTAAATAGCTCTATATTTCTTAGTCGCGGTTATTGTTAACGAACATAAGGATTAAACGTGCTAGTTCGAGTAGGGAGACTAGCGCAGCGGCTACATACGTTAATGCGGCTGCGTTAAGAACCTTAGCTACACCTTGTTCATCCTGATTAGACGCAAGTCCATTACTCAGCATAATCCGCCGGGCGCGATTGCTGGCATCGAACTCGACTGGTAAAGTAACCAATTGAAACAGAACGGCTGCAGAGAAGAAAACAATTCCTAGGCCTACCAAGTTAAAGAATCCGAATAGAAAACCAGCCAATATCATGAATGGGGCGATTCCCGATGCAAAATTTACGAAAGGAAACATACGATGACGTAATACAAGCATAGGATAAGCTTCTTTGTGTTGAATAGCGTGCCCAACTTCGTGACAAGCTACTGCTACAGCTGAGACTGAACTTTCATGGTAGACAGGTTCGGACAAACGAACAACACGTTTGATTGGGTCGTAGTGGTCAGATAAGGTTCCGCTTACTGGTTCTATAGGAACATCATATAACCCATTAGCATCGAGCATACGGCGTGCAGCTTCACGCCCCGTTAATCCATAAGTATTAGGAACTTCCGAAAATTTATTGAAAGTCCCCTTAACTCGGAACTGAGCCCACATCGATAATGCGAAAGCTATAATGATCGGAATGTACATAAGATTAGAATTCATAAACATGCCTCCATAGTTGAATTGTTGATGATTACGTAAAAGGGCCGTGATTTAGCAAGATGTTTAATGCCTCGATGCAAGCGAGACTTTGCGGCATTAAATGTGAGAACGCTCGGCGAGCTTGATTAGGCTGTAAGTTAGAAATAAGTGGCTCGAGTTCTTTAACTTGGCGTTGAAGTTGTACCATCTGAATCTCAAGTGAAGATAATTTCTCTGTTACTTGCTCCTCAGGGCTCACTTTATTCCATTGCTCCAGCTTTTCGCGGATCTCTTCTAACGTATACTTCTCTTGTTTCATCTCATTAATACGTTCCAACCGGGTTAAGGTTTCAGAACTATATAAACGATAATTCTTCTGGGTTCGTGTCTCTGGAGTAATTAATCCGAGCTTCGTGTAATAGTCGATGGTACGTTCGCTGACATCTGCTGCTTTAGCTAATTCTCCGATTCGAAATAGTTTCATATCTCCAATAGGCTCACCCCTCCACATATACTTAATTTTATCTATCTCTATGTAGCTAATGATACCTGAATTACAACAGTACAGTCAAACGTTATGCTTTAAATTACTTAGTAACTTTCTTATCGATGTAATTGAATGTTACATATAATGTTACGAAAAGTGCAAAATAAAACATTTTTTTCAGAAAACTATTGTCATATCCGTATATTTGGTCTTATAATCACCTTAACAATTTGAATTGTGTAAGGAAACATGACATTGAAGGGGCGGGGTAATATGAAAAGAAAGTGGCTGTTTGGATTATTAGGTGTAGTTGCAGTATTAGCTTTTCCGATGTCAGCATTTGCTGCAGATGGTGAGGTTACAAACACGGTATTAGAAGTTGGACTGAATTCGTTGTTCGTATTCCTTGCTGCTATGTTGGTATTTTTTATGCAAGCAGGGTTCGCTCTATTAGAAGCTGGTACAGTACGGATGAAAAATGCAGGTCATGTCGCAGGTAAAACTGTACTGACTTTGGGTATTACAGTTATTGTTTGGTGGGCTTTTGGTTTTGGTTTCGCTTTTGGTGATGGTAATAGCTTTTTGGGAACAACCGGGTTCTTATTTGGAGGAGACGGAGCGATTGGCTCGTTTAGTGTCTTTTCAGAAGTTGGAGTTTCTCTTAACCTGATGTTCTTGTTCCAAATGGCATTTGCTGCTGTATCGCTTGCTATTGCTTGTGGTGGTATGGCTGAGCGTGCAAAGCTTAGTGTATACATTATATTCGGTGTGATATTCACGATTGTTATTTATCCGATTGTAGCTCACTGGGTATGGGGCGGTGGCTGGTTAGGAAACCTCGGTATGCAGGATTACGCTGGTTCGACTGTGGTCCATCTCACAGGTGCAACGGCAGCTTTGGTAGCTGCACTTCTACTCAAACCACGTTTAGGTAAGTACAACAAAGAAGGGAAGCCGAATAGCATTCCAGGTCATAACCAAGTGTTGACGGTTTTAGGGGTTATCATTTTATGGATCGGCTGGTTTGGGTTTAACCCGGGCAGCGCATTGACACCACTAGGTGATGGATTTTTCGGATATGTTCTGATGACAACCAATTTGGCTGCCGCTGCGGGTGGAGTTGCTGCGCTCTTAATCTCTTGGATGATTCTTGGTAAATCGGATATTCCGAGTATGTTAAATGGTGTCTTGGCCGCTCTTGTAGCGATTACCGGATCTTGTGCATTTGTAGACCCTTGGGCATCCGTTGTGATCGGTGCGGTTGCAGGTGTGCTTACTTTCTTCACAGCTAGATGGTTTGAACGTTCAGGGCTTGATGATCCAATCTGTGCATTCTCAGTTCACGGCATTGCGGGGGTATGGGGAGCTATTTCCACAGGTTTATTCGCAACACCAGAGCTCGCGGAAAAAACAGGAGTTGGTAAAGCAGGGTTGTTCTACGGTGGTGGCTTTGAACAATTGGGTGTTCAAGTGCTAGGTGTAATTGGAACTTTTGCTTTCGTATTCGTTCTGTCCTTCCTGGTCATGGGTGCGATGAAATATTTAACGGGTTTACGTGTCACTGAGGAAGAAGAGATGATGGGGCTTGATATTAGTGAGCATGGTACTTATGGGTACCCAGAACAAATGAGTTTGTTGAACTCAAGTGCTAAGAATACTTCGGTCTAACATTTATTAAAGTACCTATTTATCTTGATTAAGTTGAGGTTCTAACCAAGAAAGGGAGTGTGGCCATGAGCAACGGAATAGACCGCGATATCGTTAAGTTTACATCGATATCGTCGGCCTCCTCTCCTGAATTGTTGAAGATGGCCAGGATTAAGGAACAAGCGGCGATTTACGACAGCTTAGCAACCTTATCCATTGGGAAATGGAACCAGATTGTTTGCGGCATGCATGATGAGATCATGACTAGAGCTGTGACGCTGTGTGAAGAAGCCTTAATTCAGGAGGGTTTCGGCCCTCCACCTACCTCATATGCTTTCGTGACATTTGGTAGCGCTGGGCGTGGTGAACAAACGCTATGGAGTGACCAAGATAATGGGTTGATTATAGGGGAGAGTAGCACAAGTGAGGAAGAAGAGATAACCTTCTATTTTGAACAATTTGGTCTGAGACTTTCCAGTATTTTAGAGGAAGTTGGCTATCCTTTATGTCCCGGTAATGTCATGATATCTAATCCTTTATGGCGGAAGAATCTTCGAGATTGGGAGAGGCAATTGTGGTTCTGGAGCGGTCTAAGAGGTTGGGAGCAAGTTCGTTATTTAATGATTGCTGCAGATCTACGTCATGTAACAGGGGATCAAGTATTGACCATAACGCTTAGGGCGTCTATAACCCGGGTGATGGAGCAAAATGGGGATTCGGACAATGATCTCTGCGCTGCTGTTCTTCGCAATACAGTGAGACATAAAGCAGCCCTAAATGTTCTGGGACAAGTGATTACGGAGCAATCGGGCCAATATACGGGAGATTTCGATGTGAAGTATGGTCTCTATATCCCAATTGTAAATGCTATTCGTTATTTAGCTTTACATTATGGTGTAGAGTCTCCTTCTACTTACGATAGAATATCGCAGTTAGAACAGCTTGAAGCGGTACCGGTTCGAGAGCTAGATTCTTGCCGAAAGGCCCTGGATACAGCGATAAGATTGAGATCTCTAATGTCCGGCGTAGATGAGAAAGGCATGCTAACTGGGAATAATTATTTGCCTCAGACTTTGATCAGACAGAAAGAAGTTAGACTAGAGCTACGGGAGGCTCTAAGTACGGTGCGACTGATGTATCGCACATTACAGAGACAGCATCGATATGCGGAGAGGAATTGGTTATGAATGAGCAAATGAAGGGTAATGGTGGGTTCTGGGACACCTTGAAAAATGGGGGAGGTTCTCCACGTATTGCATCAATGCTTGGAGCTCCTAGCGCTCAACAAATAGCCTTTGTTCGCTCGCTGACCAAGGGACAGCGGAGACCCGAATCTTTGAGGATTCCACTTACAGAACTAAAGACGGCTGTGTTTGATCTAGAAACCACGGGTTTCCATTATCATTATGGTGATGAAATTCTATCGTTTGGTGCGATTAAAGTAGAAGGGCAGGAAATTAGCGAAGACGTATATTATTCTTTAGCTCAGCCTGCTTGTACGATACCTGAGCGGATTGTTGAGTTAACTGGAATTACAAGAGAAATGGCGCAGGATGCCCCGGTGTTGTTAGAAGCTTTACGAGGATTTATGTCATTTGTGGATGATCGAGTGCTTATCGCCCATGGTAGTGCACATGATAAAGCTTTTCTGGATGTTGCACTCTGGAAGACGACAAAGGCTCACTTGGGACACCGCGTTCTAGATACAATGATGATCGCACGGAAGTTAGAACCAACACGTGGTATATCTGGACTCGACGACTGGTTAGCTGCTTATGAGATTCCCGTTACACAGCGACATCATGCATTGGAAGATGCAAAAATGACAGCGAAGCTGTGGATCAATCTCATTCAACGCTTAAATGAACGAGGGGTTGTTACTTTGGGTGATCTCTACGCTTATTTGAGCAGAAGCTAGGTAGCTGGAAAATGAACCGAATAATGATCGTGATATTACCGTCCGGATTACCGGGCGGTTTTGTATTGTGTACAAGTATCGCTGTGAGTTAATTAACTATTAAGTCAATGACTTTATGCTCTTAAAGATCTTTTAATTGAAACAATTTGCGAAATAAGGATACAATAGCATATGAATGGCAAAGAAACTAACCATTACATATCACATAAAGGACGTTGTAGGATGAATCGAAACAGATGGATTTTGATTGGCCTATTGCTTCTGCTGGGGGTCGCCCTATATGGAAACACTGGGAAAGGACTATTGTCCTTTGTAAGAACTACCGATAAATCAGAAACAGAAACTAATCTCGATCAAAATAGCGAATCATTGAGCGCTTTGGCTGCGGCTGGAGCACCTAAACCGGGGAGTGCAACACCTGAGTTCACACTCAAGGGGCTGGATGGAAAGTCATATCAGGTTGGTGGGCAGCGCGAGAAGCCGTTGTTGCTTAATTTCTGGGCATCTTGGTGTGATCCCTGCAAGGAAGAGGCTCCTGACTTAGTTGATCTAGCGGGTAAATATAGCGACAAGCTTGATGTTTATGCTGTGAATGTTACGCAGTACGACAAGATAGACAACGTTAAAGAGTTTGTGGAAACGTATAACTACACATTTCCGGTTTTATTAGATGAGAAGGAAGAGGTTTTTCGTAAATTTAACGGGGCTGCTTTTCCAACAAATGTATTGATCGATAAAAATGGAGTAATACAAGAACTGGTTATAGGCGTTCTCTCTGCAGAAGAGTTAGAAGCCAAAATAAAAAAGTTAGTAGATTGATATTAAAAAGGGGATACCTATACTGAATAGGTGTCCCCTTTGTCTTAATTAATGGTTATTTAACCCCCGGCCAGCTGAAGGGATTTCTTCATAATCTGCTCGTTTGGTTTGCCGCAAAAGGGCATAACGGAGACTATCTACTAGCGCTTCCCAGCTCGCTTCAATAACATTGCTTGATACTCCTACAGTATTCCATGAGTTAGTGACATCAGTAGACTCAATCAATACTCTAACTTTCGAAGCGGTGGCGTCTTTGTCATCGAGGACACGAACTTTATAGTCGGACAAGTGCATATTCTGCAATCCAGGGTAATAGCTTATGAGGGCTTTGCGAAGTGCATTGTCTAGTGCGTTCACAGGCCCATTTCCTTCGGCTGCTGTATATACGCTTGTACCGTCGATGTTCAGCTTAACGAAAGCTTCAGATACAACATGATTTCCTGCTGTTTTTTCCACCAACATTTTAAATGATTCGAAAGTGAATAGTTCTTTAAGTTCACCGTTCGCTTGGCGTAGAAGCAGTTCCAACGAGGCGTCAGCGCCTTCGAATTGGTATCCCTCATGCTCTAAGTCTTTGATCTTGGAGATCACATCGCGAGTGCTATCGTTATCCGAACTAAGCTCAATACCCATTTCCTGTGCTTTGGATAAAATATTACTCTGTCCAGCAAGCTCAGAGACCAGTATACGTTGATGGTTTCCTACAGTTTCTGGAGCGATATGTTCATAGGTTCGAGAATCGCGAAGGATCGCAGATACATGAATTCCACCTTTGTGGGCAAACGCTGAGGAGCCAACATACGGCTGGTTAATCGGCATATGCACATTGGCGATCTCACTGACATAGCGAGCGGTACTTGTTAATTGTTTAAGTTGATCTGGTTCTAGTACGTTATAACCTAGTTTAAGTTGTAAGCTAGGAATAACTGAGCACAGATTGGCATTGCCACAACGTTCACCATAACCGTTCATCGTACCTTGAATTTGCTTCGCTCCGGCGCGTACCGCACTGATGGCGTTGGCAACGGCTAGTTCACAGTCATTGTGTGTATGAATACCAAGTCTGGCGGAGGTGACCTGTCCTGCCACTACGGTAACGATATCGTGAACCTCATGGGGGAGTGATCCACCATTTGTATCGCACATAGTAAGCCAGTCTGCCCCGGCTTCTTCTGCTTTGCGTAAGACGGAAAGTGCGTAGGCTGGATTGTTCTTATACCCGTCGAAGAAGTGCTCGGCATCAAAAATAACTTCAAGTCCTTGACGCTTCAAATAAGCGATAGAATCGTAAATCATAGCTAGATTCTCATCAAGAGATGTCTGAAGAGCGGTGTGAACGTGGAAATCCCACGATTTACCGACCAGAGTGGCGGCTTGTGCGCCGGATTGAATCAAACTGTTCAGGTTGGAATCATGCTCAGCATTGCTATCTTTACGGCGAGTGCTCCCGAAGGCTGTAATCTTAGCTGATAGGCCAAGTTGCTTAACCCGATTGAAAAATTCAATATCTTTGTTGTTGCTTCCCGGGATACCGCCTTCAATATAATGAACACCCAACTGATCCAGTCTTTTAGCGATCTTCAACTTATCGTCAACAGACAGGCTGATGCCTTCGCCTTGAGTCCCGTCTCGCAATGTAGTGTCGAAGATAGATATGGCCTTTGACATGATGGAATTTATCCCCCTTTGGATGTCCTTGAATTTTGCGCTCTTAATTATAATTTTTTAATTATAACACCTGCTACCTTGTAATGTAACATGGTTTTTATTATTTTGCATACGTACCTGTTGACCCGATTCTTCTAAAAAAGGTATGCTGACACTAATAGTGGTAGTTCAAAAAGTCATCTTTTGATCACGAGGTATATCATGCTGCAGAATCGACATCGAATCTTGAATTCAGCCGGGGCTTCCGGTGCTCACGTAGGTTCTGCCAGTAGATGCTTTCGAAGGCGTTTTCTCCGAAAACGTGAAGCTCCGCTCCTCAGCCCCTAGCTTTATTCAACCTTCTCGGTGCTGAAAAGCTGACTTTTTGAACACGTAATAACAGTAACCCACGAAAAATGAGGGAGCACACTTGAAAAATATTGAGGATTATTACCCCACTAAGGGTAGGGTTGTTCTTCATGTTGATATGAATGCCTTCTATTGTTCTGTTCACGAAGCGGAGGAACCGGAGAAATACAAGGATCAGCCAACAGCGGTTGCCGGAAGTGTAGAGCTTCGTAAGGGTGTCATTGTAACGTGCTCGTACACCGCACGGAGAATGGGTATTTCCACGGGGATGACGGTTAGTCAGGGCCTTAAGAAATGTCCGCAATTGATTGTTATTTCGCCTGACTTTCATCTCTATCGCAAATATTCCAAAGCTTTTATGGCTATTGCGTATAGTTATACACCTCTCTTGCAGGCAGTGTCTATAGACGAATGTTACTTAGATATTACGGGTTCCAAACAGTTTGGGACGCCTCTTGATATAGCTCAAGCTATACAATCAAGGGTCGCCAGTGAATTGGGACTGCCTTGCTCTATTGGGATTGCTCCTAATAAACTATTGGCAAAAATGGCGTCTGATATGAAGAAGCCTAGAGGGATTACGGTGTTAAGGATCCGCGATGTGCCAGCATTGCTATGGGATAAACCTTGTAGCGATTTGTTTGGTATAGGTAAAAAGACAGCGGAAAAGCTGAAACGCTTATCAATCTATACGATTGGGCAATTGGCAGCGGCAGATGAACATCTCTTAGTGGAGCGATTTGGTGTAAATGGCTATTGGATGAAACAAGCTGCTAATGGACTAGATGATTCACCAGTCGTAGAGGAACGAGATAAGAACAAGTCAATTGGACATACTACAACAATGCCTCGTGATATCAGTGATATGGAGGATGTGCAACGTGTAATGCTTAATATAGCCGATCAGGTAGCTCGTCGGCTTCGTCGGCAAAATCTGGTTGCGCAAACGATCCAAATTACGATTCGAACTCCCGATATGGTAACAGTTACGCGTTCTCAGACACTTGGTAATGTGACCGAATCGGCAGAAGAAATATACAGAGAGGCCTGTGATTTGTACCGTCGTCATTTCCGCGGAGGGAAGCCGGTTCGACTTTTAGGGATTACTCTGCAAAATCTTCTCCCTAAAGAAGAGGCGGCCTTACAACTGGACCTATTTGAATATGAAAAACAACCGAAGAAGGAGTCACTTACGAAGGTGATGGATATGCTTCGAGATAAATTTGGAGAAGATGCTGTCCTAACAGCAGGTATGCTAGGTGACGATCCATCTACACTGATAAGAAATCATAAAATTAGGGGGACTTCACTGCAAAAGGTCGATATCCGAGAAAATCAAGAGGAATGATAACTATTATCAATGGAATAATCTACCGAATCAATTGAAATTGCTCACAGTTTATATTATATTGGTGTAGTTAATAATAATGCACGGGACTTGTACCGTTTATTATCAGGAGGAAGATAATTATGGCGAAATATACTTGGGTTGAAAAGGATACTTGTATTGCATGTGGAGCTTGTGGAGCAACAGCACCAGATATTTATGATTATGATGATGAAGGTTTGGCTGAAGTTATCTACAATGATGACGCTAACAAAGGTAATGTTGAAATTCCTGAAGATCTATTCGATGATCTGCAAGATGCAGCTGATGGATGCCCGACAGATTCTATCAAAATTGCGGATTGCCCATTCAACAAAGAAGGTTAAGAACAGTAACAATAAGAAGCTGGATCTAATGATTTGTGAAAATAAGCCGTTATCTGTACACACAGGTAACGGTTTATTTTTTGATCTCAAACATGATAGGTAATAAGTCACAAATTTAAATTCATGAATTGTTGGTCTTTGCAACACAGGTTTTTATGCCGATATAAATGGTAAGAAACTATCTGATGATCTATGGAGGATTTCGATGAAAAACTCGGCGTACCTCAAAACATATGTGGAGAACCACCCGAAGAATAAAATGGCTTGGTACTTGCTTGGTAAGGAGTATGAAGCGACAGGGCAGGAAGGAAAGGCACACTATTGTTATATGCAAGCGGGAAGCGTCTACGAAGCATTTGAATCAAGTAAAGTGACGGAGGAGATGTGGGACGGCTACAAAGCTGGGCTACTTCAAGAATCACATCGTGCAGAGAAGCGGGGACGGCTTGTAAGGAAGATCGGGGTAATCATCCTTTTCGCATTATTGCTTTGGACGCCATCTGCTCATGCTCCTGGTGAACAAGTGTTAGGTACCGGAGTTGAATCGATTTGGGTTGATCAAGAGGAACCAAAGCAGGACGATAACGATATAGCAGGTTCAAGTAACGAGATACAACAAACAAACTCAGATTCATCTGAAATAGGACCTTTTTTTACGGCGAAAGGTTATTCAGGATCTGCTGATGATCGGATGAAAGCTCTCGGAGGTTTACTTGATGCTAGTACAGGTGGAGTTTCTTCGATCCAAGTGCTTGCAATGGGGCGCACAGGTAATTGGTTCATTTGGAATGATGATATGCCGGTCGTCTATGGAATTGATCGAAATAAAGCAAGCGGCAAGACAACACTCCAATCTTATGATCAAGTAGCTTGTCGCTGTGCGCCACCTGATACTTCGAAGCTTCAAAAGGCTGCCAAACAATGGATTTCGAGTCAGGAGTCTCTTGTTGTTCTCTCTTCCGCAATGAAACATTTTAAGGAACGAAGCGGTCAATGGCCAACTGAACTCAGTGAATTGAACAAACCATTTCCGAATAATTGGATTGCTGGAAATAACGAAGTGATGAAGCAGTCTTTTAAACCGTTGCTGAGTCTATTGCAAAATAGTAAAGGTGATGAAAAAAATACCGAGGATGTTAATTCCAACGGTAAAGTTCCGAATGGTAAGTCTTCCGCATCACAAGGGAAGTTATCTGAAGGAGAAGGTCCTTATTTTACTGAACCTTTGGAAGTTATTATTGATCTAGATCAACATCGTTTGGCTGTTGTAAGTGGCTCAGTTATGTTGAGAAGTTACCCCGTTGGACTGGGTGGAGATCGAACGCCAGAAGGTACATACAAAATATCGGAGAAAGTAGTAAATCCAAATGGACGCGATGATGGAGATTTCGGTAGCCGTGGTATGCAACTATCAGATACGAATTATGCAATTCATGGGACTAATGAGCCTAATAGTATAGGGAAGGATGAATCACTCGGTTGTATTCGGATGAATAAGCAGGATGTAGAGGAGTTGTTTGATCTATTACCTATGGGGACGAAGGTTAAGATAGGAAAGGGGATTCTTAGTGATCTTGAGATTGTACCGAAGCAACGTTTTGCTTTAGTGAACAAACAGGATCAGAGCAATCCCCACCGGACATATCATTGGCTTGATTAAGTCTGGGATACTATAAGTAGTACAGCGAATAGAATAATGAGCGCTCCTATCACAGAAATTGACCAGATGAGCGCTTTTTTGTTGACTTCGTCCTTCTTCTGTTGAAGTGTCGGTGGTTTGCGTTTGGTAGACATGAATCCATTCCCCTCTCTTATCTTTCAGGAATATACACTCCTATTGTAACGGCTTTCATTTCAAAATTCTACAGTCTTGTATGACTTTTCATGATCCTACACGTTGATCTTTTCTTTTGACGAAGAAACCGCTAAACTGGATATAGTATAGAGAGAGTATGAGGAAAGAACGGAGTGAAGTGAATACGTGTTGTATCGAAATCTAGGAAAGCCTTTGTTTTTCAAATTAGATCCAGAAAAAGCTCATCATCTTGTAATTAATGGTTTACATAAAGCTTCAAAAATTCCAGGTGGTGTTGGTCTATTAAGCGGGATGTATGGAGTCCCAGAATCAGCAGAACTATCTAGTGAATTGTTTGGTCTCCATTTCCCTTCACCAGTAGGTCTTGCCGCTGGTTTGGATAAGAACGCCGTGGCGGTAGATGGCTTCTCCGCTATTGGATTTGGCTTTATGGAAGTAGGTACGGTGACTCCTAAGGGTCAACCTGGGAATGATTTACCGCGGTTGTTTCGCTTACCGCCTGATGAAGCACTGATTAATCGAATGGGATTCAATAATCTTGGGGCTGATGAGATGGCAAAGTCTCTGGCCGCGCTCAAATCAAGACGTATTCCGGTCGCCGTCAATATCGGTAAGAATAAAATGACGCCAAATGAGGAAGCACATCGTGATTATGAGCAATGCATTTCGGTATTGTATCCGTATGCCGATTTCTTTGTGGTGAATATTAGTTCACCAAATACGCCTGATTTGCGTAATTTGCAGCATGGAAGTGAACTTGCTGTATTACTTGATGCTGTAATGAAAGAGATTTCTAAGCAGGCTGCGTTATCTGGT
This sequence comes from Paenibacillus segetis, assembly GCF_014639155.1. Lineage (NCBI taxonomy): Bacteria > Bacillati > Bacillota > Bacilli > Caryophanales > Paenibacillaceae > Paenibacillus > Paenibacillus segetis. Next base: position 1,198,772 of record NZ_BMFT01000001.1, read on the forward strand.
TCGACGAAAGCGGTATTGGTAAAAATCGCACCGGATGTTAATGACGCAGAATTGGAATTTATGATTGAGACGATTGCAAAAAGTGGCGTCTCTGGATTGATCGCTACCAATACAACGATATCTCGAGAAGGTATTAGTCACGGCCACGCTAAAGAAACGGGTGGACTCAGTGGGAAACCACTACGCGCCAGGTCTACGGAAGTCATTTCACGTGTCTATCGGCAAACCTCAGGTAAGCTACCTATTATAGGATCGGGTGGAATATTTACGGCTGAGGACGCTTACGAGAAAATTCGCGCCGGAGCTAGTCTGGTCGAAATTTACACGGCGCTCATCTATGAAGGTCCGGAAATTAATCGCAGAATACATCGCGGTCTGAAAGAGCTTTTGCGAAGGGATGGATTATCCCATATTTCGGAAGCGGTGGGCGCCGATCATCGTTAATCCGAGTTACACAAGATAGGAGGCAGACAAGATGGATAGTAGGGATTGGGGAACATTTTTGCTACCCTATGATCAAGCCGTTGAGGAATTGAAAGTCAAACTGAAAACGATGAGATCAGAGCTTAAGAAACGTGAGGAATACGCACCGATTGAATTCGTAACCGGACGGGTTAAGAAGATATCGAGTATTCTAGACAAAGCTAAACGACTTAATGTGTCCATGGAAGATTTAGAAACGGGTATTGAAGATATTGCGGGAATTCGGATAATGTGCCAATTCGTCGAAGATATTCGCCGGGTTGCGGAATATATACGGATGCGTAAGGATCTAAAGGTTCTTTTTGAGAAAGATTATATTACGAATTACAAAGAGAGCGGTTATCGCAGTTTTCATATGATTGTGGAATATCCAGTTCAGACTGCACTTGGTCAAAAAATTGTGTTGGCTGAGATCCAAATTCGTACACTTGCGATGAACTTCTGGGCTACAATTGAACATTCACTTAATTATAAATATCGGGAGAGCTTGCCTGATGAAATGCGCAGACGGCTACAGAAAGCTGCAGAAGCTGCTGCTGTGCTTGATAGCGAGATGTCCAGCATCCGTCAGGAAATTTTGATCGCACAAAAGAGCTTTGAAGATGATTCCAATGTCGTTACTTTACTGTTGGCTGCGATTCATAAGCTATACTTCTATCATTTGGTGTCTGAGGCCATTGAAGCGCAGCGGCAATTTAACGATCTTTGGGAAAACCATGACATGGACGGGATTAAGGATCTGCTTGTCAAAGTGAAAAGTCAGATCAAAGCAGTGAAGAAGGTAGAGGAACCCGGAGATGAATTATAAGCCACAGTTTGTGGCCTATCTAATTTATTTTAACCGTGACCGCGATTATTTTGAGTGTCATGAGGTATTAGAGGAGCTTTGGCTCGAACAGAATAAAGATCCTCTCTATAAGGGACTTCTCCAGGTAGCAGTGGGACTATACCACTTCCGAAACGGAAATGTGACCGGTGGAGTGAAGATGCTGCGCTCTGCAGCCGAACGGCTTGCGGCATATCCTCCCGATATTCTAGGAATTAATCTGGGTAAGCTGCGAGATGAGGTTGAAGTGTATACCAGAGCATTGGAAGCTTATCACGATCAACCTTTTGATTACTATGATCTGACGATTGAGATTGTAGATGCGGAGCTACTTCGTTCACTTGAGAGGACGTCTTTGGACATTGTTCCAAACGTTCCGCAGCGGCGGGGGCCAGAGCGGGGCGCCAAGCATGAACTAAGGCAGCAAAATAAGCGTAATAATTAAATGAGAACCCGAATCTTCGATCTTTACGAAGACGGGTTCTTTTTTTTATTTTCTTAGAGGGGATATGGTACAATAGATTTGTTTTTTTATACGGACATGAATGGAATGGTTAACGATGGCGGTTCAATTACCAATAACTTTTTTGCAAAGAATGAGAGAATTGCTTGGCGATGAATATGAGGCATTTCTCTCATCATATGATAATCCTCGCTATATAGGCATTAGAGTCAACACACTTAAAATTGATGTGGAGTCGTTCCGAGCCATATCACCTTTCAATTTAAGACCAATTCCTTGGTGTCCGACTGGTTTCTACGTGGAAGAGGGGGTCAAGCCCGGAAAGCATCCCTATTATCATGCGGGTCTGTATTACATTCAGGAACCTAGTGCGATGGCGCCTGCTGAGGCGCTTGACGTAAATCCCGGGGACCGTGTACTTGATCTTTGTGCCGCACCTGGTGGTAAGTCAACGCAAATTGCGGCTAAACTACAGGGCCAAGGTGTACTTGTTACAAATGATATTAGTGGAGATCGGACGAAGGCACTCGCCAAAAATCTGGAACTTTACGGTGTCCGCAATGCGGTTGTATTGAATGAGACACCGGAACGAATCGCAAAGTCGTTTCCGCACTTTTTTAATAAAATTGTGATCGATGCCCCTTGCTCGGGTGAAGGCATGTTTCGCAAGGATGAAGATATGGCGCGGCTGTGGGAGAATGATTGGACAACTAAATACAGCGAGATGCAGCGCGATATTTTGAAGACGGTAGCTACAATGTTGATGCAGGGCGGGAGAATCGTATACTCGACGTGCACCTTTGCACCGGAGGAGAACGAGGCGATTATTGCGGATTTTTTGGAGGAGCATGATGACTTTGAGCTTATTCCTCTCCCTCATAACACCGGATTCTCTCCTGGACGTCCCGACTGGTTGAGCCATGTAACAGAAACAAAAGGCGAGAGAGATTTTTCAGCGGATAAAGCGGCTCAAACGATTGGCTGTGGGAGACTCTGGCCACACCACATTGATGGTGAAGGTCATTTCCTGGCTGTTCTTGAACGGATTGGGGAAGCCCATCTGGGAGACGAGCTATACGTTGCAGAAAGTAACAATTCAATTCCGGCGAAACCAGAGCGTCCATCCAAACAGAAGGATCGCCTGCGTGGCAGTCGTAGGGATAATGGGGTAAAAGAACCGGATGAGCGTGAACTACTGGCGATCTGGGATCATTTTGCCCAAGAACAGCTGCGAGTTGATTTTTTAGGAGAAAAGGTGTTATTTGGCGGTCATATTTATCAATCCCCTGTTTCTAAAGAGCGTCTTCAAGGTCTTAAAACAGTCCGCCCAGGGTGGTATGTAGGTACGATTAAGAACGGAAGGTTCGCTCCAGGACATCCGCTTGCAACTGCATTACGGTCTGGAGAAGCGGTAAGAACACTTCGTTTGACTCTTGAAAATGGAGAAGCGGTCCGCTATTTAAAGGGAGAGACGTTAGAGATCCCAGCTTCCCGTATTTACTGTCATGAGAATGTCGCTCCCAAAGGATATGTTCTGATTACTGTAGATGGCTACTCCTTGGGCTGGGGTAAGTGGCTGGACGGCATACTCAAGAATGAATATCCTGCGGGCTGGAGGTGGACTTAGTAAATGAGTCAAGGTCAAGGTAAACAAACGTTACGAATTGATAAAATATTAGGCCATTTGGGTTATGGATCAAGAGCTGATATTAAGAAGATGGTCAAACAAGGTAGAATATTTCACAATGGAATAGTTGTAAAAGATAGCGGATTACAAAGTAACCCGTATAATGATGTTATTGAGGTGGACGGGGAACCGGTCGTATATCGAGAGTTTATTTACATTATGTTGCACAAGCCACCGGGTGTTATTTCTGCCACTGAGGATTCGCGAGATCGTACCGTGCTGGATTTACTTCCGCAAAATCTCCGGGTATTCTCACCGTTTCCGGTAGGTCGTTTGGACAAAGATACTGAAGGTTTATTGTTACTAACGAATGATGGACAACTCGCACATGACTTACTCTCCCCGCGTAAACATGTTCCGAAAACCTATGAAGCGGATGTACTTGGTGATGTTGGTGAACGTGAAGTAGAACTATTCAAACAAGGCGTTGAGCTTGATGATGGATATGTTACGCTTCCAGCTTCATTAAAGGTGTTAGAGCGATTATTGCAGGAAGATGGGAGTGTGTTGTCCCGCATTTCACTGACCATTTCCGAAGGTAAATTCCATCAAGTTAAGCGGATGTTTCAGGCCGTAGGCTCCAAGGTGATCTATTTGAAACGAGTTTCTATGGGCCCGCTAGCGTTGGACGAGTCACTTTCGTTGGGTGCTTTTCGCGAATTAACTGAGTCTGAGCTTGATTCGCTGCGACATTATAAGAAAGAATGAAATAGTGTGGTGTGGTGAAAAGGTCGTAACTGCGAGAAAATTTGGGCCTTCGATCGCTGTTATCCTCAGATTTCTTGATTCTATGCCGCGATAAGCGGATGAAATCTGAGGATAAAGGCGAACGCGTCCGCTTCTCCAGCTCCAAATTTCCTCTTCGTTACTTCATCACCACTCCCAATCATGATTCTCTCTCGAATAATCTCGCGAATCAGAAAAAGTATGTAGTAAGTAGACCTGCGCTAACGTAAAGCGCATCCCCGCAGGGGAGAGCGACTCACAGCAGGCAACAACAGTGTAACCACAATAGTAACTCCCTGTGCCATAATGGCAGGAGAACATAATTAAAGCGTGTCCCGAAGGGACGACAAGCGGCTCGTAGCACGGGCCTACCCGGGTGAGTCGAAAGTAGCAGAACTATCCAGCATGTTTATATGGTAACCCGGGTGAGCCAAAAGTAAGACGTACCCGAAGGGGGAATAGCGTGCCACGCACCAACTTATAGCGCATCCCCGAAGGGGACAGCGAGCAGGAGCGCCTCTCTACCTCTCAAGTTACCTAAGCGGGTATCCAAAGGGCGGCAGCCCTTGGGGCCCTCCCTTATGGTAAGGGAGGGTTTGGGAGGGATGAGAAACAATATATATATAACGAATAGGAGACAGAGATGAAATACGAACTGATTGCATTGGATGTAGACGGAACGCTGATAAACGACCATCATGAGTTGACACAAGGAACGATAGAGACCATCAGGAAGATCGCAGAGCAAGGTACAGAAATTGTGTTGTGTACCGGCCGAGCGCCAGACAGCACGATTCCCCTAATGAAACAGATTGGATTGGAAGGATATATCATCACTCATAATGGTGCAGCAACGGTTGATACACGTAACCTAAATGTTGTTAATGAATTTGCACTAAATCCGCATGGATTGGAAATGTATATTGATTATTGCCACAAGAACAATATCCATTTTGATGTTAATACAACATTTGCACTCTATGTTCAGGGAGCTGCAGGATTGAGTAAGGAAGCTTTGGATTTGTATAGCAAATTTATGATACAACCAAAGGAGCTTCCTGGCTGGGCTGATTTCAGTGAACCTATCGTTAAATTTACGGTAACGGCTCCTATGGAGGAACTGGATAAGGTCTATGCGGATTGGAGCCTCTGGTCCCAAGAGTTCAATATGCTACGTAGTGGCGACTTTTTCATTGATTTGATGCACAAAGAAGCTTCCAAAGGTGCGGCGCTACAGAATTTGGCAGCTAAAAGAGGAATTCCGGCTGAGAAAGTTATGGCCATTGGGAACTATTTTAACGATTTGACGATGTTAACTTTTGCCGGACTAGGTATCGCAATGGAAAACTCACCACTTGAGGTTAAGGCTGCAGCGAATGATGTAACATTGTCTAATAACGATGAAGGCGTAAAAGCTGCATTAGAGAAATACTGCTTGTAGGTTAGGTCATTTTGAGTTTCAAGAGTTTATACAAATACTTGATTACAAGGCGCCTTAATACAAAAAGCGGAAGAACCCTCTAGCAGGGTCCTTCCGCTTTTGTGCTGATCATGCCTTTAGATGCGAACGCAGGCACAGGATACGATAACGAGCAAGATGAACAGAACCAAAATGACACCTGTGGAAGTAAAGCCAGCCCCTAAAAAATCACCCATTGTTATTCCTCCCTCACATTCTGGATTGTTCTCCCCGTGATTAACGGGATACGGTATTGTATGTATGTGTAGTAATTAGGTATGGACTCCTGACTATATAAATAAAATCAGGTATTTGCCATAGTACAGAAGTCCTTATGTTAAATCTAAAATCATATTGTAAACTAACATCAAAATTGCTCAATTCATTTGGGTGAACTAAATATCTTATCATCGTGAAAGGGGAATGGATGTTCTTTCCTGCCTATGGCATAATGGAGAGGAAGGCCGAAAATGTGCCAAAGTGAAAGAGAGTGCAAAGGAGAACGCTTATGAAACTGTTACAGGCGTTATTTTTTCCTCCGGAACAGCCCGGGGGCGTATCTTCAATGATTCCTTACTTGCAAGACAGATTTAATCCTCCTCATTGGGAGATGGAATTGTTCTCTCTGCCTAAACGTATTCGAAACAAAGGAACTGACTTCGTTGAATTTGACACCTTTGATTGGCATGAGTACGAACAAAGTCCTATTGTGCAAAAATATATTCAAACCTATCGAGATTACCTATGGTGGACGAAGTTAAGATTACAGCGCCCCTTCGATCTCATTCATGCCCATCATCCAATAGCCGGGCTAGTTATGAAGCAGGTTTTCCCGAATACTCCAGTTATGATGAGTGTTCACTCCAGTTACGAGCGTGAGCTGATCTTGAACGGGGGGATTGAGGAAAATGGATTGGAACATCGGTTTCTGACCTCGATTTATAAGGAGCTCGAGCATCGATGTGACCGAATGTTTACCTCTTCTCGTTCTTTTATGGAGTATTTGTCACCTTATGTGAATCATCCGGAAGCTATCAGTGTCATTCCAAACGGTTTCGATGAGAAGCGATTTAAGCCAGTTCCACACGAAAATGAAGTAACTCAGCTTGTAACCGTATGCCGCTTGGTTCCTGCCAAAGGACTCGATATTTTGCTGAAGGCTTGTGCTGAGCTAAAGGCACAGGGGCATGCTTATGTGTTGCACATTATCGGTGATGGACCAATTCGCCGAGATCTAGAAGAACTAGCACAAAGTTTAGGTATCTATGAAGAGACTATTTTTTATGGATATACCCTGCATCCTGAAGAATTTATGCCTTTCTTTGATGTATTTGTGCTTCCATCTCGGGCAGAGGCGTTTGGTTCGGTATTTGCAGAAGCAGCGTTATGTTGCCTGGCCCTGGTAGGTACCGATATTGGGGGGATTGCGGAACAGATTGAGGATGGGGTCAATGGATTACTTGTTCCTCCTGAGGATCCACTTGCCCTATCGACCGCACTTGAGAAGTTGATCATGGACCCGGCTTTTCGCTATGAACTAGCGCGAAGTGGTTCAGATCAAGCTAAGAATCATTATTCCTTGAATCGCGTTGTATATCTATTGAAAAAAGTGTATTTGCAATACAAATAATGAAAGAGTGAGACCATATGACGTCATTTCGCTTCATTCACGCTGCTGATTTGCATCTGGATACTCCTTTTTCAGGAATGTCTGGAGTGCCTGAGCGGTTACGCCAATATTTACAGGGCTCCACCTTTTCCGCATTAGGAGACTTGGTGGACCTTGCCATATCCGAGGAAGTCGATTTCATCGTCATTAGTGGTGATATCTATGATGCTTCAGACTCTTCACTTCGTGCACAGCTTAGATTACGAGAGGCTTGGGATAAGCTGGGGCAGCATGGAATTCCCGTCTTTCTTATTCATGGGAACCATGATCCACTGAATAGTAGGCGTCTTCGCCTGGCTCACCCACCTCATGTAACTGTTTTTGGTGCGAAAATGGAGAGTGCGTATGCTTCACGTCGGAGTGACGGACAGACAGTCGCGGTTGTGAGCGGAATTTCTTATCCTACCGCAGCTGTTATGGAGAATACATCACGCCAGTTTCACCGGGATTCGGATTCGAAGCTGTACCATATCGGTCTATTGCATGCTAATGTAGACGGGCAAGAGGGGCATGATGCTTATTCCCCTTGCTCGTTACGTGATCTTGCAAACACTGGTTACGATTACTGGGCACTAGGCCATATTCATAAACGCCAGATTTTAAGCCAATCACCGTGGATTATTTACCCTGGTAACATTCAAGGCAGAAGTCTCAAAGAAACCGGACCCAAGGGATGTTATGTTGTTGATGTGGATGAGCACGGGGTCACTCATCCTGTTTTCCATGAGCTTGATTATGTTAGATGGAATGAAATTGAGATTTCAATTGAAGGTCTGATTAGTGAAGAAGACTGGAAAGATGCGGTCGAAGACAAGCTTCAAGAGTTAAGACGAAGTGGTACCGGGAGACTGCAGATTGTTCGGATGGTGTTTACGGGCCGTGGGCCACTTCATAAGCTTCTTCAATCGGGGCGGGAAAGCGGGGAACTACTCCAAGAACTGAGGAGACGGGAGAACCAACGTCTTGAGGAGAAGGGGACTGGAATAGTCGATATGGGATCGATCGTGTGGGTAGCAGGCTTCAAGGTAGCTACAGGCATGGATATCGACACAGCTTTACTGCTTCAGGAGGACAGTTTTCTGGGTGAATTATTCCGATTAGTGGCAAAAGCTGAAGGTGAGCAAGAACTGCTAGGTTCCATCGTAGATTCAGCCATGACCTCATTGATGGATAATTCTGTTCTTCGAGGCTTATTGAAGGAGGAAGGACCTCAGCAACGACTTGATCTTTTGAGGCGGGCACAGGAGTTAGCCTCCTCCCTATTGGTAGAAGAGGACCCTAGAGGAGGTGTAGGTCAATGAGACTGGAGAAGCTACAGGTGAGTGGATTTGGACACCTGCACGGCGTTGACGTGGAAATGCACAGTCCTATGACGGTCCTCTACGGTCCAAATGAGGCGGGAAAGAGTACGCTTCTAGGTTTCGTTCGTTCCATGTTGTTTGGCATTCCTACCCGGGCTTCTGGCGCTTTACGATACGAGCCTACGCAAGGTGGCATACACGGTGGGATGTTGACTGTGATGGGCGAGGATGGGGCTCGTTGGAGTATAGAGCGATATGCTGGACATGCGGATGGAAAGGTCTTGTCTGGAACGAGGGGCGATCGCTTGCGGATCACAAGGAGTGATCAAGAAGGGCATCTTCGTGAATTAACGCAGGAGGAAATGCAGCGAGATCTGCTTGGTGGCATGTCTAAGGAAATGTTCAAGCAGTTGTTTGCTGTGTCTCTTAGTGAATTACAGGAGGTATCGGCACTTCAATCTGAAGAGATGAGTCGTTTTTTATTTCACGCGGGAATTGGTGGCGGATCGACGGTTCTACGTGGGGAGAAGAAGCTAGTACAAGAGATGGATAAATTGTACAGGCCCCGTGGCCGTAATCAAGAAATTGCCCAGATGATGCAATCATTAGAGCGGATCCGTCAAGAAGCCGAGGGTATTAAATCATTATTGCCAAGGTATAACGAAGTATTGGTTGAATTGGAAGATGTGGAGTCCAGACTGACAAAGTGCACTGAGCAGCGCTCTCTAAGTGGGAAAGAAACAAGTAAGCTTCAACAGGCAGTAGAGATACGAAGTCATTGGCTTAAACGTGAAGCACTGCGAGCTGAGCTCACGGCTCTACCTCACCTTCAAGAATTTCCGGAGCAAGGTTTGATTCGCTGGGAAGCACTGCAGGAGGAGAAGGAGCGATTACTCCTAGAGATCAAAGAAAATGTAAGGCGTAACGATGCCTTGCGATCGGAGATGGACTCACTTTCAATAGATCAAGAACTCTTAGACCGGGCGGGAGAAATAAACTCATTGGCAACTCGATTGCCAAGTTATGAATCAAGGGTTCGTCAGCTAGCAGAACTAGAGGCGGAGGCATTAAGTCTTCGAGGCCAACTTGGTCAATGTCTTCGTAGCATTAATCCGGCATGGAATAACGAGGATTTACAGTCCTTTACGGGTACGGTAAGTGAAAGAGAAGCCGTACGTCGATATGTGAATCGTTTTGCAGAGTACGACAAGGAAATGGAGCGGCTGCAGAATGAACGATTCAAATTGGAGCGAGAAGTAACTTCCCTAAAGTCGACATACACAGCTGCGGTCTCGCGGATGGAAGAGAGCAAGGCTCTGGGAATGAGTCAGTTTGATGTTCTTATTTCACAAGATCGAAATGAGATTCGAAGTCAATGGAGTGTGATAAAGCTTGAGCTAGAACGCTGGCGCGAGTTATCCATGTCCAGTCTGCTTGAAACGAGGACTACGGCTGCGGAAGTGATGGTCCAGGAGCGTATGCGTTCGTTGTATTACCGTTTACTTGGTGGAAGTGCGACCTTGACCGTGGTGTTACCTATAGGGCTTTGGTTGACAACTCACTCGATCTGGAATGCTGTGATTGGCGGTGGGACTCTCCTATTGTTGGACCTATTTATTTGGATCGGCTTTAGAGGTAATAAATCTTCCGGTAGGTCCTCTTCACGGCGTTCTGGTAGTACTGGAAATTCCGGAAGCGCAACCTCAGCGGAAGAACGGCTAAATAAGTTATTGACTACATTTATTCGGCATCCTTTGTCTGCGGCAGGACGAGCTGTGGGGAATACATCACTTAAGGATGTTCCGAATTGGGAGCAAGAAGAGCGACAACTGCGTCAGATGATGGAAGGCTGGTATCTATGGGATCAGCGTCATGAATCTTTGGAGACTGAAAGTTTAAATTGCCGCGGACGAGTCCTAGCGGCGGTGGATGAATTACATGACTTAGAGCGAGAATTATCTCGCCGTGAAGCTGCTTTCGATGATCTAGCGCAGGAATGGGAAGCTTGGTTACTCGAGCGTAAATTACCAAGGGACCATTCTCCAGAAGCTACCTTGGAAATCTTCCGTCTTACGGAGCAGGGTGGAGAGTTGCTTAGTCGACTTGAGGGATTGTCTCATAAAATAAGCGCGCTACAGAAGGAAAATGAAGAGTTTGAGTCCAGTTGCCTATCTCTTCGAGGAGATATATTTACTCAAGCAAATGCACACACTGCAGTTTCACAGCTACAGAAAGTAATAGTGGAACTAGAAAACCAACAAGCCTTGAAATCTCGCTGGGATAGCTTGTTTATACGAATGGCTCCTTTAGCAGAGGAACGAGGGCGTTATGACGATCGACTGAACCGGGTCATGAGTATGGAGCAACATTTACTGGCGGAGGCTCAAGCCAAGGATGGGGAGGATTACCTTCGTCTTGGGGCAAATGCTGCTAAATGTGAAATCCTAATGAAGGAGATTCGGCAATGTGATCTTGTTATGTTCGGTGGGTTAGAAGATGAGAAGAAGGAACAACTGGAGCTATTGTTAAGAAGCCTCTCTGAGGAGGAACTTGAACATTGTTTGAAGGAAGCGCGTATTACAGCGGCTGATATAGAAAAGGACTGGCAGAACCTTCAGGAAAGACGTGGCAGGCTGCTACACGAGCAGGAAAGTTTAGAGGCTCGTGGTAAGCAGGAGGATCTAAGCCAGCAATTTGCTGAGCACAAGGCAGCTTTGAGTGAGAGCATTGATAAATATGCCGTAATGGCAGTATGCAATGAATTGATCTCACGTGTTCGGCGAATATATGAGGAAGAGCGACAACCTGAAGTATTGAGGCTGGCTTCGGACTATTTTGCAGAAATGACAGGTGGCGTATATCGCAGGATTGTTCTGAAAATGGGTAGCCAGGAACTTATGGCAGAACATCGTGAACATGGACCGATTGAAAGTACTTATCTAAGTCGGGGAAGTGCAGAACAGTTATACCTAGCGATGAGGCTCGCACTTTCAGAGGCTGTTTCAGGACAGGGAAAACTCCCTATCCTACTCGATGACTTGTTTGTCAATTTCGATGCCTCTCGTTTAGCAGGAGCGTTATCCGTCTTGAAAGGTGTGTCCAGCAGACATCAAGTCATCATGATGACGTGTCACAAACACGTTGTAGATGAGGTGCTGGCAACCATCCCAACTGCGGAGATTATACATCTATAGTGGTTGTTATGTTTTTTTTGGCTTATATACGGCTAGCATGACTGCCCATAGTAGACTAAACAATCCGAAGGTTGGATATAACACCGCTAGCAGCGAGCTGAAGCCGAACTGACTGGTCAAATAACATAGAAGCAGAATAAATATCGAGATGATTTTGGGCGAAATGTTAATATATTGTTTGAGTTGTAAGGTTACTCCATAAATGTCGGCGACAAACGTACTGAAGATTTCCATGAAAATAAGTAAAATGTAAATTAATTGAACTGCGGTACCTAATTGTTCGGCGATATTACCCATTGGAATTTCGTACTGAACGATTCCAGGCATATAAGCAGATAAGGCGAAATGACCGGCCATAAGCATGAATCCGACACCAGCTCCACCTAGCACACCTCCCCAGATGATAACTTTGCGACTTTTTGTATGGCTCCCAATCGGTACAAGCACAGCTTGGGCCATAGAAAGGTTAAAAGCAGTATACATAAGTGGGGAAGCCCATGTGGCTAAAAAGCTCTTATCCGTAGTGAGAGTGACGAAGTGAGCAGCGTCGGGTGATCCCATCGTATTAAAAATAATCGTGAGCGACAGGATAAGCATCATTGGAACCACGATGGAGTTGAGCTGCATCACACCTTTGATTCCTCTACCAAGTAACAAATAAGTACTGACTATGGTGACAACAAGCCCAGTTTGATAGTAAAATCCAAGATGTTCTGTAAATACCGATCCAGCTCCGGCTAGCATGACACTATTTACTCCAATCAGAACGATAAGTGTGAACAAGCTGAGCCAACGGCCGATGGTATTTCCAAATAAGCTTCGATTTAAGTCTTCATATGATGTTGCTTTTATTTTGTTGGCCAGTAGCATCATTTTGGTACCCAGCCAGATGAATAGGATCGTTGCTAGGATTATGGTAAGAACACCCCATTTTCCGTATTTCGTAAAGAATTGGAGTATCTCTTGACCCGTAGCAAAACCGGCTCCGACGACGGTGCCGATATAGGTAAAAGAAATTTGTAGAACTTTTACGGCATTTTTCATAGTTTTCCCCCCGGCGGATGTGCTATATATAGTACAAGGTATGTTAGCCGGGAACAGGACATGACTCAAACTTGTCCTCCAGAGTTGCTGCCGCTCCCGGAAAGGTGGATTTATATGATGAATGAAGTCATGTCTTATCTCGCGCAGTACGGTTATCTCGCTATGTTTGGCTTACTTTCATTAGGATTTCTGGGTGTTCCGGTCCCTGATGAAACTTTGGTTATGACATTTGGTGGATTAACGGCTTCAGGTCATTTTACATTCTGGATTACTTTTATGGTTGCTGTATTGGGCAGCTTGTCGGGAATGATGCTTAGTTATACTTTAGGACGCGTCATTGGCAAGCCTCTTCTTTATAAATATGGGAAATGGATATGGATCACGCCGAAACGTTTGAAGCAAACAGAGACTTGGTTTACACGGTTCGGTACTTGGAGTATATTGATCGGTTATTTTATTCCTGGAATTCGTCAGGTGACATCATATTTATCCGGTGTATATCAGTTGAAACTTCGGGTTTATGTCCTTTATGCTGGAATAGGATCTATTGTTTGGTGCGGTACATTTATGTTAATTGGACGGGCTTTAGGACATCGTTGGCATCGAATTATGCCGTATGTACATGGTCATAGACGATTCCTTATCGTGATGTCTGTCATTTTTTTAGTGATTATCATTAGTGCGGCTGTAGTATGGATAACACGTAAACAACAGGTAACAAGTGAGGAACCTGTCTCTTAAAAAGAGCTTACTTGCGGATTTGTTGATGGATGCATTTGTATTAGGGAGGATATCAAAATATGGAGAAATTAAAGCAAAGAATTGTGAAAGATGGTGTGGTTGTCTCGGATCAGGTGCTGAAGCTGGATGCACTTCTGAACCACCAGGTGGACCCACAATTGATGATGGAATTAGGTAAGGAGTTTGCAGAGCGGTTTCGTAATGACGGTGTGACGCGGGTAGTGACGGTAGAATCATCGGGTATTTCAATCGCATTTGCGACAGCTTATGAATTAGGAGTTCCATTGATTTTTGCTCGGCGGAAGAAGACACTTCTTGCGGAGGCGGATATGTTGTGCGAACGGGTACCGTCATTCACAAAGGGGATCGTAACCGATATTTTGATTTCACGTGAGTTTATTTCAGAGAATGATCGAATTTTGTTCATCGATGATATCATTGCCAACGGGGATGCTGCACGTGGGTTGATCAAAATTATTGGGCGTTCTGGAGCTGAGCTGGTTGGGGCTGGGATTGTGGTGGAGAAAGCTTTTCAACCTGGTGCACAAGCGATTCGTGAGCTAGGAATTCGGCTTGAATCACTTGCAGTCATTTCTTCATTAGAAGGTGGCAAGATCACATTCGCTGATGAATAAATAATGTACGATTTTTGTAACACTCCTTTGCAGGTATTCATTTTTTAGTTATAATTATGATTACTAGGAGAGGAGGCATATGAATGGGAAATGAACCAGCAGTAAACACGGAATTTTTCATTTCTAAATTAGCCGACGCAAAGGTTACTTTCGAACGTGCTTTGGACTGTAAACATACGGAGTTTGATGACCTTTATCCCTATATGCTTGAGCATCCTCAGTTCTTCTGGTATAAACGTTATGTTGCCTGGTCGCAGCTATTAACGATTGCGGGATTATGTGAGGAACTGTCTGTACCTTGGAAGGATCAGTTCAGCCCTCAGCAGGTAGGGTATCTGGAACAACGAGTGATGTCAGCAAAGGTGCTTGATTTTTGGTTCGAAACAAACGATAGTAAGGAACATGCACAGCGTTAATTAGGTAAAAGCTCATTCCATTTAAAGGGCTTAAGTATCATATTATACAGTGGACTCCGCCGAGGTTAATCGCGGAGTCCTTCTTTGAGATAAGAGTAAAGGAGGGAGATATCCATGATATCAGATGAGCAATTGAACGCCTACCGACTATCCGGTGAGAAGGTAAGAGTCGTCCGCGATGCAATCGAAGCTAATGATATTCGAGGTATCGTTGTCGCTTGGGACGACACTCAAGTACTAATTAGAAGACCAAATCGAAATGTTGTGAAATTAGATCGTAATTATGATATTCGTCCTTCGAAGGAGCCAAGAGTATCACCGCTGGATTGATGATGTTTTGGATTAGTGGGTAGCGATAAATTAAGATACGAAAGAATCCCTTTACCTCTGGTTAAAGGGATTCTTTTTGATAAAATCAAATGAAAAATAATTAGAATTTTATTGACTCTCTTATTGCTGCGTGATATTATATTACTTGTCGCTGCGGAAGAGAACATCCTCTAAAGCTAAGAAATATGCGGTCATGGCGGAATTGGCAGACGCGCTAGATTCAGGTTCTAGTGTCAGCAATGACGTGGAGGTTCGAGTCCTCTTGACCGCATTACAGATTCAAACCGGAGAAGCCTTGATTTATAAGGCTTCTTTTTTTCTATTTTGGATTGTTGGATTATCAATTAGTTATTTAGTAATTTTAGTTAATCAAGAAAGGTGTGCATTGCACATTTGATGGCCGTAGAACCCCTGCATTTTGAGGGGGGGATCCGAAGGATTTCTTGAATATACCTATTTTTAGAATTGGAGAGCTATAAGGATACGAAAACAACATATCTAAAATATAGAGCAATATGTATGTTGCTTAGAAAGGTACCCGTGAGATAAGGTGGGGATGTGCTTAAACAATGGAAGCGATTGCAGAAATATGCAAACAAAGGAATGCAAACGCTTACCAAAAATATCAACAAGAGGAGAGTAGCGTATGATAGTTTCTATGAACAAAAGCAAAAAAGCAGCGGCCATGCTTCTTGTAAGTTGTATGGTATGTTCTACATGGTTTGGAATTGTTCCAAAAACGATGGCAGAGGAAGCTAATAATGCTGTTCAAACGAATCAAACCGCAATCACTTCAGCACAAACTGTCATTCAATCACAGCAAATGAGTGTCCTTGTGGATAGGAATTTCCCTCGAGTAATTGAGTACACATTGAAAACAGGTGAGGGGAAGGGAAAAACCTTTTTGGGGCAGAAGGCTCCGCTAGATACCGTTGTGATTAATGATGTTCCTGTGAAGCCTATCGTTACAGCTCAAATTACAGGTAACAAAATCGTATATGAAATGAAATTGAAGAATGATGCTCATAAGGATAACAAGATTGATGCTGTCATTACGGCCGAATTTGTTGTTAAAGATAACATATTAGAATTCAATATTACGAATATTGTTGATCATGAAATTGTGAAAACCATTGAAATTCCAAATCAGAATCTGATTTCGGTAAACAGCAGTCAGTCTGGCGCTGTTTTAAATGGAGCAAGGATGTCAACCAATACCCATATCAATGGCGATCGTGAAGTAAGGGTAGATTCGAGTCTTGATGTGAGCAAAGAAGCAAAACAAGGTTATTTATATGCAATTTTATCGAATGAGGATCTCAGTGCAAGTATTTGGACGAACTCAGAGAATAATTTGGCAAGTAAAACAGATCCCATCACATCTGCTGCTGCGAAAAGAGACGCACAGCGTATTACAGCCTCAGCATCTGTGTTTGCTGGAGAAAAGACCGTGGGTTTAAGCAGTACGTTCTGGACTTATCAAAAAGGCGCGGAATATCGTAAGGAAGATGGAACCATTGAATACGCGGATGGAACGGTGATGCCGTTTGATGAAATGCCTTCAGCAAAGGTTATCATTACGCCTGATGCTAATGGAGACCATAAAATCGACTGGCAAGATGGTGCCATTGCCTTCAGACAAATTATGAACACACCGTTAGGTGCTGAGAAGGTACCTGATTTGGTAGCGTATCGTATTAGTATGAATTTCGGAGGTCAAGCTCAAAACCCGTTCCTAATGGCGCTAGATGGCGTGAAAAAGGTGTACTTAAATACGGATGGCCTTGGACAGTCAATCCTGCTGAAGGGCTATGGAAGTGAAGGGCATGATTCAGGTCACCTGAATTATGCGGACATTGGACAGCGCATCGGCGGTGCTGAGGATATGAAGACGTTGCTTGCAAAGGGTAAGGAATACGGTGCAGGCTTTGGTGTTCATGTGAATGCGAGTGAGACCTATCCAGAATCTAAATATTTTGAAGAATCTAGATTGTTAAAAAATGCTGATGGCACGTATAAGTATGGCTGGAACTGGATTGATCAGGGAATTAACATCGATGCAGATTATGACCTGAGAAATGGTCGAGATCAACGTTTTAAGGATTTCTATGATGAGCTTGGCGGAGCACAAAATGATTTGGATTTCATTTATGTAGACGTGTGGGGAAATGGACAATCGGGTGATAATTCATCCTGGCCAAGTCGCCAATTAACCAAAGAAATTAATACACTTGGATGGCGCGTAGGAAGTGAATGGGGCTTTGCTAACGAATATGATTCGACCTTCCAGCATTGGGCCGCTGACTTAACTTATGGTGGATATACGTTAAAAGGAATTAATAGTACCATGACTCGGTTTATCCGAAACCATGAAAAGGATGCTTGGATTGGTAACTATCCTTCTTATGGCGGTGATGCCGACGCCCCGCTACTTGGTGGTTATAGCATGAAGGACTTTGAAGGTTGGCAAGGTCGAAGCGACTACCATGCTTATATGAATAATCTGTTCGCAGTCAATCTTCCAGTGAAATTTTCTCAGCATTATAAAGTGATGCAATGGGAAGATGGAGAGCCCGTTCAAATGACGGATAACAAAGAGACGTATTCATGGGTGCCAGGTATGAAGGCTGTGCTGCAGGATGATGCGAAGGAAAATACGTTAACGATTACTCGTAAATCAAATGATTTTGCGAATAATAAAGATGATTATCGTACTAGAACAATGATGTTTAATGATAAATCTATTTTTGAAGGTCAACCAGGAGATGAGAAATACCTTATTCCATGGTTCTGGGATAGCAATGGCACACCATTGCCTGCAGATCAGCAAAAACTATATCACTGGAATACAAAGGGCGGCGTAACGAATTGGAAGGTTCCAGCTGGCTGGAGTGGTGATGTTAAAGTATATGAATTAACAGAGCTTGGCAAGGAAAATATGAAAACTGTAACGATCGAGAATGGTGTGATTACGTTGAATGCCAAAGCTTCCACGCCATATGTGATTTTAAAATCAGAACAATCCAATAAAGCAGTGAACTGGAGCGAAGGAATGCACATTGTAGATGCAGGCTTCAATAGCGGTTCTTTGGGGAATTGGAATATGATTGGTGATAAGGATGCTGTGAGCATTACGAAGAGTGAAGGCAGTAATAACATGCTGACCATCAAGGATAGTAAAAAAGATGTATACGTAACGCAAAAATTAACCGATTTAAAACCAAATACGAAATACGCTGCATATGTAGGTGTAGATAATCGAAGTGAGATGGGCGCAGGGCTGAGCATTACGACAGGAACCGAGAAATTTGTCAATAGTACGGGGAAATCGATTGCGAAAAACTATGTGAGAGCCTATGCACATAATACGTTAGGAACAGAGCAAGCCAAAGAGGATGGGCAAATGACGTCTACCGTGAATGGAACAAGCTATTTCCAAAACATGTACGTATACTTTGAAACAGGTACGGATGTATCCAATGTAAAATTGACGCTTTCTAGAGTAGCTGGCAGTGGCGCAACCTATTTTGATGATATTCGAATTGTTGAAAACAACGCTCAGAATAAAGTTAACACCACTCAATTTGTTCAGGATTTTGAAAATGTAGCTCAGGGGATTTATCCATTTGTAATCGGTAATATTGAGGGTGTAGAGGATAATCGTACACATTTAGCTGAACTGCATGCCCCTTACACACAAAGAGGATGGAACCAAAAAACAGTTAGCGATGTGATTAGCGGCAAATGGTCATTAAAAACGAATGGCTTAACAGAAGGGGACACACTTGTGTACCAGACCATTCCTCAAAACTTCAAGTTCTCTCCAGGCGTAACTTATAAAATTACGTTTGATTATGAGGCAGGAACGGATGGAACTTATGCTGTTGTAACAGGGAATGCCCCATTTGAAGAAAGCGGCGTGCTTACAAAGACGGAGCTAAAATCGACTGCAAATCCTGATAAAAATGCGAAATCAGGAAAGTATTCCTTTACGTTGACAGGCGACCCATCAGGTCAAAGCTGGTTCGGCATCTATTCGACGGATAAGCCTGCGGATACACAAGGTGTTGAGGGTTCTCAGGAAGATTTCAATGGATACAAGGACTTCATGCTGGATAATCTAGTAATTGAAGTTGTAAAGTAAACTACTTAAATAATAGCAGAGTCCAAATCGAGCGGTGAAAGATAAGTAAGTAATTAATAAGGCTACGACATATAACTGTGTCGTAGCCTTAACTTTTAGTAGATTAAGAGAAACGTCTCAAAAGCTGAACGATCCTTTAAGCTCCAGAAGGAGTTTATGGTAGACCATACGTCATTGAAGCATTGGAGGCAAGGTATCATGAATCAATAACATTTAGTAGCTATCCACGGGAGGCTGAATGGATTCTCTCATTCCGAGATTGGGTTAACTATCAGATTAAAGAAACGATATAGAAAAATACGAATAAAAAAAAGAAACCCTCTGTCTAAAAGACGTGGGCTTCCCGGCAAACTGTGCATCCAAAGGATACTTCTACGCGATTCTCTTAAGAGAATCGCTATTTATGTTATGCGACTTTTCTTACAAGCTGAATGTCGACATGAAGCTGACCGATGCTGGTTTCAAGCGTGAGTACTTTGTCTGATTTGTTCTGAATAGTGCATGTATCGGTATATTCGATGGATGGCGGCTGGATATCGCATTGTACCTGGTGATCGAACAAGCCGGTCATTGCATTGCCGCTAATGATGTTCACGACCTCGGAAATGGCCGAGGTGACGAAATCATCTAGCTCCTTCATCTCCATTCCAGAGAGAATTCGGACAATTTCCAGAGTTATGCTCTCAGGTATGCAATATTCAATCTTTCCTTCCAAATCGCCGATGATTCCGATACTGACGTTTACGGCCTTATTCTTCAACTCTGAAAGCTGCTCCGGTGGCGTCTTCTTAATGTCTAGATCGAGCATCAGTCGAAACACTTCCTGGGTTGCCTTGAAAAAAGGATGGGTCAAATCCGTCATACTTCTACCTCCAACCGGTGGATATAATCGGCAATCTTCTGGTCGGTGGCGGCCACGTGGTTAATCAACCAGGCAACCAGCTTGCCTGCGAATTTCTGCACGAGAGGTTCCTCATAGCCCTGTGCCTCGAACAATTTCACGAATTCCTGAACCTCGGAGGTAAATTCCGCATGGATCTCACAATGTCGATTACAATCGGGGTAACCTACACTTCTCTGATAGCACTCTTCGTCGTGAAAATGCTTCACTACGTACTCCTTCATAAATTCAAGTGTTTCCTTCACCTTCTGAACCTTATGCTCCCACGGTTCTTTAGAGCGAAGTACGAGCAAAAAGCTTTCGACTCGCTCAAACAGTTCCATATGTTGCTTGTCGATCAAGTCAACGCCGAGCGTATACTTGTCCTTCCACATCATCAGTAGGTCTCCTCCATGGTATTTTATGTAAATAGAAAAAAGGCAAATCTTATTATACGACACATCCTGACAAATGAATGTGAGCTTTGTTGCGTTCAGGTCTAGCGGCAGCAATGAGAAGGTACTATTGTGATGTTGAATCGGTTGAATAAATCATAAACAAGCGATAATCGCCTTAAAGGTTTACTAAGGATGATTATCGCTTGTTTTTGTAATCTATAATTTTATAGTTCGATTTGTTTAATGATTTTGGCTGGATTGCCACCAACAATCATATTATCAGGTACATCCTTGGTAACCACCGCTCCAGAAGCGATAACGACATTATTGCCAATGTTAACACCCGGATTAATCACTGCACGACCACCTATCCATACATTGTTCCCGATCGTTACTGGTTTGCCGTATTCCGGTCCAGCGCTTCGTTCGAATGGGTTGAGTGGATGAGATGCTGTATAAATATGAACGCCTGGACCAATGAGGCAGTTATCTCCAATGTGTACCTCACAGACATCCAAGATCGTGCAATCAAAATTAGCATAGAAATTTTCACCTACATAGATGTTGTATCCGTAATCAAAGCGGATATTGGGTTCCATGTACAGATTGTTACCTGTTGATCCAAACAGTTCTTTGAGCAACTTTGTACGCAGTTCATTATCGGTCTCCGCCGTCTGATTATAGACTCTTGTAATTCTTCTGGCATGTTCTCTTTCTTTCGTTAACTCAGGATCAGCGGCAATATATAGTTCTCCATCTAACATTTTTTGTTTTTCTGTTTTCATGGTGATAAATCATTCCTCTCGTATATCGCTTCAGCGTGTTTTATGCTTATTAAACGTATTTAATAACTATCGTTATAGTAGCAGAGCCTGATAGCTAAAGCAATGATAAATGCAATTCAATCATAATAAATTATCATAAACAACCATAATTTCATTGCTTCTAAAATCTGTTTCTGATATCATCGTGTTACATATTAAACGCGTTAAATAAGTTGCTTGAAGAGGTGATAAGATCTATGAGTGATTTATTGACCAATCCAAAAGATATGAAGAAAATGATCTTTCAAAACGTTCGCTCCGCTCTTTTAGAGCTAGGAGATGCAACAAAAGTTGAACTAAGTCAAAAGCTAGGAATCAGTTTCCCAACCATTAGTAAGTTCCTCTCTCAGATGGAGAGGGAAGGGGAGATTACGTTATCCGGGATTGACGATTCAAGCGGTGGGAGAAGAGCTAAGAGATATAGATATAACCCAGAATTTATGCTGGGATTAGCTATATTTTTGGAGAGGAATGAAACCAACTATACGGTATTTAATTGTCTGGGAGAATTAGTAGAACAGGGGAAGACTCCGAGTGTCCTAATGGAGGACGTGCAGAGTGTAACTAAACACATTGAAGAGATTGTGGAGAAACATCCAAAAATCCGTTCTATTGCAATTGGCGTACCCGGTTCGGTCAAGAATGGTCAGATCATTTATATACCTTGCTATAAGCCATTTGATCAATTTGATTTAAAAGGGCATTTTGAGGACCACTTTTCCATTCCAGTTGTCGTGGAGAATGATATGAACGCTGCGGTTCTGGGGTATCACAATAGCAACAAGAGTAAAGATAATTCGTCCTTGATCTATTTGTATCTTGGTCAGAATGGTCCAGGGGCCGGTATTATCGTCAATGGGAACCTAGTGCGAGGGAGCACATTTTTCTCAGGGGAGGTATCCTTTGTTCCGCAATATGATGATCGGAATTTCTCGGAAGCTTTACAAAGCCAAAAAGTTGACGCGATTAGTCGGTTGGTAGCAACGTTCTCCGCCGTAATTAACCCTCACACTATTATTTTTAATCACGAGGAAATAGACGATTCTGCAATCAAACAAATTGCGGGTAAGAGTGGCCTATATATTCCGGGAGAGCATCTTCCAGAGCTTGTAATAAGTGACTGGCAACAAGATTATTTATCCGGATTACAGAGCCTGGGGCTTGACCTGATGATTTCTGGATTAAGTATGAACAAACAACGAGGAGAATGATTGAACATTATGGCTACTTTCTTTTTAATTATTATTTACTTGGCTTTCATTAGCTTGGGATTACCTGATTCCATGTTAGGTTCTGCATGGCCCGTGATGCAATCTGAACTGGGAGCACCACTGGAGATGGCTGGTTGGCTGTTTATGGTCATCGCTGCGGGTACCATCGTATCTAGTTTGACAAGTGGAGCAATATTGAAACGATTTGGAACGGGCAAAGTTACACTGGTGAGCTGCATTATGACCGCAGTTGCATTATTAGGTTTTGCTTTCGCTCCTTCCTTTGTATGGTTATTTCTCTGCGCTATTCCTCTTGGATTAGGAGCAGGTTCTGTAGATGCGGGGCTCAACAACTACGTTGCTGCAAATTATAAAGCACATCATATGAACTGGTTACATTGTTTCTGGGGAGTAGGGGCTACACTTGGTCCTGTCATTATGGCTCAATTTATTTCGGGGCAAAACGGTTGGAGACATGGGTACTCTACGGTTTCCATGATTCAGTTTGGACTCGTGATCATTCTTGCTTTGACGCTTCCACTATGGAAACGAGTAGAGAGGATCAGCAATGTTACTTCAATTGAGGATGGAAAAGATGGAATCGATGCTTTTGAGGACAGTTCTATCGAATCAGTAAAACCATTGCAAATAAAAGGGGTCAAGCTGGCTTTAGTGTCTTTATTCTTCTTTAGCGGTGTTGAAGCTACCGTAGGCTTGTGGGGAAGCAGCTTTCTGGTGAATGTAAAAGATTTACCTGCATCAGTAGCAGCCCAATGGGTTTCCCTTTATTACGGGGGGATCACTGCGGGTCGATTTATCGCCGGATTTATTACATTCAAGATCAGTAACCGTATGCTCATTCGGGGAGGACAGATCATCGCCCTTAGCGGCGCATTGCTTCTACTTCTGCCATTACCGTCCATTTTTTCACTTGTCGGTTTTATGATCATAGGACTGGGTCTTGCTCCTATTTATCCGTGCATGCTGCATGAAACGCCTGTACGCTTTGGAAGAAAGCACTCACAGAGCATCATGGGATACCAAATGGCTTTAGCTTATACGGGAACGACATTGATTCCTCCACTTTTCGGATTAATTGCAACCAACTCAACAGTAGGGATCTTTCCAATTTATGTGGTTGGTTGTGCAGCGGCGATGTTCCTATTTTCAGAGCAGTTGAATGTTTTTCTGAGGAAGAAATCTACTTCTGAAGGGAAAAGCACGGGGGCTATAGAACTATAAGCCTAAATAGGAGGTACGTAAAATGACATTTGATTCAAAACAACTATTTTGGATTCATGAACCTACAGTTTATTCTATTCAGGAAAATAAGATCATCATTAGAACGGACCCTGAAACCGATTTCTGGCAGCGTACTTACTATGGTTTTAAAAATGATAATGCTCCGGCTTTATTGTGGAAGACAGAAGAACAGCATTTTTCATTTGTAGTCAAAACGCAATTTGACAGTAAACATCGTTATGACCAATGCGGAATTATTATTTATCAAAACAGTGATAATTGGTTTAAGGTGGCCATGGAATATGAAAATGAGGAGTTTCAAAGGTTAGGGAGTGTGGTTACGAACAAGGGTTATTCTGATTGGGCCACTACAGACATTAGCGCAGATATTAAGATAATGTATTACAGATTAAGTCGTCGGGAAAGCGATTTTTGTATTGAAAATTCATATGACGGAGTGCATTTTAAGCAAATGCGTATCTTTCATTTATTTGAGGGATCTGGTGAAATCCAACTGGGATTATACGCTTGCAGTCCTGAAAAATCCTCCTTTGAAGCTATTTTTAGTGAGATGGAAGTAATGGAATGTAAATGGGAAGCACATAAATAAAATCTTCACTCTTTGTACTTGAAGATATTAGGCCTATGTTGAAACGTTTAAACAGCAATAACGATAAGCAGTGCAATTTAGATATTGATATTTTTTTGGATAATCATGATACAATATTAAGAAAATTATGGAAAGGATTGTATCGTGAAAAAACTAAGTTTCGTTTTTATTTTACTAATAACATTAGTCGCGTGTAGCTCTAGCAATGAGTTTAAAAATATGAAACAATCAATCCCTGCTTCAACACCGACTCAATCGGAAGAATCAAGTCCTACATTGAACAATGTACAGGATGAACTAAATTGGGATGTTGGTGAAATCGTAACTACGATTTACTCATTAGATTTGAAGGAATATGAAGAGGCTAGAATCGATGTAATTCCATTTTATTCGAGGGGTGAAATTAAGCATCTCACCGAAGAAACTGTAAACTCATTTCTTGAAGGACATCATCCTTGGTTAGGACACGCTGAAACATTTGTGGCAACTCAGGTTTCTAATTTAGTTCCACCTGAGTACAAAAAGGACGATGATATAAAAAAAGAGTTCATCAAGCTTAAGAACATGTCTGAAAGCGGGGCATCGGCCATAATAATGCTTGGAGATAATTATTATTATGAAGTGACTTTGGAATCCTCAGAGAGTACAGGGGGAATTTTCTTTATAACAAACATTGTCCTTCATATAACATTAGAGGCGAAATGAATAAGATCTTACTGTTGGCGTTTATCAGTCTATTCATTATTACTGGATGCAAGAGCGGCAATAAAGTAATTATTGAACTTGTTGAGAAACCGGAAGTAATCTCTCAATTAGATTTCACGATCTCAGGGGAAGTAAAAGGATTGAAGTCAAATTATATTTTTTATCAAATAGAAGATGGCCATGGTTTTTTATCTGAAGGGAAAATCAATTTACAGAATAACGGGACGTTTAGGTCAAGCCTTTCAATAAAATCGCCCACTAATGAATACGGGATACTTTCCTTTTATTCGGATGTCAATCATAATGGAATATTCGAAATTGAAATTGACACTGTGCAAAAACTAGGTTCATTCGATCTTTTATTTCATAAATCTATTGTCATGTGACAGAGAAAACCTCTGATAACAATTTCACGAATCAAAATTACTTTCTAGGTAGACAATACAATAAAGATAAGTTTAAGAAATCAGTTGATAATATAGTCTCCGCTAATACGAGCTCTATAGTAAGTAGTTATGCTAAAGCACTGAAAGCTGTGACAGTATCAGACCTTGAAAGTTCAGAGATACAATTGCCTCATTTCAATACTTCTACACACCAAAAGGCTTTAGTGGTTTTAATGCTTGGACTTCAGCTATTTTTACATTTAGTGTTCTAGATGACGGCACTTATGCACTTGAATCTGTAAAACTAGATTAATATATTTAGTTTTTTGATTTTCGCCATCTGTAGTCGATTGGGACTGATCCCAATTGACTATGGATGGCTTTTTTTTTTAACTTTACTGAAAATTATGTTGTTATTGACCTTACTAATGAGCTATTCCTTTCGATATGATGTTATGTTAATTTTATTGTTAGTAAACTTAAGCAAAGGATGATGATTCATGACTGCTTCAACTACTAATCACAACAAAGTTATTCTATTTCAAGGAGATTCAATCACTGACGGGAACCGGGGGCGCGACGACGATCCTAATCATATTCTAGGACATAGCTATGCGTATATCATTGGTGGGAAATTGGGGAATGAGTTTGCAGAGAAAGGCTTGCAATTCTATAACCGGGGAATAAGTGGTGATCGGATCTCCGATCTATATGCACGTTGGAATGAAGACGCGATTAGTCTGAACCCTGACATTATCAGTATTCTGATCGGTGTGAACGACGCATGGAGAATAATGAACGGTGAGCCGAGTGGAGTAACAGATCGTTTTGAGAGAGCTTATCGACATGTACTTGAAGAGACCAGTGAAGTATTACCTCACACGAAATTGATTCTTTGTGAGCCATTTATTCTGAAAGCGGGTGGGATTGTAGAACAGTGGGCGGCTTGGGATGAGCGGATTAAGAACTATCAAGCCGTTGTCCGGGAGCTAGCAGTACAATTTAACGCTGTTCACATTCCGTTACAGGAGTTATTTAATGAAGCTGCTCAAAGAGTAGATGCAGCTTATTGGTTATGGGATGGAGTGCATCCAACGGCTGCCGGTCATGATCTTATTGCTAAACAATGGTTGACTATCGTTGAGAGGAGCGGCGTGCTTAACATTTAGCTGAATCATCGAAATATACATAGAAGAAGACACTAGGAGGGCATTCCCAGGCCAAATGTAAGGCTTGCGGGAATGCCTTTTTTTGTCTACGTAAAACGGTTGTTCTAAGTATTCGCTTCCTAATATGTTTCCCCTACAATTATCTCAATATCTAATCGTCGGAGTGCATCAATCCATTCTTGAGAACAACCTGGATCGGTAACGATCATGGAAATTTGCTCAATCGGGGCAATTTGGGCAAAGGTAGTGACTCCGAACTTGGAATGATCTACTACAAGGATGGACTCTTCTGCTCGTTGCATCATTTTACGCGACAACAAAGCCTCTTCCAGATTATATTCGGTAATACCATCTGAGAGCGAGACACCACCAGCCGATATAAAAGCTTTATTGACCTTAAACTGATCCAGCATGCTATGTGCGATAATTCCTGTTGCAGCTTGATAACTTAAATTCACCTCACCCCCGGCAAATATAACTTTTCCCTGGAATTCTTCCAACGCACAGTTCAAAATAACCACGGAGTTCGTAATTACTGTCACATCGGCACGATCTTTGAGCTGCCGCATAATTTCCAACGTTGTTGTACCGTTGTCTAACATCACTGTTTCCCCATCTTCTATAAGTGAAGCTGCAAGTCTTCCAATAGCTTGCTTCTCATTCCGCTGCATTTGGGAGCGTTTTAGAAATACTGGCTCGATCATTTCGGAACGAACCCGAACTGCTCCGCCATACACTTTTCTCAGTTTTTCTTCTTTCTCTAATCGGTCTAGATCACGTCTTATGGTTTCTGTAGATACATTAAATAACTCGGCCAGAGCATGCACTTGCACCTTCCCGTCCATATCCAACTGGGCGAGTATTGTCTGCCGTCGTTCTTCATAGGTTAAGGACAAGGATGATTCCTCCTATAGTTGGTTAGCGTTACTTCAAAGATCATGGTTCGTACAATACACATCAAAAGTATACACTATATAGTTATTTTTTTTGAAAATCCATGTGTTTTTATGTTGTTTTCACTTAGTTTATTCCCCACTATTATACTTGTCAAGATAGACCGAAAATAATAGCATATCATTTATTGAAGTTTAATGTCTGAATCAACTTTTTTTATGTATGATACGTTGGATTTCTTATATACATATAGTCTATATATAATTGTTAACGCAATGTAAAAAATGGATTGACAGATTGTGAAATCGGAAGTAGAATCAACTCGAAACCACATAATAACACACTAATCAACAGGTCGTGTAAATGAGTCAAAGGACTAAGGGGGATACTTACGATGAACCGCCACTTAACTTTTAAGAAAGACGGAACTTTTAAAATGGTACAATTTACGGATCTTCATTGGAAGGATGGAAGAGCCGAGGATCAACGTACCCGCGAATTGATGGATAATATTCTGAATGTAGAACAACCTGATCTGGTTGTCTTTACAGGAGATATTATTTACTCCGCACCAGTTTCGCCTGGAGAAGCTGAATGTGAAGATCCAGCACAGGCATTCCGTGACGCAGTGTCTACTGTGGAAGAACGCGGCTGTCCATGGGCTTTTGTGTTCGGAAATCATGATACGGAAATCAGGATTACACGTGAAGAATTAATTCAAGTGGCATTATCACATCGACATGTTGTAGCGGAGTCCGGACCAAAAGATGTATCTGGTTATGGGAATTATTCCGTTGAACTTGTAGATACAGCAGGAAATCCAGCAGCTAATCTATATTTCCTTGATTCGGGCGACTATTCAAATCTTGAGCATGTACCAGGATATAACTGGATTCAGCGAGATCAATTGAACTGGCTTGCAGGGGAGAGCTCTCGGCTAAATCCGAAGGGCACAGCGAATAAACTTCCGGCGCTTGCTTTCTTCCATATTCCGATTCCTGAATATCAGGAAGTGTGGGACACACAAGTCTGCTATGGACATAAATTAGAGCAGGTATGCTGTCCGACCGTCAACTCAGGATTATTCACGACGTTGCTTGAGATGGGCGATGTGATGGGGACCTTCTGTGGGCATGATCATATCAACGATTATTGTGGTACCTTGCATGGAATTAAGCTTTGCTACGGGCGGGCAAGTGGCTACAATACTTACGGTAAAGAAGGATTTATGCGGGGAGCGCGCGTCATTCAACTGACTCAGGAGCAAGAAGGATTCGACACCTGGCTTCGTCTAGAAGATGGCTCTGTCGTAAATGAACAACCTACTCATGATCCAAATGTTACGATAGAAAGTTAATCTTCTAAGGGGCTGACATCTGAAATGCTTTTACCTATTCTCCTAGTCATAGCTTCCGGTATGGCTCATGCTGTCTGGAGCATGTTTACCAAGAAGAGCCGTAATAAGAGTGTCTTCTTATGGTCGATTATGATGGTCGCAACCATCGTTCTGTTGCCCGTATTGATCATAGAGCTGTGGCAGAACCCGATGAATGCAAGTTCGTATGTTCTTCTATTGTTATCTGTTATCTTACAAGCCATTTACTCTTGGCTCTTGTCCAAAACTTATGAGCTTGGTGATCTATCACAGATTTACCCCATTATGCGGGGGACGAGTACGCTACTCGTACCGATCATTGGAGTTCTTTTTCTTAGCGAGTCCCTATCGATATTCGGTTGGGTCGGGATTATATGTATGCTTAGCGGGTTCGTCGTCCTTAGTGGGATTAGCCCCAGAACCAAACAAGCAAACTCGCAGATACATAGCAAAAAGCCTGTATTGATGGCATTATGTGTTGGCTTATGCACAACCTGCTACGTGTTCGTAGATAAGCTTAACTTGCAGCATATTTCTCCAATAGCGTTATTAGAAGTGACTAATATCGGTTTCGTTCTTGGTTTGACTCCAGCTGTGCTAGCGTCTCGGAAGATCTGGGATGAAATAAAGCACAATAAACCAACCATCATTATAGGATCCATTTTGAATCCGGGTTCTTATCTGTTGTTTCTCTTTGCAATGCAGCAGGCTCCGATGGCTCATATTAGTCCCCTACGGGAAATAGGTACTGTATTCGCTACATTCCTCGGCATTTTGCTTCTGAAAGAGCAGCAGGGATTGAAACGAATCTGTTGTTCCGTGGTCATATTCCTTGGGATATTACTTATCGGAATATGGGGCTAGATTTCTTCTTATCAAGAGGTTAACCAGTTCATTTGGTTAACCTTTTTTTTATTTGTAATAACCTATTGAGCTTGGAGTAACTCCATAGTTTATAATGATGGCAAGATGAGTTGCTGAAGGATATTAACAGGATCAGAGTACTAATTGTGAGAAGGGATGATACCTTTGAAAAAGGTGATACACTCCATTCGAGGAGCCTTTCGTTTTACAAGTACAGGGCTTACCATGGGGCAGAAATGGCGGCTTGCACTCCCTGGTCCTGTCCTATCTGTAGGGGGCGTACTCATACATAATGTGTTTATTAAGTACTATACGGATATGATTGGTCTGAGTCCTAAGTATGTCGGCTGGGTGTACCTCATCTATAATATTTGGAATGCCATCAATGATCCGATGATCGGCGTCTGGATTGATAAGATGAGACACCGTCCGAATCGGGGGAAATACGTCTACATTATGCGCGTAACTGTACCGTTTATGATCATTTCCTCTTTTCTCATGATGTTATCCAGTCCGTCTTGGGATCAGTGGTTGATATTCCTACTCTATACCGTAGAATTATTTATTTACGACACTGCTGCAACCGCTTACAGTGTGGCCTATCAATCTTATACTTTAATTGCAGCCCCTACCAAAGAAGAGCGTGTTGATGTCAACATCATACAAAATTACATTTCGCAAGCGTTGTCATTTCTAATTACGATGATTCCAACTTTACTGTTAGTTGGAGATGGGAAACGTGAGGTAATTATCCCGGTTTTTAGCGCGGTCATTTTGGCAGAAACGATATTTTTCACCTTGGCTTTAAGAGGGTTACGGGACGATGCCAAAATGTATGAATCCCTTAATAACCAGGATTTTGAGGGGAATAATCTTTGGAAGGAATCTTGGAAGATTATAAAATCTCGTCCATTCCTCACCTATGTTATTTATTCCATTATCACGATTGGACCTATAGGATTTTACTTTACCCCTTATTTATACTATATGGATGATGTGATGCAATCGGACGGTTTAACCGCTACGATTGTAGATGCGAGCACTCATATCATCGCTCTCATTTTTTTGCCGGTCATGGGTAACATCATTAAGAGATGTGGTACCAAAATAAGTATCTATTGGGGAACGCTCACGGCTATACTCGGTTATGTTGGTATTTTTTTCGCTAGCAATATCTGGACCGTAGCCGCCTCTTACATCATGATTGTATTTACAGTGAATTACATCCGAACTGCGGTCTCGCAAGTGGGAGCACTCATTATTGATGACAACGAGCGTTCTACCGGTGTACGGAAAACGGGACTATTTAACGGTCTGTTCTCAATATTTATCACTGCATTTTCTAGTTTACAGACTGTGATCTTTATTAATGTGATTGGTGCATTTGGTTACGATGGTCTTGCGGCAACTCAATCTGAATCCGCAGTCTTCGGTATCAGGGTGGCCACGGGTCTGATCCCGTTGGTTTCTGTAATTATCGGTCTAATCCCGATCTCTTTCTATCCATTCGATAAGAAAAAAGAGGAAGAGATATCTGCATTCAGTAATTATGCTAGAAGAGGGGGTCCTTAAAAGGTGGAGGTGAGTGCATTATGATAAAGCTTAAATTTACGATTGGTGAAGTATCCAATATTCTGAATATCCCGATTGATACGCTTCGCTACTATGACAAGATCGGATTATTATCATCTCATCGTGACGTCAATAAGTACCGCTACTATTATCTTGAACAGTTAGATTCTCTGATCACCATAAGAATGCTTAGAGCCATGGATGTTCCTATTGAACGTATCCAAGCACTCCTTACAGATGACAGTTTGCATGATATGCGCGAGTTGCTAGTTCATAAGCAGAAGGATATCGATCGGCAGTTGATCTATTTGAAGCATCTGTCCCATAAGCTTGATTTTCTGAATGATAAGTTTCAACGTTTCGAGGAAAGGGATGTCATTGAATTAGTTCAAAGTAATCCTAGCTGGGTGTTTCTAACGGATTCTGTTATGGAAAGTACAGACAAGAAGCTTGGGAGCACAGTGCAACAGCAGTTAAGTAAAATCAGTACCCAACAGAAGTGGCTCGATTTCTGCCATATTATTTCTATCGTGTCGATGGAGAACCTTCTAGTGGGCAATTATCACAGTTATTTGCATAATGGGATTTTGTCCACCTTTCCGATGAATGAAACTGCAGGCGTGTTCAAGAAATTTGAGCCCCGCTTTTGTGCTAGAAAATGCGTGATCATTAGCAAGGACTGTTATGCCGATTTAGATGATCATTACGAGCAAATGAAAGCATTCATCCGTAAACGTGGTTTAAGGATTGCTGGAAGTTCTCTTGAAATTAATCTATTTAATCAGTACAACAATCACTACATTGAAATCTACATTCCGGTAACTGAAATGGAGGAAGGAGAATAGAGATGAAGAAGCTTACAACGGATGGGCAACGTATTGTAAATGAAGATGGGGCACAGGTAATTTTGAGTGGTGTGAACTTGGTCTGTAAGGATAAAGCCAAAGGTTATGTGGAACCTTGCGGTGAAGATCTGTTCACATGGTTTCATGAGCAAGGGTTCAATGTGATTCGCTTAGGTTTGATCTGGGATGGTGTGGAGCCGGAACCAGGTGTGTATGATAACGAATATTTAGCTAAAATCAAACAGCAAATCATCTGGGCTAAGCAAAACGATCTTTACGTTTTTCTAGATATGCATCAGGATTTATATAGTTCGCGTTATGGTGATGGGGCTCCTGAATGGGCGACCTTCTCAGATAATCTGCCCCATATAGTTGGTCAAATATGGAGTGATGCGTATCTAGAAAGTCCGGCACTGAATCGTGCAATGGATCATTTTTGGGCTAACGCTCCCGCTAGTGATGGGATAGGTTTACAGGATCATTATGCGTCGATGTGGAAATATGCAGCCCAATTCTTTGCCGATTGTACCAATATCATTGGCTACGATATGATGAACGAACCTTATCCTGGATCAAGTGGACAACTGGTGTTTGGTGCAATTATCGATGCTTATGCCAAGTCCGTTATGGGAATGACTGAAGTCGACATGGAACAACTCTCCGCGCTCTGGTTCAATGAAGAGGATAAACAAGAGATCCTCAAAGGCATGGCGGATATGGATATCTATCGAGTTTTGGTTGATCGTGCGAAAGACGCCTCTCAGGTATTCGAGCGTGAAGTACTTGCCCCTTTTTTCAACAAAACAGCAGCAGCGATTCGTTCGGTTGTCCCGGACGGCTTCTTAATGCTTGAAACTAGTTATTTTGCTAATATGGCAGTGGAGTCTGGCTTGGTATTAGTACAGGACGATGAGGGAACAGTTGTTCATCATCAGGTCTACGCCCCCCATGGTTATGATCTGGTAGTCGATACGGAGCATTACGAGATATATAATCAGGATCGCGTTGAATTGATATATGCAACTCATCGCAAGGTGCAGGAACGTTTGAACATTCCTACCTTGATCGGGGAATGGGGAGCATTCACCAATCATCCTGCGACCCTCGAGCTATCCAAAGCATTGCTTGCCATTTTTGAAGGAAACCTTTGGAGCAACACCTATTGGTGCTGGTGCGATGGATTCAAGGAATCACCTTACTCCGTAGCATTAAAACGTGCTTATCCACAGGCAACAGGTGGATTGCTTGTAGGTTACCACTACGACTATGATACGGACATCATAAAAGTGGACTACGTTCCGTCCGGTGGTGAGACTTTGATCTATCATCCCCGCGCAGCATTGCTCTCCAAGGATGTTGTACTCATTTCTGGAACAGGTGTTGATGTATATCAGATCGAAGTCCGTCCTTTCCAGGGTTCGGAGAGTGGGATCATAGCGATTAGCGCCCCGCAAGACGAGACCAAGATTACTGTTACCATAGGGAACCCTTCATCAAAGCAAGAGTAGAAGAGTATACCACGATGAGTGGTGTCAGATACAGGTCGATTGCACGTGCAATCGGCTTTTTTTATATGAGATAAAACTCATCTTAAAGGGGGAACGTATGTGCTAATATGAAGGGGTCGGAATAACTTGTGAATTCTTATTGGACGAGGTGAAGTAATGGCAAATAAAGAGAAGATCATTGATTTATGGGCTGAAATCGATAAACAGAATTGGGATAATTTGTTTCAATATTTTACAGAAGACGCTGTTATCAACTGGAATAATTCAAATGAGAGCTTTAATGTGAATGAATTCGTTAGGGCAAATTGTGAATATCCAGGCAATTGGAGGATTGATATTGAGCGACTAGAAGCTATGGATGATTTAGTCGTTTCAGTGGTAAAAGTCGAGTTAAAAAGCTCCGAAATATCCTTTCGTGCCACCTCATTTTTCGAATTTGATG